>JBFHVQ010000008.1:0-58875 GCA_041589455.1 Gammaproteobacteria bacterium | reverse complement strand
GGTGTTAATAAAAAATTAATTGCTTGAGTAGGTGCCTTTATTTGCGTGTGGAAATGGAGCGTTGGGTACATCTTTTCTCAGAAACTTGCAAAGTTCTTTCCACCCGTGTCCATCTTCCCAATTAACAACAAGTAGATCATCTGGACGGTTGCGAAAATAGAGTTCAACTTCGGTGTTGTGTCTTTTATATCGTTCAATTAATTGTGACTCTGAAATGTTAGGGAATGGAAGTCCGTAAAGAATACGACGTATTTCGTTTAGTTCGTTAGGAGCATCACCTTGGTTGGATAACATGTTTTTATAACTACGAATCCATGAATCAGGATTTCTTTGTGTAAGTATAAATTTACTACCAGGGAATAATTTATCCAGTTCCTTGTACAAAATAATCCATGGCCAGTCTTCAAACGCTTCATATCTTTCCGCTAGAGTTGATATCCTTGAGAAATCACCTGTGCCTACATCTTTTACTAGTCCAAGGTCCTGGCTTTGATGATTGAGTCCCAATATTCTGAAGCACTTACCTAAGGTTGTGGTCCCTGTTTTGGCCCAGCCGATTCCGAAAATTTTACTCATATAGCATCTTGTTTTTTATCGAGGTTAAACATTATAGTTGAGGCGATAGATCTGTCACCATATTAGTGACCATCTAAGTGCATAGTTTTTCATACTTTTCAGGTGATTGATAGTCCAGAGTAGAATGTAAGTGTTCAAGATTATAGAAATCAGAGTGCTCCAGGATATAGACTGCAGCTTATATCGTTTATGAAAGAGTGTTGGTGAAAAAAATCGGATTACATATGGGATAAATATGTATAGCTGAAATAGCCAATGGTGTACTTTTACGGCTTATACTGTATGTAATAAAGGAAGATAACAGTGGAGTAGGTATAAGTTGTAAGCTTAGTTACCATATCAGAGTGATGCAACCATTCAGGTTCTAATTTTCTATGAAGACAAGGTGTATGTCTTTGTCTACTGCGTTCAGAAGTTGTTAGGTTTTATTGTTCATTCTATCGATGAAATTTTAAATGAGTTCATGTGGTGATCATATTATGAGTGATCAGAAGCTAATATCGGTGTCTATGTTAGTAAATCGCGTTTTTGTCATTGCTTGTCCTTATATGCTTTAATTTAAAGTATACGAGTGTCGGCCTAGTCAAGGGAAGTTCACAAATGGATTGAAGATAAAATCATTGAGCTTAGTGGTGATTTTGCGTATATCGTTATCTCAAATCATTACCGCATTGTTCTACACATTAACTAACCATTACTTGAGCGAATGGAAGTTAAAGAAGTCATCGAATGCTTGGTATAAACTCTTAAGGGTATTATGTTGTCGTTGCGTTACAGTCGGGGAGATAGATTATTCGTTGCAGAGCGAAACATCTTACTTGAGATTGTTGAAATATGGCGTGATCGTTTATCGGATGTCAGCTGGTTTATGCGTATATTAAATGAATCCATTGCCCGTGAAGCCAGTAAAGTAGATCAATGCGCAGGAAGGCGTTGGGAAGGCCGGCTTAAATCACAGGCATTTCTTGATGAAGCGGCGCTCCTAAGCTCTATGGCCTATGTCGACTTAAACCCTGTATGGGCCTGTATAGCTAAAACACCAGAAGATTGCTGTACGCGTCAGGATGCACTGTGCCTTTTAAAAATGCCTTTGAAAAAAATAAAATACAAAGTGCTTAAAGGGGGAGTCGTGGAAAAACTGTGGATGAATATTTTCAGGCGAAAGGCAGAAACTATTGGCCTTCATTTTTCCCAAAAACCACAATCCCACCCACCATAGTCATCATCACCTTACCTACAAAATGCCAGCCACTAAATGGTGTATTCTTACCCTGGCTCAACATTTCACGGCTGTTAAATGTCCATTCATGTTCTGGGTCAACCAGGCATACATTAGCTTCGCTTCCAATGCCAAGATGGCCGGTATCCAGCCCGAGTATTTCTGCTGGGTTACAGCTTAGGCTGGCTATGGCCTGACTTAATGTGAGTTCGTTATTTTCTACCAGTTTTAATGTCAGTGGCAGTAAGGTTTCCAGACTGGAGATACCTGGTTCGGTTGCAGGAAAGGGTGCCAGTTTTGCGTCGGGTTCATGAGGCTGGTGATCGGAAACAATGCTGGAGATTACACCATCGGCTACGGCTTTGCGTAATGCCTGCATGTCTCGTTGTGAACGCAGTGGTGGCATTACATGATACAGGCTGTTGAAGCTGCTGATATCCATGTCGGTTAAGTGTAGCTGGTGCGCGGCGACATCGGCGCTGACTTTGAGTCCGCTGGCCTGTGCCTGTGCAATCAGTTCAATGCTGCGTGAACAGGAGAGTCGACCAAAGTGAACGCGCACATCGGTCTCGCGTATGAGTTCCAGTGTTTGTGCAATCGGGCCAGTTTCTGCGGCATAGGGTATGGGGTTTAAACCTAGTCGATTGGCAATGGCGCCTTCGTGTGCGCAACCTTCAGAAGCCAGCTTGGCGTCGTGGGCTTCAAGAAAAACCGTGATGTTATGGGTTGATGCATATTCAAAGGCGCGGCGCAGAACCAGGTTATTGATTTCGCCGGTTCGACAATTGCTTACCCCAAGGCAACCCGCTTCTTTTAACGCGGCCATTTCACTCAGGTGCTCGCCTTTGAGTTTTGCGGTTAATGCGCCCAGGGTGTAAACATAACTTTGTTTTGCTTTGCGTGCCTTGCGGTGAATTAATTCAACCACCGCCGGTTCGTCAATCACCGGGTCGGTGTCCGGTGGGATGCAGAGGGTGGTAATGCCGGAACTAGTTGCAGCACGGGTTTCTGATTCAATGTTTGCCACCTGTTCCTGGCCGGGTTCGCGCAGACGAGCGCACATGTCGATAATGCCAGGGATCAGCCATTGATTTTCAGCATTAATAACTTTTTCTGCACTAAAGTCTTCGGGCTGTTGGCCAATGGCTGCAATTTTACCGTTGCTGATATATACATCGGTGATTTCATCGCGTTGATGTTTCGGGTCAATGAGTCGGGCGCCCTTGATTAGTGTGTTACACATTATTCGGCCTCCTGACTTTGTTTCTGTGTGGAGGCGCTTCCAGCCGTGCTGTTACCTGAGCTGCTACTTAGGGTCATAGACATTACTGCCATACGCACCGCAATACCGTAGGTGACCTGATTCAGTATCACTGAACGTTCGCCGTCGGCAACATCGGAAGCAATTTCAACGCCGCGATAAATCGGCCCCGGGTGCATCACAATGGCATCGGGTTTGGCAACTTTTAAACGCTCTTCGGTGAGTCCGTAAAGCTGGAAGTATTCCTGTTCACTTGGTAGTAATGCACCCTGCATGCGTTCTTTTTGCAGGCGCAGCATAATCACTACGTCGACATCTTGCAGGCCTTTGCTCATGTCGTGAAAAACAGTCACGCCCATAGCTTCAATATCTTTCGGGATGAGTGTTTTTGGTCCGACGACGCGTACTTCGCCGGTGTTTAAAGTGTTCAGTGCGTGTATTTGTGAACGTGCAACCCGCGAATGTAAAATGTCACCCACAATGGCGACACGAAGTGCGCCAAAGTCTGCACCTTTTTTGCGGCGAATGGTAAACATGTCGAGCATCGCCTGGGTCGGATGCGCATGGCGACCATCACCGGCGTTAAGTACGCGAATATGGGGCGCGACATGGTTGGCAATAAAATGTGCAGTGCCGGAGTCGGCATGTCGTACGATGAACATATCGGCCTGCATTGCTTCGAGGTTACGTAGTGTGTCGAGTAATGATTCGCCCTTGCTGGTGGCCGATACACTGATATTCATATTCAGCACATCGGCTGAGAGTCGTTTTGCCGCCAGTTCGAATGTAGTGCGGGTTCGTGTGCTGGCTTCGAAAAATAAGTTAACGATGGTCTTGCCGCGCAGTAAGGGGACTTTCTTAACGGACTCATTCACCCCGGCAAAACTTTCGGCGGTGTCGAGTATCTGGTTGAGAATATTAGTGCCCAGGCCTTCTATGGTCAGAAAATGTTTGAGTTGACCCTGTTCATCTAACTGAATGTTCCAGAGGTCCTGTCCCAGGATGTCGGGTGTTGGGCGTGTGGCTTTATTTACCATGGGGCTTCTTTATTCCGATCGTTTTATTTCCCAGGCCAGAGGCTCGGGACCGGTGAGTTTTACCTGTTCGTTTTCTGCAAGCTCAAGTATCTGTCCTGTCACATCCGCCTGTATAGGAAGTTCTCTGCCGCTGCGTTCGATCAGGCAGGCCAGGGTGATGGTGGCAGGTCGGCCATAATCAAAAATTTCATTCATTGCGGCACGGATAGTGCGCCCGGTCTGTAAAACATCATCCACCAGAATAATATGGCGATCCTCAACCTGCGGTGGAAGGCTGGAAGGTTTTACCTGAGGGTTCATGCCGATTCTCGAGAAATCATCTCGATAAAAACTGATGTCCAGCGTTGCCAGTTCATCTTTAATGTCGAGTCGTTGGTGGAGTTTTTCTGCAAGCCAGGCACCGCCTGTGTGAATTCCTACCATCAATGGATTTTTGATCTGACGCTGTTCCAGCAGATTCTCAAGATCGGTTGCCAGTTTTTCCAGAAGTTGATCCGGATTTGCGGCTTGTGTCATAAGTGTTGCTCCAGCCAGCTTTGCACAATGATTGCTGCGGCTATTTTATCAATGTCCTGTTTGTTGTGCTGAAGTTTTTTATTTTGTAAAAATTGTTCGGCTTCAAATGAGCTTAATGCCTCATTATGGGTGTAGACAGGAAGGTGAAAACGGCCTTCGAGCTGGCGACAGAATTTTTCAGCACGCGCTGTCATTTCGCTTGAGGTGCCATCGAGATAGTAGGGCAGGCCGACAACTAATGCATCGGGCTTCCATTGTTTAATTAGTTGCTCGATTTGTTGCCAGTCAGGTTTGTTGTTTTTAGAGCTTAGCGTGACCAGTGGGTTGGCGCTACAGGTTATTGTCTGGCCAGTGGCAACGCCTATCCGTTGTTCACCAAAGTCAAAACCCAGAACCTGCTGAATACTCATTGCGATTTAAGCGTGTCCCGTCTGGTTGCTAAGCAGTTGCAGGTCGATGCCCAGTAACAGGGCAGCTGCTTGCCAGCGTTTGTCATATGGCGTTTCAAATAATATTTTTTCGGTTGCCGGGCAACTGAGCCAGGCATTTTCCGAGAGTTCGTATTCAAGCTGTCCTGGGCCCCAGCCGGCATAGCCCAGTGCGATTATGGATTTCTCCGGGCCTTCATTGTTTGCAATCGCATGCATAATGTCTCTGGAGGTGGTCACGGCGATGTGGTCGGTGACTTTAAGGCTTGACTCCCATTGCCCGACGGGTGTGTGCAAGATAAAGCCGCGATCAATTTGTACCGGTCCACCACTTAGTACTGGTTGTCGTGGCACTTCCTCTTCGCTGGTTTGAATTTGTAACTGTGAAAAAATTTCCCTGAGACTGATATCAGATGGTCGGTTGATGGTGATGCCAAGAGCGCCGTTCTCATCGTGTTCGCAGATATAAGTAACCGACTGTGAAAAATTACCGTCTTCAAGATTTGGCATGGCAATGATGAAGTGATTCGTTAAATTTGTTTCTTCTACCATGACGCATTATTTCCTTACGCTAATAACTGCTTAACTGGTTGCTTTCAAACTGCCAGCTTCGGGTTATGTGGATGATGTCGGCCTGTTTTTTAAGTTTTGCCGGGAAAGGGGCAAAGGGTGAAGACATCTTAACAATACGGCGTGCAGCATCATCCAGTACCTGATGACCAGATGAGCGGCGTAAGTTAATGGCATTGAGGCTGCCATCAGCATTAATCACGACGTCGAGTATTAAGGTGCCGCTGAGTCGGTTACGGATCGCCGTATCGGGATAATCAGCATTACCCAGGCGTTCAATTTTGTCGATCCATTTGCGCATATAGCTGGCGGCTACGTACTCGCGCGTACGCGAAGTTAAGAATTTTTCTTTGGGTTTATGGTTGAATTCCTGATAAGTCAGGCTGAGTTCTTCCACCATGCGTGCCGTTAGTTTGTTTTCCTGTAATGGCTTTGCCTGTTGTTCACGTACTTCCTGTTTACTGTGTTTTTCCTGTGTTTTTATTTTGAAGTCAGATTTTGTCGTAGTCAGAAACGCTTTCTGGTCTTGCTGTTTTTTAACCGCCTGCTGAGTGATTGATTGCTGTTGTGCAATGCCAGGAGTTTCGGAAAGTGTCGGTGCAGAAAACAGATCAGTGCGACGAACTTTTTCTTCGCTGTTGCCGCCGCCATCCTGAGTGGTTTGTGCAAGGTAGTCTGCTTCATCGGGTTTTTCTGAATTAGATGTGTTTACCAGAATCACGTCCAGTGAAGGGGGGATCTTCTGTTTTGCTGAGGGCGATGAAATAAAGGTGACGCCGAGTATTACAATACCGTGAAATAGCAGAGCAAAAAAAACAGTCATACCTAAGCGGTCATTCGCGGTTACCTGTGGACTGTTTGCGGTCATTTTCGTCATAGCACTGATTATAGAGGGGCTGTAATCATAATTGTAGTGTCAATTTCCGGATTAAAGCTGAGTCGTGCATGCATTTGCGGGGTGACATGCACAATACCATCGGGGTCAACCAGCATAGCTTGCTTGATACCCAGCTTTCTGGCGAGTTCAAGCCAGTGATCTTTACCGGCTACAAAAAGTGCCGTTGCCGCAGCATCGGCTAGTCCTGAGTCGGTGTGTAGTACAGTGACAGATTGTGCGCCCTGTGCGGGATAACCGGTGCGTGGATCGAGAATGTGGTGATAGCGTTTGCCTTGATAAAGGTAGTAGCGCTGATAGTCGCCAGAAGTAAAAACACTTTCTTCGTCCTGGGTGTCCATTCTGGCTAACCAGGTATCTTTGCGAGGGTGTCGAATGGCGATATGCCATGGGCGATTGCCGTGAGAGCCAATTGCTTTTAAGTCGCCACCAGTATTGATAATGGCATTGTGTATACCCATAGACTGTAGTTGTTTGATTTCCAGGTCGATAGCATAGCCTTTTGCAAACGCACCAAAGTTGAGTGAAACCTCGGGATTGCTGCTGTACATTTTAATGCCGTCGCGTTGCAAATCGGTCATTCTGGGTTGAGCGCGAATGAGTTGTTGTATTTTTGCGTCATCTGGCGGCTGGATATCTGGCTCATTATGTCGATGGAATTGCCAGAGGTTAATTAGTTGACCAATGGCGGGGTTAAACAGGTGCTCTGTTGTTATCGCGATTTCGGTGGATTTTTCAATTAGTGGTAGTACTGATGGGCCTGCTGTAAATGCTTTGCCTGTAGTTATCAGGCCATTTGTGCGGCGTAGGGAGCCAATCTCCCAGGGTGACCAGGCGCCATGTAAATAGGTGAAGTCTTTATCCAGTTTAGCGAAAGCTGTTTCAGCCTGTGATTCGCTGACATTGTATAAAGTGATGTCGATCAGCGTGCCGAAGTGCAGGCTGCTATGATGAAAGCTTTCCGGCTTTTGCTGGCAGGCGATCAGTAGTGTCAACGATATTAACAGGATAAGTTTGACGAATTTGTTTTTCATTTTTAAATTAATTATTTGTTTAATTGTGCAATACAGTCCATCAATTTACCGGCAATATCGGTGTTAAATTGCGCATCAATTTCACGAATGCAGGTTGGGCTGGTGACATTAATTTCGGTCAGGTAATCACCTATTACATCCAGGCCGGCAAATAGAATGCCCATTTCAACCAGGCGAGGCCCGACTTGTTCAGCGATCCATTGCTCGCGCGGTGTTATGGGCATGGCGATGCCTCTACCTCCTGCAGCAATATTGCCGCGAGTTTCGCCTTCTGCAGGAATTCTTGCCAGAGTGTAAGGGATGGCTTCGCCATTCACCATTAAAATGCGTTTGTCACCCTGAGTGATTTCTGGAATATATTTTTGCGCCATGATGGTGTGCTGTTGCTGGCCTATCATGGTTTCCAGAATAACGGATAAATTAGCGTCGTCTGGCGTTACCCGAAAAATGGACTGCCCACCCATGCCATCGAGTGGTTTTAAAATAACGTCCTGTTGCTGTTTAATGAAGTCGCGTAGTTTTATCGGATCGCGGCTAACCAGCATTTCAGTGCAGCATTGTGGAAACTGACTGATAAACAGTTTTTCATTGGCATCGCGTAAACTGGATGGGCGATTTACCACCAGGCATCCGGACTGCTGTAATAATTCCAGCAGATAGGTGGAGTAGATGTACTCCATATTGAAGGGTGGGTCGATGCGCATCAAGATGGCATCCAGCTGAGCGCCGGGTATTGTTTTTACTGGCTCGAGTTCGTACCAGTGCTCGTTATCATCAAAAACCCTGGCTAGCTGATAATCGACCCGTACTTCTCCGTTCTGTAAATAAAGCCCGGACTGTTGTATGTAATATAGCTTCCAGTTTCGCTGTTGAGCGGCCAGCATCATTGCCAGGCTGCTGTCCTTGTATGGCTTTATGGATTCGATGGGGTCCATCAGGATGCCGATATTAAGGCTCATTTTGTGCGGTTTCCCTGTTAGTTGGCTTATTTATCAATAATAGTACACTATTTTTGTGATATTTTCTTTAATAATCAGGGCTTTAGTGGTGTTACCTTGAGATGCTACTTAATATTTTTGGCGTAACTAGTTTATTTGATGTGTTTTTTTATTTGCACAACGCTACGTCTTGAGCTATCTTCTGGTGTTATTGAGTGCACTAAATAGACCTTTTTGGGGATAAACGGGACGGCTATGGCAGAAGATTCCGCAGGTATTAGCAACCTGAAGGTGATGGTGATTGACGATAGTAAAACGATTCGTCGCACCGCTGAGAACCTACTAAAAAAAGAGGGGTGTGAGGTAGTTACGGCAGTAGATGGCTTTGAAGCCTTGTCGAAAATTGCTGAACACAAGCCCGATATTATATTCGTCGACATTATGATGCCGCGCCTGGATGGTTATCAGACCTGCGCATTGATAAAGCACAATCGAATGTTTAAATCCACACCGGTGATTATGTTGTCCAGTAAAGACAGCATATTTGATCGCGCTCGTGGAAGAATTGTTGGTTCAGAGCAGTATCTGACTAAACCATTTACAAAAGATGATTTGCTTGGCGCGATTAAAGAGCACGCGTCGGGTTAGTTAATTAGAAAAATGCTACATCAACAACCAATGTGGCTGGAGTATATGAATGGCAAATATCCTTATTATCGATGACTCGCCAACAGAAGTTCATGTTTTCAGAACTATGCTCGAAAAAAATGGGCATACCGTGCATGTGGCTGAAACAGGTGAGGCTGGTATCGAAAAGGCAAAAGAGATTATTCCTGATCTGGTGTTAATGGATATTGTGATGCCCGGGATTAATGGTTTTCAGGCAACGCGCCAGTTAGCCACCATTGAAGAAACCAAAGCGATACCTGTGATTATCGTAACGACCAAGGACCAGGAAACAGATAAGGTCTGGGGTATCAGACAGGGCGCAAAAGATTACATTGTGAAACCAGTTAAAGAAAATGATCTGATGGCGCGAGTTAATTCTGCGCTATCAGCTAAGTAAGGCACGAGTAACGAGTCCATGCTTTCAAGTTTCCAGCAACTAAAAGAAATAGAACAGAAGTGCCTGGATAATGCGGAGCGAATGCCTTCAGCAGATGGTGCCACAGATGAGTGGCTGGGTATCGGCTTTAAGGTGGCAGGGATGAACCTGCTATCCAAAATGGGTGAAGTAACTGAAATACTAGATTTGCCACCTTATACCAGAGTACCCGGTGTAAAACCCTGGGTAATCGGTATTGCAAATGTTCGAGGTAGCTTGTTACCGTTGATGGATCTGACTGGGTTTATTACTGGAGAAGCCATGCGTAACAGAAAATCTGGCCGTGTCATGGTGATTAGTCAGAATGGTGTGACCTCGGGGTTGCTAGTAGAAGAAGTGCAGGGAATGCGACATTTTTCATTAAATGATCAAGCGTATGAATTGCCTGAAATTAGTAATCGCATGAAGCCATATATTAAACAGGCATTTAAAAAAGATAATACATTCTGGCCGGTGTTTAGCATGAGTTCGCTGGTTGAGGATGAACGTTTCATACATGTCTCATTATAAGTAGACAGATTAGAAAGAATAAAACAGATATTCCGTTACCGGAGTTGGCTGGGAGAGAAATAAAAGATGAGTGCAGCAAAGCGAAATCCATTTGCCTTGGGTGCAATTAGTAAACCGATACTTGTTCTCGGTTTCCTGCTAATGATCTCTATATTAGTCATGGGGGGAAGCTTGTGGTATGCGGCGACTCAACAAGGCTATCAACAACAGTATCTGGAATTAGTTTCAGAGCAAAAATTGTTATCTCAGCGACTCGCAACACTGTCACTTGAGTCGGCTGCGGGTAAGGAAGCGGCATTTACCCAGCTCGAACAGTTGCGTAATCGATATGACGAAACACTGGGTGTTTTCTCTTCTGGTAATTCAAAGACAGGTCTGCCAGCACTACCTAAAACGATGTATAAGCAGTTTAATGCAGTGGAAGTTGTATGGGCTGGTGAAACAGGCGTAGAAGAGAATAGTTATCGTAGCAATATCGGTCGAATTATCGATGGTAAACAGGCAATCTCTGAAGTCAGTGAATTCGTACTGGTTATTCAGGAGTTTATCCCTCAGTTGTTATCATTTTCTGAAGAGGTTGTTGATCTACTGGTAGAGCGTAAGGCGCCACCACATCAAGTATTTATGGCATCTCGTCAGTTAATGCTGACGCAGCGTATTGAAAATAATATGAACCGAGTATTGTCTGGTGGTGAAGGAGCGGCGGCAGCAGCAGACAGATTTGGTCGTGACGCGGCACGCTTTGGCGCTGTACTGGAAGCGATGCTTAAAGGTTCTCAGGCGTTAAGGATTGCAAAAATAGATGATGAAGTCGTAAGGGTTAAACTGCGTGAAGTTGCGATGTTGTTTAGTTCAGTATCTGACCATGTAGAAGCGATTCTCGAACTATCTCCTGATTTATTTGATGTTAAGAACTCAGCGGGTGAAGTTGAAGCAATGGGTCTTGAACTGCTTGAAGAAACCGATACGCTGGAAAAGACCATAATTAAACACGGTGAGTTTCTCGATATCTTCAGGTGGTCAGGGTTCGCAGCCGGTGGCCTTGCGGTGGTGGTCATTATTATTGCCGGTGTTTTGCTGATACGTGACTCAGGTGAACGTGAGGATGCGGCACTTGAACAGAATAGAAGAAACCAGCGAGCTATCCTGCGATTGCTGGACGAAATGGCTAACCTTGCGGAAGGTGATCTGACAGTTCACGCAACGGTAACCGAAGAAATTACCGGTGCGATTGCTGACTCTGTCAACTACGCGATTGACGCACTTCGCTCACTGGTAACAACCATTAATACCACGGCGGTGGAAGTGTCATCTGCGGCAGAGAAAACACAGGCGACAGCGACACGTCTGACCGATGCGTCGGCTCACCAGGCGCGTGAAATTGCATCAGCTTCTGCGGCGATTACCGATATGGCCGACTCAATGAAAGCGGTATCGAAAGACGCGGAAGGCTCGGTGGAAGTTGCGCATAAATCGCTTGAGATTGCGCAGAAAGGTGCGGGCATTGTACGAAGAAGTATTTCAGGTATGGATACGATTCGTGAGCAAATTCAGGAAACATCAAAACGAATTAAACGACTGGGTGAATCATCACAGGAGATCGGTGACATCGTTGGTCTGATCACAGAAATCGCAGACCAGACGAATATCCTAGCATTGAATGCTGCGATACAGGCATCGACAGCGGGTGAAGCAGGTCGTGGTTTCGCGGTGGTTGCGGACGAGGTACAGCGACTTGCGGAACGTGCAGGTAATGCAACCAAGCAGATCGAGGCGCTGGTTAAGACGATCCAGTCAGACACCAACGAAGCGGTAAGCTCGATGGAAGCATCAACCACTAACGTAGTGTCTGGTGCGAAGATGGCCGAGGATGCGGGTGACGCACTGATCGAAATTGAAAACGTATCGGATGAACTGGCGGAACTGATCAGTGGTATATCGGGTGCGGCGAGTACGCAGGCATCGGTGGCGATGGATGTATCAAATACCATGAATGTCATCCAGGAAATCACACTCCAAACATCTGAGGGTACTGAAGAGACATCGGCGTCGATCGGTAACCTGAGTGAGCTGGCTAATGAGTTACGTAAGTCTGTAGCCGGCTTTAAACTGCCTGATAGTGATGAGCAGGTTGAAACAGTAATACTGAATGGTTAATCCTAGAGACTGGCGGAATAGATGAAAGCAGAGGATACTGTTGAATACAACTCTTTACGATGGGTAAAGAAAGAACTCGACCTGATTCTTCAGGAAGCGCAGGCTTCTTTGTCTGCCTATATAGAAGACGCACAGGACGAAGCTAGATTACGTGAATCGATCGACCATTTGCATATGGTTCAGGGAACCTTGCAGATGGTGGAGCTGTATGGTGCTGCACAACTTGCTGAAGAAATGGAAAAGGTTTCTGAGGCACTATTGAATGGCAAAATAGATAAAGTCAATGACGCATATGATGTATTAATGCGTTCTATGTTGCAATTGCCAGATTATCTTGAGAGCCTGCAATCAGGCAGTAAAGATGTGCCAATGGTATTGTTGCCATTACTTAATGATTTACGTGCTTCACGTAACGCAAGTTTGTTATCTGAGAATGTTCTGTTCTTCCCCGATGTTGAAACAAGCAAAGAAGCGGCTGAACCGCAGGAATTTACAGGTGAGTTGCTACCGCTGGCAAAAAAACTACGACCACATTATCAGATAGGTCTTGTCGGCTGGTTTAAAGGTCAAAAAACTACAGCTAGCTTAAAGCGCATACTTGCAGTGTTGGGTGAGTTAGAAAAGAAATCATCCAGTGCATCAGTTCAGCGCATATGGGCGATATCTTCAGCGCTGGTTGAAGGCCTTATTAATGAAGGCATTGATAGTAATGTCAGCATAAAAATGCTTATGGGCCAGGTCGATCGCAGCATCAAACAACTTGTTGATAGTGATGAAGAAAGTTTTTCAGAGCGTGTACCTGATGATCTATTAAAAAATCTGCTTTACTATGTGGCGAGGGTTAAGACTGACTCTGATCGAGTAAATAACATTAAGGCTACGTATCGTCTTGAAGAGCTACTGCCAGCTGACTCTGAGCTTGAAGAAGTTCGTTCAGGTATGGGAGGCTTAAATTCTGAGTTACTGGCAACAGTTTCATCAGGTATAAGAGAAGATCTGCTAGAAGTTAAAGATACGCTCGAAATTTATGTACACAGTGAAATTCATGACATCAACAAACTGACTAATTTACCAACGTTGCTTTCTAAAATTGGTGATACCTTATCTATGCTGGGCCTTGGAGTGCCTCGTGAGCAGGTCATGCAGCAACAGGACATTATTAATCAGTTAATATCCGGCAAGATGGAAAGCTCAGATGAGCTTATTATGGATATCGCAGGTGTTCTGCTTTCCGTTGAGTCTCAGTTAAATAGCTTTATTGCAAATCGTACAATTGCTGGAGAGAAAACAGGGGCGACTAGACCACTTGGTGATTTAGGTGAAATGCCGGAGTCGGAATACAACGAAGTATTATCAGCAGTTGTTCGAGAGGCGCTTCAGGACTTTAGTGATGGCAGGCAGGCGATTCTTGGCTATCTAGACAATCCAGCAGATAAAAGTTTGCTTGAGATGCTGTTGAAGAAACTGGATGAAGTGAATGGCGCAATGTTTATGTTGCCAGTTCAGAAGCTTAAGCACCAGATTGATTCAGTGCGTAATTATGTTCAGACGGTAATGCTGAATGCCAATGTGATACCAGAAGAAAAAGATCAGAATGACCTGGCAGATGTTGTAACCAGTGTCGAATATTACCTGGAGGCACTGCTAGAGGGGCGGCCAGATATTGAAGCATCCATGGGGTCAGGCGATGCTGCTGCTGATCGATTAAATTTGGTTGCAGAGAAACAGGGAGTAAATGAACAGCAAGCAGAAGGTGAGACGCCTGAAGTTCTGACTGAGTCTGTTGTCGATGAAGGTGAGATTGAGCTTAGTGACGACTCAGATACTGATATCCCAGAAGTTCCCTCAA
This sequence comes from Gammaproteobacteria bacterium, assembly GCA_041589455.1. Classification (GTDB taxonomy): domain Bacteria; phylum Pseudomonadota; class Gammaproteobacteria; order SZUA-229; family SZUA-229; genus SZUA-229. Next base: position 44,780 of record JBFHVQ010000008.1, on the reverse strand, counting down.
TAGAAGAAGTAATAACAACTGAGCCTGAATCGGAATTAGTAGACGCAGGTGAGGAGCGTTACGTTATTCTTGGCGATGATGCTGATGAAGAGATTCTTGAAATATTTATAGAAGAAGCACTGGAAGAGTTGGCTTCGCTTAATGAGCAATTACCGCTATGGGAGCGAGATCATGGAAATGAAGAAGCATTAATTACAATACGCCGCTCTTTCCATACTCTTAAGGGTAGTGGACGACTGATAGGCGCGGAACTTATTGGTGAGTTTTCCTGGAACTTCGAGAATATGCTGAATCGAGTTATCGATAAGTCTCGACCATTAACTCAGGAAGTATTTGAAATTCTTAATGAGGCACTGGCGGTGTTGCCGCAGCTGATCGAGCAGCTTAAAGGTAATCGAGAGCCTATCCCAAATATTTACGACCTTATAGACAGGGCGGATGCGCTGGGAAAGTGGCAGAAAGCGGATGACGCTGAAAAAACAGGCAAGCTCGAAACAAAAGCCAAGGTAGAAGAAGCAGAAGCTCAGGTAGAAGAGGCGGATTTAGAAATAGTTTCTTTTGAAGAGGCGGCTACCGAAGAAGGTTCAGTAGGAATACGTGTTGATGAGGACTCACTAGATCTAACGGATGTCATAGAAACAGATGAAGAAGAAAAAGTTATAACTAGTGAGGTTGTAACTGATGAGGTTGAGTCATTTGATTTCTCAGAAGATGAAATGATGACGGACATCTCAGAAGAAGAGCTGGTGTTGGGTATAGGTGATGAAATACTGGACGTTACATCTGAAGAAGCTGATTCAGGTGTGCCTTCTCTTGAACTGGTGGATGAGTCTGAAGAAGAGTTTGATATTGATCTGACGCAAGAGCTTGAAGCCCTGCAAGTTGCATCTGAAGATGGAGATATTGATCTTGATGACCTGGGATCGCTGAGTGATGAAGTTGCTGATATTTCATTAGACGAGCTTAACGACGATGTTAAACAATCCTCAGAAGAAGAATCATCTCAAATCTATATAGACCCAGTTCTGTTTAATATTTTTAAATCTGAATCTGAAAGTCATATAGCAGACGTTAAAGCTTTACTGGAAAAACATCATCAGGGGGCTGAGCCGTTAACATCAAGCGCAGGCCTCCTGCGTGCATTGCATACGCTTTTTGGAAGTGCCAGAACTGCAGAAGTTGATGAAATTGCAGAACTGTGTGGCGGTCTAGAAAAGTATGTAAGGCTATATCTAACCAGGGATCAGCAGAATATTTCAGAAAATGGTGTTCAACTAGTCGAGAGCGTTATCGATAAAGTATCCAGTATGCTTGAGCAGCTGGAGGATCAAAACCAGCGATTACAGTCAGATCGGGAACTGTTAAATCTTATTCAGCAAAATGTTGAAGAAGTTCAATTAGAGATAGATGCTGAAGAAGCAAGTGATAGTCAGGCAGAAGTAATTGAAGACGTTGTCATTGCATTTGAAGAGGAAGAGCCAGAGCCAGTTCAGCCAGTTGCTGAGGTTACTGAAAGTTTAGTGAGTTACTCGGATGTTGATGATGAACTTGTTGATATCTTTCTGGAAGAAGCAGAAGAACTTTTAGATAGCTGTGAAAATAGCTTGCAGCGCTGGAATAGTAACAATGATGATTCGGATAGTGTACAGGACTTGCAAAGACATCTGCATACTCTGAAAGGTGGTGCACGAATGGCAGATCTTGGTGCTGTAGGTGATTTAACCCATGCACTAGAATCCTTGATTATCTCTGTAAATGATGGCCAGCTACAGTTTAGTAAAGACATGTCCAAAGTATTGCATGAGTCACTAGACCAGCTATCTGACATGTTAAATAAAGTTAAGGATCGCCAGCCGCTAGCTACAGCAGAAAAACTAATTACTCATATTGATGCGATTCGTGAAGGCAGGAAAGCACCAGGAAATACAGGTGGCACTGTCAAGGATGAGGAAGAAGAACCTGAGCCTGCCATAAAAAAACAAACTGCTGCAACTATAGATGATGACTTTGATGTTGTACTGACGGAAGAATCACTTTTAGATGAAGACTATGTTGTTGAGATGCCAGATGGTTTCGAATTGTCTTTTGATGAAGGGTCTGATGACCAAGTCGCTGAGATAGCTGCACATCTTGACGATGAATTACTAGATGATTCAATTTTTGAAGTCGAAATTGAGCCTGAATCGATTGCTGATAGTTCGGCAGATGAAGTCACGGCTGTTAAAGTCAAGCGGTTAGAAGAATCGCTAACTGAAAATGATGAGCTGGAAACAGAAGTTGTAGCAGAATCAGCAAGTGAAAACGTAGAGCTATCAGACTCAGCATCTGCTTTAACACTAAATAAAGAATCAACTCCAAAAGAACCCGCGAGTACAGCACCGGCAAAAGATTCAATTGCCAATGAGCAGGTCAGGGTTCGCTCGGACCTACTGAATGACCTGGTTAATCATGCTGGTGAGGTCAGTGTGTATCATGCTCGTATGGGACAGCAGATATCTAACTTTTCATTCAACCTGTCAGAAATGGAACACACGGTAGTACGTTTACGTGAACAGCTACGTAAGCTATCTATAGAGACAGAGGCGCAAATTCTTTCTCGCTATGAAAAAGAAGCAGATCAATATGATAAAGATTTTGATCCGCTTGAAATGGATCGATTCTCAACGATGCAGCAAATATCACGAAGTCTACAGGAGACTGTGGGTGATATAGACAGTATCAAGGATCTTCTATACGAAGAAATTCGTGATGCAGAAACACTTTTATTACAGGAGTCTCGCGTAAGTAATGAGCTTCAGGAAGGTTTGATGCGGACAAGGATGGTTCATTTTGGTGGTCTTGCGTCACGACTTAGAAGAATAGTACGACAAACTGCTCGTGAACTTGATAAAGATGTAGAGCTAGACATTATCGGTGAAACAGCTGAGGTAGATAGAACAGTTCTTGATCGAATTGTTGCGCCGCTTGAACATATGTTGCGTAATGCAGTATCACATGGAATTGAACAGCCAACAGAGCGTAAAGAAAAAGGAAAAGCTGAATCTGGTAAGTTAACTATTTCTGTTGATCGTGAAGGTGGTGATGTTGTAATTATCGTTAAAGACGATGGTCGTGGTATTGATGTGAATGCGATTCGTAAGAAAGCAGTTGAGAAAGGCATGCTGGAAGCGGATAGTGAAGTTAGTGATCACGATGTGCTTCAATATATTATGGAGCCAGGGTTTAGTACAGCTAAAGAAGTTACACAGATTTCAGGTCGAGGCGTTGGAATGGACGTTGTCGATAGCGAGATCAAACAGCTGGGTGGTGTGCTTGAAATTGATACAGTGCAGGGTAAGGGTACAACATTTAAAGTAAGGTTACCGCTAACACTTGCAATAAACCACGCGTTACTCGTTGCAGTGAGCGAAGAGTTATATGCAGTACCACTAAACAGTATTGAAGGTGTAGTGCGACTTTCAGGTATTGAATTACAACGATTCTACGATAGTGGTGATGATCATTATGAATTTGCTGGCAGTTCTTATAGATTAAAGCACCTGGGTAATATTTTGACAGGTGTACAGCAAGATTATTCACATGCAGGTCAGTTATTTCCTGTGTTACTGGCAAGAGTCGGTGATCAAAGTGTTGCATTGCATGTTGATGAATTGATTGGTCGACGAGAAATTGTAGTGAAGCCTGTCGGTGCTCAACTTAGTTCAGTTAGAGGTGTTTCCGGTGCAACCATTCTAGGTGATGGTCGAGTGGTGATTATTCTGGAAATGAATGCACTGGTATTAGGTGATTCACTCTTCCATGTTGACCGTGAAGCTGAAGAAGTTGAAACTGTGGCGGAAGCACCGGTTGAAGATCTGCAGCGTGAAACGGTAGTTATGGTTGTTGATGACTCTATTACTATTCGTAAGGTAACTGAGCGTATGCTGTCACGCCATAATATGAAGGTGATCACAGCAAAAGATGGCCTGGATGCAGTTTCTCAGTTACAGGAAGTGAAGCCAGATGTAATGTTGCTTGATATAGAAATGCCGAGAATGGATGGTTATGAGGTGGCAAGTCATGTTCGAAATGATGAGCGATTAAAAGATCTGCCAATTATTATGATTACCTCTAGAAGTGGTTCCAAGCATAGAGATAAGGCAATGGAAATTGGAGTCAATAAGTACCTTGGTAAGCCATATCAGGAAGATGACCTGATGGAAAATATTAATGAGTTACTAAATTAATGGCTGACGATCAAATTAAATGTGTTGTGCTAAAAACTAATGGTGATGAGCTATTAATGCCAAATGCTGCGGTAGCTGAAATTGTTCCCATAAGAAATATTATTAACGTGGCGAACAAGCCTGATTGGATGCTGGGGTATCTTGACTGGCGTGGTAACTCTGTCCCACTGGTTTCGTTTGAGGCGCTGGGCGGAATTAGAATGCCTAGTCTGGCATCGGGAAATGTAAAGGCAGCAGTATTGTTCTCGCTAAGTGAGGATCCAGAGTTTCCATTTGTCTCTATCCTAATGCAAGATGCACCTTCAGTGGTGGTTGTTAAAGATTCAGACTTGGTCACGAATCGAGAAGATATTACTCATCCTGCGGTGCTCGAAAAAGTAATGCTGGCTGAAGGTAATTACAGTATTATGGATCTGAATAAATTAGAAGAAATAATCAAAACAACGATGATGCGCTAATTCTACTAAGTGTCATAGTATCTAAATTATAAATCACCCCACAATACCTGAGCGGCAGCAATTGTAGTAAGCGCTGCAGTTTCTGTTCGCAAAACTCTTGGGCCAAGTCTGGTATTGATAAAACCAGAATCTAAAGCAAGCTGTATTTCATGCTTACTTAGACCACCTTCAGGTCCGATTAACAGTTTTAGTTGATTGTTAACCGGCGGATCTATCTGCTTTAATGAATGAACGGCAGTGGGGTCTAGTATTAATCGAGTGCAATCAGTGGTGGCTGTAAAAAGATGAGAAGAATGTACTGCGCTATGAATTACTGGAATAAAATTTCTTCCGCATTGTTCGCATGCGCTATGCACGATTGATTGCCAGTGTTCAATTTTTTTCTGTAAGCGTTCTCCCTTTAGGTTTACCACTGTGCGTTCACAGAAAACAGGGGTGATTTCAGTGGCGCCTAATTCAACAGACTTTTGAATTGCAAAATCCATGCGGTCACCTTTTGATATACCCTGAAACAGGTGTATCTTTAATGCCGATTCATTCTCGGTATGTTGCCTGGCTGAGATGTGCGCAATAGCGGTTTTGCCAGAAACCTCCAGTACAGATGGGTATTCATAGCCATCACCATTAAAAAGGATAAAAGCTTGCTGGTTTTTAAGGCGAAGAACTTTTAGTAGGTGGTTGCTGGCGAATTTATCAAGCTGGAGAGTGGAATTTTCCTGCAAGTTAATGGTTTGAAAAATTCGAATTGTTTTCATTGTTAAAAAAAGAGCAATCTCGACTAGGTGTCGAGATTATTCCAGATGTTCAATGTTGCTTCAGACTGATTAAGTGTATAGAAATGTAGGCCTGGCGCGCCTTCATCAAGTAGTTTCTGGCACATATGTGAGACAACATCGGTGCCAAAACTTTTTATTGACTCAACATCATCTGCATAGGCTTCCAGTCTTCTTCTTATCCATTGTGGAATTTCGGCGCCACAGATATTTGAGAAGCGTGAAAGGTTGCTATAATTCGTGATGGGCATAATGCCCGGTACTATGGGAAGATCGAGCCCCATTTTTTCACAGCTTTCGACGAAGTACAGGTAGCTGTCAATATTATAAAAATATTGTGTGATAGCAGAATTCGCACCGGCATTTACTTTTTCTTTAAAGTGCTGTAAGTCTGTCTGTGCTGTTTGAGCCTGAGGATGAAACTCTGGGTATGCTGCTACTTCCAGATGAAAATGATTGTTGTAGTTCTTGCGAATAAACTGCACTAGCTCAGTTGCATGGCTAAAATCACCATAGGCAGCAGTGCCCGATGGCATGTCGCCGCGTAAGGTGACAATGCGCTTCACTCCTTGTGCTTTATAGCTATCCAGTATGTCTATAAGTTGTTCTTTAGTTGACCCTATGCAGGATAGATGAGGTGCGACTTCACAGTTGGTATGAGACATGACTTTTGTCACTGCATCAAAAGTGGTTTCGCGTGTGGAACCGCCTGCACCAAAAGTAACCGAAAAAAACTTAGGATTAATTTTTTCCTTTAGTACCATGGATGTCGTGAAAAGTTTTTCCATACCAGCTTCAGTTTTTGGAGGAAAAAATTCACAACTAAATGATTGTTCGAGTTTGCTCTGGGTTTTCATTCAGTGTGCCTGAAAATTGTATAAGTTTTGCCGGGCAATCTGCCCGGCAAACATTTTAGTTAGTAACGATAGTGTTCAGGCTTGTAGGGGCCTTCCACCGGTACGTTAATGTACTCAGCTTGCTGCTGACTAAGAGTTGTAAGTTTTGCACCAATTTTATCTAGGTGCAAACGAGCAACTTTTTCATCCAGTTTCTTAGGCAGGATATAAACCTTGTTTTCATAACTTTCAGCATTGGTAAAGAATTCAATTTGAGCCATTACCTGATTGGTGAAAGACGCTGACATAACAAAGCTTGGGTGGCCTGTTGCACAACCCAGGTTAACCAGACGTCCCTTGGCGAGAATAATAATTTTCTTACCATCTGGGAATGTAACATGATCAACTTGAGGTTTAATTTCGTCCCATTCATATTGTTCTAGAGAAGCAATATCAATTTCAGAATCGAAATGACCAATGTTGCAAACGATCGCTTCGTTCTTCATGGCTGCCATATGATCGTGGTTAATAACATTCACATTACCGGTAGTGGTTACAAAAATGTCTCCGATTGTAGAGGCTTCATTCATATCTACTACGCGATATCCTTCCATTGCTGCCTGTAATGCACAAATAGGATCAATTTCTGTTACCCATACAGTTGCTCCCATGCCGCGGAATGCCTGGGCGCAACCTTTGCCTACATCACCATATCCAAGTACAACACAAATTTTTCCAGCGATCATGACATCTGTTGCGCGCTTGATGCTGTCAATAAGTGATTCACGACAACCATAAAGATTGTCGAACTTGGATTTTGTTGCTGAATCATTAACATTCATTGCAGGGAATAACAGTGCGTCTTTTTCCTGCATTTCATAGAGACGATGTACACCTGTAGTGGTTTCTTCAGTTACACCTTTAACGCTCTCAGCAATATCACCCCAAACGCTTTCGCCAGGTTTAATTGTGCGACGAAGTACTTCAAGTACAGCTTTATATTCTTCGTTATCATTCGCGTTTGCATCGGGCACAGCACCCGCTTTTTCGAATTCAACCCCTTTGTGAACTAGTAATGTTGCATCACCACCATCATCCAGAATCATATTAGGTAACTTACCATCTGGCCATAGCAATGCTTGCTCGGTACACCACCAGTACTCTTCAATGGTTTCACCTTTCCAGGCAAAAACGGGGATTCCCTGATCTGCAATGGCTGCTGCAGCATGATCCTGTGTGGAAAATATATTACATGATACCCAGCGTACTTCAGCGCCAAGTGCAACCAGCGTTTCTATCAGAACAGCTGTTTGAATAGTCATATGAATGCTACCCATAATGCGACAGCCAGCGAGTGGCTGTGACGCACCATACTCTTCACGCAATGCCATCAAGCCAGGCATTTCAGTTTCTGCAATGCGGATTTCTTTGTGACCCCATTCTGCTAGAGAAATGTCGGCAACTTTATAATCGGTAAATTCTGTCATGTGTATTCCTAAATAATTCGGTGTCTTTGTTTAAAGGCCGGCCGCATCTCTTAATGCATCGGCTTTGTCTGTACGTTCCCAGGTGAAGTTATCTTCAGTGCGACCGAAGTGTCCGTAGGCAGCAGTATTGCCATATATTGGACGTAATAGATCAAGCATCTGTATCAGGCCTTTGGGCTTGAGGTTGAAGTGTTCACGAACCAGTTCAACGATACGATCATCATCGACTTTGCCAGTGCCAAAGGTTTCTATAGAAATAGATGTGGGTTCTGCAACTCCTATGGCGTAAGAAACCTGGATTTCACATTTATCTGCGAGGCCTGCTGCGACAATGTTCTTGGCAACATAGCGACCTGCATAAGCTGCGGAACGGTCAACTTTTGAAGGATCTTTACCTGAGAATGCACCGCCACCATGACGTGCCATGCCGCCATAAGTATCTACAATAATTTTACGACCGGTTAGTCCGCAGTCACCAACTGGGCCACCAATTACAAAGTTTCCAGTTGGGTTGATGAAGAACTTTGTATCCTTACCAATCAGATTGTCAGGTAACACTGGTTTGATGATTTCATCCATTACCGCTTCGCGCAATGCATCAAGGCTGATATCGGGTGAGTGTTGTGTTGATAATACAACCGCATCAATAGAGACCGGTTTACCATCTTCATATCTAAAGGTAACCTGGCTCTTTGCGTCAGGACGTAACCAGCCAAGTGTGCCGTTTTTACGAACTTCAGCCTGACGCTTAACCAGCTTATGTGCATAGGTCACAGGTGCGGGCATTAATACATCTGTTTCATTGCAGGCATAGCCAAACATCAAGCCCTGGTCACCTGCGCCCTGTTCATGATCTGAGCTTTCATCGACGCCCATGGCAATATCGGGTGACTGCTTATCGATAGAGGTAATAACGGCACAGGAGTCTGCGTCGAAGCCCATTTGTGAACTGGTGTAACCAATATTGCGCACGGTATTTCGAACGATATCTTGCATATCGACCCAGGCTTCAGTGGTAATTTCGCCTGAAAGTACCACCATGCCGGTATTGATTAAGGTTTCACAGGCAACTCGTGCACGGCTGTCCTGTTCCAGAATGGCGTCCAGAATGGCGTCTGAAATTTGATCAGCGACTTTGTCCGGATGTCCTTCAGATACCGACTCAGATGTAAATAAGTGGCTATTAGACATAAAAATAATTCCTCAAAACGTCTTAGTATAATCCGCAAGACGAAAGCATATACGGGTATATTCGAGAAGCTATTTGAGTTGGGTCGAAGCGGCTATATGCCGGGAGGATGTGTGACCTGTGCTCATTGTTAGCTTGCGATTACATACTAATTAATGAGCGCCGTTCGAAAATTATGACACCGAGCCTGACAGATATAACTGCTGCAGCGCCCCTCAGTGCTCAGAGGATTATAAAACAAATAATAAAGATTGGCGAGTGCGTTAGTCAGGCGTGCCGGGTGAGCTGTATATACTGCTCATTTCTGCTTTTTCCTCGTCACTTAACGGAGTGCTACGGCTTTTTTCCAATAATTGCTCAAGCCGTGTCTCGTAATGCTTATTTAGCAGTTTATCTACTGCATCTGAGAAAAGTTGAAGCTGTTGTGGCTGTTGTTCGGTACCGGGAATATCCCATTGCATCAGACGGGTTAAAATGGCCTCATCCTGTGTGCCTCGCCAGCGTTCTAGTAGCACAGAGGGAGATACATTTGAGGTTTGCAATATGGTGTCGAAAAGCTTTATCAATAAGTTTAAGCCTGGCAGTGTGGAGTCTCTAAGCGGCTCAGGAATCTGGCTATGAGCTGCGCATTCAGGGTATTGAAGCAGCAGGGCCATGGCGAGTCGTGTGGGGGTCATGCTGATCTGGTGTTTTTTCAGAACCGGTGTCTGTGGTTTTGATGGTTCATGTGTGGTCGCATTCGATGGTATATGCTGCTGAAGTAAATTGCTGGAAAGTCCGATTATAGAAGAGAGCTGTTGCAGGAGTAGGTCCTTAAAGACGCCATCAGCAATTTTATTGATAAGGGGAGTGGCCTGATCAGAGAGTCGTGCCTTGCCATCGGCGGAGCTGAGATCCAGGGGTTCGGCAAGATGCTGTAATAGAAAGTCCGGTAATGGCATTGCATGAGTAAGGCGTTGTTCAAAGGCTTGCTGTCCCTCTTTGCGGATCAAGGTGTCCGGGTCTTCGCCGTCAGGCAAAAATAGAAAGCGCGCCTGTACGCCATCACGTAATACGGGTAAAGCATTTTCTAGTGCGCGCCAGGCCGCTTTCTTGCCGGCTGCGTCGCCGTCATAACAGAAAACAAGTTCAGGCACGATGCGGAATAGTTTGGAGATCTGCTCTTTTGACGTAGCCGTGCCGAGTGTTGCTACGGCATAAGGAATACCGTGCTGGGCTAGAGCAACCACATCCATATAGCCTTCGACAATGATAATACGGTTGAGGTCTTTAACCGCCTGGCGTGCTTCATACAGACCATATAATTCTTCGCCTTTATGAAACACGGGCGTTTCAGGTGAGTTTAAATATTTGGGTTCGCCTTTATCCAGTATCCTGCCGCCAAAGCCAATTACCCGTCCACGGCGATCACGTATTGGAAACATGATTCGATCTCGGAACCGGTCATAATGTTTCTGTGGATTCTTCTCGATGCTCAAGCCTGATTTGAGGCAAGCCTGTTTCTTGTCAGAATCTGTAGCCAGCTTGGCATTAATAAAATCCCAGCTATCGGGAGCATAACCAAGCTGGAAAGTTTTGGCGATTTCACCACTCAGGCCGCGATGTTTCAGGTAGTCAATGGCTCGTTGAGACTGTTTCAGTTCAGTGGCGTAATATCCTGCAGCAGCATTTAGCGCATCATAGAGTGGTGTTTTATCTTCCTGACGAGATTGAAAGTCACCTTGTTCCCTGGGAACTTCCATGTGATATTCAGCGGCCAGGGTTTCCACGGCATCGACAAAATCCAGCCGTTCATATTCCATAATAAAACCTAGTGCAGTGCCATGAGCGCCGCAGCCAAAGCAGTGATAAAACTGTTTATTCTGGCTGACGGTAAAAGAAGGGGATTTTTCAGTATGGAATGGGCAACAGGCAATATATTCCTTACCGCGCTTCTTGAGCGCGACACGAGAGTCGACGACATCAACAATATCGGCTTTGTTGATCAGGTCATCGATAAATTGTTGAGGGATACGGCCTGCCATTGGTTAATTATGCCTAAAAGATAACCGCAAATGAACGTAAATAAACGCAAACTGGATAGGAGAAGTTAAGCTATTTAGTAAGATGGAGAACTGAGCAGATGCTTTGTTTTCAATAGAAGGTGTATTCGTTAAATGCCTGCTTTTTGCTATAGGCATGAGGGGCCTTTAAGTGAGGTATAATAAGGCAGTATTAACGCAGTTTGTGTATGCCTTAGGCATACACAAACTAAATATTTGTATTTATTTATACTGTGCATCTATGTGCTCCACCCTTTCGGGGACACATTTTTAATGTGTTAAATTGTTCTATACAATTTAGAAAGTTCATATTTTAGCTTTGCATAATAAAGCGATCAATTTCTTCTGCCGCTTCACGGCCTTCATTGATGCCCCAGACGACTAGAGACTGGCCACGACGACAGTCACCTGCAGCATATACGCCTTTAATATTGGTCGCATAGTTGCCATAGTCTGCTTTGTAGTTGCTGCGTGGATCATACTCAATACCGAGGGCGTCGCTGATGTAATGTTCTGGGCCAGTAAAGCCCATTGCTAACAGTACCAGATCCGCCTGCCATTGTTTTTCAGAACCGGCGACTTCCTGCATTTTCCATTGACCAGTTTCTTCATCGCTTTGCCATTCTACTTCAATGGTAGTAACGCTGATTACTTTGCCATCTGCCCCGCTGAAACCTTTTGAAAGAATGCAGTAGGTACGTGGGTCTTCGCCCTGTACATGTGCTGCTTCCTGATGACCGTAATCCACACGATAAATGTGTGGCCATGCAGGCCATGGGTTGTTTTCTGCGCGAGCTTCCGGTGGTACTGGCATTAACTCAAAGTTAACGACTGATTTACAACCGTGACGCAATGAGGTGCCAATACAATCAGTACCAGTGTCACCGCCACCAATCACAACTACATGTTTGTCTTTAGCTGAAATGTAATTACCGTCTTCAAGGTTTGAATCTAACAGGCTCTTAGTGTTCGCAGTCAGGAAATCCATAGCGAAATGAATGCCGTCTAAATCACGACCTTCAATAGGTAAATCGCGTGGTGTGGTTGAACCTGTAGCCAATAGCAGTGCATCGTTGTTAGACATAAGATCTTTAGCATCTACATTGTCACCAACATTGGCATTGGTCTCAAACTTAACGCCTTCTTCACGCATTAGATCGACGCGACGATCAACGATGGCTTTTTCAAGTTTCATGTTGGGGATGTCGTACATCAGGAGTCCGCCTATACGGTCGGCTCTTTCGTATACGGTAACAGAGTGACCAGCACGATTTAACTGTTGTGCAGCAGCTAAGCCGGCAGGGCCTGAGCCGACGATAGCAACTTTTTTACCGGTACGGGTTTCTGGCGTTTCTGCTTTAATCCAACCCTCATCAAATGCACGATCAACAATAGAACACTCGATATTTTTAATGGTTACAGCAGGCTCAATAACACCCAGTACACAGGCGCCTTCACAGGGGGCAGGGCAGACGCGGCCAGTAAACTCAGGGAAATTATTAGTGTGATGTAAACGTGCGTTTGCATCTTCCCAGCGACCGTTATAAACCAGGTCGTTCCATTCTGGAATCAGGTTATCCACTGGGCAGCCGGTTTCTGATTGGCAGAAAGGAATACCGCAGTCCATACAACGTGCACCCTGAGTACTCAAGTGTTCATCGTTATGCTCGGTATAAATTTCTTTGAAGTCTTTCAGGCGCTCGCCCGCATCACGATATGGTGCAGTCTGTCTTTCGAACTCTTTAAAACCTGTTACTTTACCCATTATATAAATAACCTTTCGTAAAAGCATTGTTGTCCGCAAATGAACGCAAACAACGCTAATGTTATTTTGCTTGTGCGCCACAGGCGCACATAATCTTAATTTAATGCAATTGATTTAATTAGTGTTTATCCGCGTTCATTTGCGGATAAACTGTTTCTAAATCATTAAGCAGCATTTGCCTTTTTCTTTTGCTCTTCAAGCACGCGTTTGTAATCGGTTGGCATAACCTTTACAAACTGGCTCAGGGCACCATCCCAGTCTTTAAGTAAGCGCTCTGCAACCGCTGAGCCTGTGTACTTAAGGTGGTTTTCTATAATGCCTTTCAGCTCAGCAATATCTTCATCCGCTGAAACCGTTTCCAGTTCAACCATGCCCATATTGCAGCGTGTTGATAGATCACCTGCGTGATCCCAGATATAGGCGATACCGCCACTCATGCCTGCGGCAAAGTTACGGCCAACCGGCCCCAGGACAACAGCGCGTCCACCAGTCATGTATTCGCAACCGTGATCACCGATACCTTCAACAACGGCGGTAGCGCCTGAGTTACGTACGCAGAAGCGTTCTGCTGCAATGCCGCGGAAGTAGGCTTCGCCTGAAGTTGCACCGTAAAGGCAAACGTTACCAACAATAATGTTTTCTTCTGCAACGAAAGAGCTGTTTGCAGGTGGTGCTACGATAACACGTCCACCACTCAGACCTTTGCCGACATAGTCATTGGCATCGCCTTCAACTTCGATTGTAATGCCTTTCGCCAGGAATGCGCCCAGAGACTGACCAGCAGAGCCGGTAAGTTTGATATTAATCGTGCCATCCGGCAGCATTTCCGAACCATATTTCTTGGCAACTTCGTTAGAAAGCATGGTGCCAACAACGCGGTTGATATTAATAACCGGCAGTTCGATGTCGACCTTGTTGCCGTTTTCAAGTGCATCTTTGGCAAGTTCGATTAACTGGTTGTCGAGGGCTTCTTCAAGTCCATGGTCCTGTTTAATCGTCTGATGTACTTCCACATTTGGATGTGGTTTTTCAGCTGGTGTTAAGAGCATCGATAAATCAATGCCACTCTGTTTCCAGTGATCAGATGTATCCGATTGCTGCAGGCAGTCAACACGGCCAATCATTTCATTGACGGTACGGAAGCCAAGCTCAGCCATTATCTGGCGCATTTCTTCTGCAACCATAAACAGGTAGTTAACGACATGTTCAGGCTTGCCTTTGAATTTCTTACGCAGCTCTTTATCCTGTGTCGCAATACCAACAGGGCAGGTATTAAGGTGACACTTACGCATCATCACACAACCCAGGGTAATTAATGGTGCAGTAGCAAAGCCAAATTCTTCAGCACCCAGTAATGCAGCAATTGCAACATCGCGGCCTGTTTTCATCTGGCCGTCAGTTTGAATAATGACACGTGAGCGTAGGTCGTTCATAACCAGTGTCTGGTGAGTTTCTGCAACGCCCAGCTCCCATGGCAGGCCGGCGTGCTTGATAGAGGTAATCGGTGATGCGCCTGTGCCGCCATCATGACCCGCAATAACGATATGATCGGCATGCGCTTTGGTTACACCTGAGGCAATCGTACCAACGCCATTTTCTGCAACTAGTTTTACAGAGATGCGTGCTTCACGGTTAGCGTTTTTCAGGTCGTGGATTAGCTGTGCCAGATCCTCAATCGAATAAATATCGTGATGCGGTGGTGGACTAATCAGGCCAACACCTGGTGTAGAGTGACGTAAGCGTGCGATGAGATCGTCTACTTTTGTGCCGGGCAGCTCGCCGCCTTCACCAGGCTTGGCGCCTTGCGAAACTTTAATCTGAATTTCATCAGCATTGGTCAGGTAATCAATGGTGACACCAAAACGGCCCGAAGCAACCTGTTTGATTGCGGAGCGTTTTGAATCGCCATTTTTTTCGGGTGTCCAGCGTGCAGCATCTTCACCGCCTTCGCCTGTATTCGATTTGCCGCCCATGCGATTCATGGCAATGGCCAGTGACTCATGTGACTCTGGAGAAATCGAACCAAAGCTCATGGCGCCTGTTGCAAAACGTTTAACGATTTGTTTTGCGTCTTCAACTTCGCTGATATCAATGGATGGGTTAATATCTTTTTTGAATTCCAGCATGCCACGCAAAGTACATTTTTTCGTGTCTTCGTTAGCCAGTTTTGAAAAATGCTCGTAAGCATTTTTATCGCCAGAACGTGCCGCCTGTTGCAAGCTTGAAATGCTCAGAGGGTTCCACATGTGCTTGTCGCCATTGGCACGCCAGTGCATATCGCCCTGGTTAGGCAGTACAGTGACTTTAGATTCTTTCACTGAGTAGCCCAGTGCGTGTCGACGCAATGCTTCCTGTGCCAGTACCGTTAAGTTAACACCTTTAATTCGGCTTGCGGTGCCTTCAAAACTACGTGCAATAACGTCTTCGTCAAGGCCAACGGCTTCGAAAATCTGTGCTGCTTTATAAGATTGCAGTGTTGATATGCCCATTTTGGCAAACACTTTGAACATGCCTTTGCCAACAGACTTGCGGTAGCCTTCAACAATTTTTTCATCGGTATCGTAGATGCTCTGATCCAGTAGTCCCTTGCGTTGTGCATCCCATAATGCTTCGAAAGCGAGGTATGGATTGATGGCATCGATGCCGTAGCCAGTGAGTAGACAATGATGCTGAACTTCACGGGCTTCGCCTGATTCCAGTACCAGGCCGATGCGTGTGCGCATGTGTTTCTTAACCAGGTGTTGGTGAACTGCGCCGGTTGCTAATAAAGCACTGACCGGAACGCGATCAGCGCTAACATTGCGATCGGATAAAATAACCAGGCTATGGCCATCGTTAATTGCCTGTACGGCTTCATCGCAAATGCGATCCAGCGCTTTGCTAAGTCCGGCTTCGCCCTCGGCAATGTCATAAGTGATGTCGATGCTCTGCGTAGTCCAGCCACGGAAATTCATGTGTTTCAGTGCAGCCAGTTCTTCATTGGTAATAATCGGATGTGGGATCAGCAGACGATGCGCATGTTCCTCACTGGAGTCCAGCAGGTTTTTCTCAGGGCCGATATAGCACTGCAATGACATGACCACTTCTTCACGGATTGAGTCGATCGCCGGATTGGTTACCTGAGCAAATAACTGCTTGAAGTAATCATAAATCATGCGCGACTTGTCAGACATGCAAGCCAGTGCGGCATCATTACCCATTGAGCCAACCGGGTCACGGCCTTCTTTAACCAGAGGTAGCAGCATAAATTGCATGGTTTCTGTTGTGTAACCAAAAGAGCGCATACGCGGTAACAGGTCTTCCTGGTTAAAGCCGTGTGGTTCTTGAGCAGGTTCTAACTGTGATAAAAGGATGCGCTGGTTTGCCAGCCACTGGTGATAAGGTTGCTTGGAAGCAAACTCATGTTTTAGTTCTTCATCGGGGATCATGCGACCCTGATCAAAGTCGATCAGGAACATTTTACCTGGCTGTAGTCGGCCTTTCAGTTTGACGTTCTCGGCATCAACCGGCAGCACGCCCACTTCTGAAGCCATAATGACACGGTCATCGTGGGTCAGGTAGTAACGGCTTGGTCTCAGGCCATTTCGATCCAGTGTGGCACCAATGTAACGGCCATCGGTGAAAACGATAGAAGCCGGGCCATCCCAGGGTTCCATCAGGGCTGACTGGTATTCGTAGAAGGCGCGCTTTTCGTCCGACATGGCATTATCATTCTGCCAGGCTTCTGGCACCATCATCATAACTGCTTCCTGCAGTGTGCGACCGCCCATTAGCAGGAACTCAAGTACGTTATCAAAGCTGCCTGAGTCAGATACGTCTGGCTCGATAACCGGCAGTACGCGCTTGATGTCTTCGCCAAACAGGTCGCTTTCAGCGGTGCCTTCACGAGCAGACATCCAGTTGGCATTACCCAGGCGTGTATTGATTTCACCATTATGGCTCATGAAGCGCTTGGGTTGTGCGCGATCCCATGATGGGAAGGTATTGGTTGAAAAACGGGAGTGCACCATGGCCAGGTGAGCAGTAAAATCATCTGCGCCCAGGTCAGGGTAGAATGGCATCATCTGGTCAGGGTTAAGCATGCCTTTATAGACAATAACTTTTGTCGACAGTGAGCAAACATAAAACAGTTCACGCTGTTTTATGTTTTCATCGCCACGAATGGTGTGTCCGGCTTCTTTACGAACCACATAAAGTGCGCGTTCAAAGTCATCAGTCGAAATGCCATCGGCCGCAGCTACGAACAGCTGTTCCATATGCGGCATGGCGGCGCGTGCTGTTGGACCAATGTCAGCCTTGATTGGATCTACAGGCAGCTCGCGCCAGCCAATTAGCTTCTGGCCGGATTTCTCGATCAGTTCATTGACCAGCTTTTTACAGTTGGCGCGCTCTGTCTCGTCAACCGGCAAAAAGACATTACCTGCGGCATATCGGCCTTTTTCAGGCAGTTCGGTGCTCAGGTCTTCACTGGCAACGCGCTTTAGAAAATCATAAGGCAGGCTGGTCATAATACCAGCGCCATCACCGGTGTTGGTTTCGCAGCCACAGGCACCGCGGTGAACCATGCGGCGTAATATGTGGTCAGCATCTTCTACGATCTGGTGGCTGGGCTGGCCTTTAATATGAGCAACAAAGCCGACACCGCAGTTTTCGGTTTCATTTGCTGGGTCATACAGGCCGTGCTTGCTAGGACGCGTGTACTGATTGAAGATGTTGTTATTTCCGCTCATAACTGCCTCTTATACCCGGCGCTTGCCTGGTATTTCATCAAATTTGCTATCCGGAAAATCGCCCTGAAAAAAGGTCTGGGCTTCGGACAAGGGGCCGGACATTTTACAGGAAAAGGCATTTAAAAAAAAGATTAGGGGTGAGTAATATACTGTCACAGCCCCACTTGGTGTGTGGTATTACCGTTTGAGGTTGATTCCTGGCATGTGCCAGAAATCAATCGCAAGGTCTGGGATGTGCCTATTTTTTCTTAAAGATGTTTTCGAAGCAGTAGTTGGTTGCTTCGACAAAGCCTTCCACGCTGCCGCAGTCAAAGCGACGCCCCTTGAATTTATAGGCCATAACGCAGCCGTTCTGTGCTTGTGTCATGATGGCATCAGTCAACTGTATCTCGCCATTAGCTCCGGGAGGGGTCTCACGAAGAATGTCGAAAATATCTGGTGTCAGGATATAGCGACCAATAACGGCGAGATTGCTGGGGGCTTTGTCAGCAGGTGGCTTCTCTACCATGTCCTTAACACGGAAAATATGGTCGTTGATCATCTCTCCGTCAATGACGCCGTAGCTGCTGATGTTTTCCATGGGGACTTCTTCAATAGCCACAATGCTGCAGCGGAACTGCTTATAAAGATCAACCATTTGCGCCATAACGCCCTGGCCATTTTCATCTGGCATACACAGGTCATCCGCCAGAATAACGCCAAATGGCTGATCGCCGATCATGTTTTCGCCGGTCAGAATGGCGTGTCCCAGGCCCTTCATTTCGTTCTGGCGAGTGTAGGTGAAAGTGCAGTTAGCTATTAGCTTGCGGATATCTTTGAGTTTTTCTTCTTTGCCGGTGCCTGAAATTTCACTTTCTAGTTCATAGCTGATATCGAAATGATTGGGTATGGCGTGCTTGCCACGTCCGGTGACAAATGCATTTTCAGTCATGCCTGCATCCATAGCCTCTTCAACGGCGTATTGAATCAGGGGTTTGTCGACAATGGGTAGCATTTCCTTCGGCATAGATTTGGTTGCAGGTAAGAAACGGGTGCCGTAGCCGGCAACAGGGTAAAGACACTTTTTTATCATGCAATGACGTCCTTTGAAGTGACCCATTGAGTCTATGGGTCTTATTTAATTATTGTTGAGTATTCTGACAAGGAATGTCATTGAGGTCAAAGTAACACGAGGTTAGTTGTTTTTCGCCCCCTGTTTGAAGGGAGGCGATGAGATTTAGTCGATAGGTGGTGCTACAGTTAATAGCTATTTATGGTATTGCTCACTAAGCTCATGAACAGAGTCGACCAGTACTTTCACATGTTCAGGGTTAATGTCAGGGGTAATGCCATGACCCAGGTTGAACACATGTCCGCTGCCGTTACCAAAGTCCTTAAGAATTTTCGCGGCTTCTTCGCGAATCGTATCAGGGGATGCGTATAGGGTGTTGGGGTCCATATTGCCCTGAAGTGCAACACGATCGCCTACTGCGGCACGTGCATCACCGATATTCATGGTCCAGTCCAGGCCTAGTGCATCGCAGCCTGTGTCCGCCATGCTATTGAGCCACTGCCCGCCACCTTTGGTGAACAGGATAACAGGGACTTTGCGACCATCTGCTTCACGGGTGACGTTGTTGACAATTTTCTGCATGTAATCGAGTGAAAACAGTTTGTACATCTGAGGATTCAGGCTGCCGCCCCAGGTGTCGAAGATCATCAGTGCCTGAGCGCCTGCCGCTACTTGTGCATTAAGGTAGCTGATCACTGAATCGGCAATTTTGTCGAGTAGCTGATGGGCCAGTGCCGGCTCGTCAAACAGCATGGTTTTGGATTTGCTGAAGGTTTTGCTGCTGCCACCTTCGATCATATAAGTCGCCAGAGTCCAGGGGCTGCCGGAAAAACCAATCAGGGGTACACGTCCGTCAAGTTCGCGACGAATGGTTCGCACAGCGTCCATTACATATTTCAGTTCGTTTTCGGGATCTGGAATCGGCAGGTTCTTTACATCAGATGCAGTGCGAATAGGTTTTTTGAAACGAGGGCCTTCGCCGGTTTCAAAGTAGAGGCCAAGACCCATAGCGTCTGGAATTGTCAGAATATCTGAAAACAGAATGGCAGCATCGAGATCAAATCGCTCCAGTGGTTGCAGGGTGACTTCGCAGGCCAGCTCCGGGTTCATGCACAGGCTCATAAAGTCGCCGGCTTTCTCGCGGGTGGCACGGTATTCAGGTAGATAGCGTCCCGCCTGTCGCATAATCCAGATCGGCGTACGGTCGACAGGTTGTTTGAGAAGTGCGCGGAGGAAACGATCGTTTTTAAGCTCAGTCATATCAGCTCTGGGAGTTTTAGGTCTTATAGTAGTCTATTTTCTGGTCACTCCCGAACGCGACTGTCGGGAATCTAGTGACTTTAAAAGCACTGGATCTCCGACAGAAACGCTCGGAGATAACAGAGAAGATATCAGGCGTTAAGTTTTGCCTTGATTTTACCGCTTACGGCGCCCATGTCAGCACGGCCCTGCATTTGTGGTTTAAGTATACCCATAACCTTGCCCATATCTTTAATGGAGCTGGCGCCGGTATCTTCAACCGCTTTGGCAATCATCAGTTCGATTTCTTCATCGCTCAGTTCTTCGGGCAAGAAGTCTTTGAGAATGGTAATCTCGAATTCTTCCTTTTCCCAGAGGTCCTGGCGACCGGCATCTTTATACTGGCTAATGGATTCGCGGCGTTGCTTAACCATCTTGTCGAGAACCGCCAGAACGCGGTCATCATCCAGTTCGATGCGCTCATCGACTTCAATCTGTTTGATTGCAGCCATGATCAGGCGGATTACACCCAGCCGATCTTTGTCGCCACCTTTCATGGCGGCTTTCATGGCATCAGTCAGATCTTGCTTCAGGCTCATATCGTCAGGCCTTTATTTCTAATGTCTAATTAGCGGCGACGATGAGGATTACGAGTCAGACGCTCGCGCTCTTTTGATAGCTTCTTCAGGTTGCGCTTAACCGCAGCAGCAGCTTTACGCTTACGTTCGGTTGTTGGTTTTTCGTAGCACTCACGACGACGGATTTCGGTTAAAATACCGGCTTTCTCGCATGAACGCTTGAAACGACGCAGAGCAACGTCAAATGGCTCGTTGTCTTTAACTTTAACTTGTGGCATTCAGAATTCTCACTCTAAAATTGGGTAATCTGTTAATAGCAGCACAAAAGGCCTGCCGTAGAACCGCGGGATTATATCAGTTTTTCCGTAATTACCAAAATAAATCTGCAGAATTGGATAGTAATGATTGTATTAGGCATTGAATCTTCTTGTGATGAGACCGGATTAGCGGTTTATGACTCAGAGCGTGGGCTACTTTCCCATGCGCTTCATTCGCAGGTGGCACTGCATGGTGAATATGGTGGCGTGGTGCCGGAGTTGGCTTCCCGCGACCATGTACGTTACCTGTTGCCGCTGGCAGAAAAGGCTCTCGCGGAAGCCAGTGTGGATAAAACACAGCTCGATGGGATTGCCTATACCGCAGGCCCTGGTTTGATTGGTGCACTGATGGTGGGCGCTTCAACTGGCAGGGCCATGGCAATGGCACTGGGTATTCCCGCGATTGGTGTGCATCATATGGAAGGTCATTTACTGGCGCCTATGTTAGAAGAATCGGCACCAGAATTCCCATTTGTTGCCTTACTAGTGTCTGGAGGTCATACCTTACTGGCGGAAGTAAAAGGCATTGGCCAGTATGAACTGCTGGGTGAAAGTCTGGATGATGCAGCGGGTGAAGCCTTCGATAAAACCGCCAAATTACTGGGGCTGGGTTATCCCGGTGGGCCGGTACTGGCAAAACTGGCGCAGCAGGGCGAGGCGGGTAAGTATAAATTTCCGAGGCCAATGATCGATCGCCCCGGACTGGAGTTTAGTTTTAGCGGATTAAAAACCTTTACCCTGAATACCTGGCAGAAAGAAGTGGCCGCCGGCAACGAAGATGAACAGACTAAAGCCAATATCTGCAGAGCGTTTGAAGAAGCGGTGGTGGATACACTAACTATAAAGTGTCGAAGGGCGGTCGAACAGGTCGGTGCAGAAACCCTGGTGATTGCCGGGGGTGTGGGTGCGAATCTGCGTTTGCGTGAGTCACTGCAAACGATGATGCAGAAGCAGGGTGGTCAACTGTATTATCCAAGAATTGAATTCTGTACCGATAATGGCGCGATGATCGCTTATGCCGGTTGCCTGAGATTAATGGCGGGGCAGACAGAGCCGCTAGAAATAAATGCGCGAGCGCGTTGGCCGATGGGTGAGCTGGAAGCGGTTTGATGTTTGGCGATGAAGAAGGGGAGCTGGCTTCGTTGAGAGTAGGTGGTGTCAAAACTATAACAAATATGAGCTTCGTTTGAGGCAGGTGGATTAACAACAGGGGTCAGAGCACCAGAAAGCGGTGGTCTGACCCCGCTGGAGAAGTTCCAGAGAGTCACTTTATCAGGCTCTCGATGCCTTGATAGAAGAAATTATCTCAGCACTTATCCATCGGGGACAGACCTTGCTTTTTAAGCTCTGTCCCCGGTTTTGACACCACACACCTTAAGCGAAGATAGTGTGTTAGGGGCTTAAGCCGACTTCTTACGACCAATCTTGTCTTCTTCACCTGACAGCAGTTTTTTAATATTGCTGCGATGACGCCATATTAATATGGCAGCCATGACTGCAACACTGGCGGTGATGATCTGCGATCCGGAAATAAACCAGCTTAATATTGGTGAACAAGCGGCCGCAACTAAGGCTGAAAGTGATGAGTAGCGGAAGGTGAACGCCATGGCTAACCAGATAGCAATCGTGCCCAGGCCGAGTTGCCAGTGAATGCCTAAAAGTACACCTAATATAGTCGCGACGCCCTTGCCGCCCTTGAAGCCATAGTAGACAGGATAAAGGTGTCCCAGAAAAGCGGCTATACCAGTAGCGGCAATGACTTCCTCTGGCATCTCTAATAACACCACGATCAGTACCGGGAGCAGGCCCTTCAGCATGTCGCCAAGTAGCGTAATCACTGCCGCTTTCTTACCGCCTGCGCGCAAAACATTTGTCGCGCCAGGATTATTGGAGCCGACGGTGCGAGGGTCAGATAACCCCATGAGTTTGCAGGTGATGATGGCGGTAGATACTGACCCCAGTAAATAGCCGAACAGGGCAAAGCCAATAATGAGTATAATGGGCTGCTGTAATAGATCCACAAAGGTGTCCTGACAGGTGAACTTCAAAACGCGCAATGTAGCACGAAAATCAGGGCGGGTGAATTCTCAATGCTGATGACAGAATCTTCCGTGCGTGTGCTGATGGTGCATGGCTGGGGTATGAATCAATGTGTGTGGCAGCCAGTGCAGGAGTTGCTGGGTGACGAGCTTGAATTGTTCGCAATAGATTTGCCAGGGCATGGCGAGCAGCATCAGCAGCACTTTGATAATTTGCAGGATCTGACAGATGCGTTACAGCAAACTTGCGAGCAATTAAAGGAAGACGGTAGCCCGTTGTTACTGGTGGGCTGGTCACTGGGTGCCTTGCCCTGTATTCAGCTGGCTTTGCAGCAAACGGGTCTGGTCGATGCGCTATTACTGGTCAGTACAAACCCATGCTTTGTGGGTCGTAATAACTGGGTAAGTGGCGTTGATGCTAGTGTGTTCGAGCAGTTTGCAGATTCTCTAGAGGCAGACTTTTCAGGTACAATTCGTCGCTTCCTGTCATTGCAGGTTAAGGGCTCAGAGTCTGGTCGAAAAACATTGCGTGCATTACGTGAAAAAATTTTACAGCAGATTCCACCGAATCAACATAGCCTGAATGCCGGGCTTGATGTTCTCAAGTGCACTGATTTACGTGAACAGTTATCACAAATCACACAGCCGGTTAGCTGGGCACTGGGAGGGCAGGATGGACTGGTGCCCAAAGAGCTGTCGCAGGCAATAAATAAGCTGATGCCCGAAGCGCAGGTGGAACTATATGAAAAGGCAGGGCATGCGCCATTTTTATCTCATACCAAAGAGTTTGCGCAGCAACTAAAACAGTGTGCAAAAACTTTGGAAAAACGTTAGAGCTCTAATGAATCAAGCTAGACACAGACCAAACGATCAGCAAAAAAACCGGATACAGCGCCACTTTGATGCCAAGGCGATTCGTTATGAATCATCTGCAGTATTGCAGCGCCAGGTATGTGAAGACTTATTGCAGCGTATCGATTTAACCTGCATAAAGCCCGATAAAATTATCGATGTGGGTTGCGGTACTGGTTGGGGTACACAGGGGCTATTAAATAAATTTAAAAAAGCGAAAGTTATCTCCCTAGACCTGTCACCGGAAATGCTCAAACAGACACGTAAAAAAGGTGGCTGGTTGCGCAAGCCTGAATTACTGTGCGCGGATGCAGAAGACATTCCACTGGAAGACGAGTCGGTCGATCTGGTGTTTTCAAATTTAATGTTGCAGTGGTGTGACTACCAGAAAGTATTCACCGAATTCAAACGGATACTCAAACCAAATGGTTTATTAATGTTTACCACCTTTGGCCCCGATACTTTAAAGGAGCTTAAACAAAGCTGGGCGCAGGCAGATGATTTTGCGCATGTCAATGAATTCACCGATATGCATGATCTGGGCGATGAGCTGATACAGGTTGGCCTAGCAGAGCCAGTAATGGATATGGATATGATGACGTTGACCTATCAGGATGCGATGTCGGTTATGTCTGACCTAAAAGCCATTGGTGCTAACACAACACTGAATACTCAGAAAAAATCTGCAGAACGCGGGCTGGTTACACCGTCGAAACTAAAGCGGGTAATTGATGCATATGAAGCATTTCGTAGTGATGGGCAATTACCTGCTACTTATGAAGTGGTTTATGGACATGCCTGGAAGACCATGCAGCGTAAAAAGAAAATTGATCAGACTGAGTTTTCTGTGCCACTGGAAAAGCTACGTTCGTAGTAATTAGTGGTGCTAATTCTAGCAATAGGAGATGCTTTGCTTTCTGTGTCTATAACAGTCAAGGAAGGTTGGAGTTAGACCTATAGAATTAAGTTGCGTCTATGGGAGTCAAATTGTAGCACCGTAAAAGTTCTATACCATCTATGTCATCTGTAAAATCAAATTTGCGATAGTAATCTTTAAGTTCAGGCAGGCAGTAAAGTTCAAAATGAAGGACATGTTTGAGTTTTTCATGCGTTTTAACAAGCTGTATGAGCTTTTGCCCTAGTTTCCTGTGTCGATAATTCTTGTTAATTATCAGATCAAAGATCAGTGCTTTGAAAGTGTAATCTGTAATGACGCGAACAAAGGCAATCAGCTGGTTGTTGTCGACCAGACCGATAACTATTTGAGAGCCTTCAACACAGTTTTTGGTTTGCTCTAGAGTTCTTGTGTTCGTCCACCATTCGTCTTTATATAAATTGTGTAAGTCATGAATGTGGTTGTGTGATAATTTGTATATAAGTTCCATGGTTCAAAATGAGTAAATTATAAAATGTGTGATTTTAGCGTTAAAAGCTCAGTGTATTAATAGTGGAAAATGTATTTGTAGTTGTCAATAATAAAAGGGAGGTTATTCCTTTGGTGTTCTGAGTCATTTATGGGTAGGACAGAGCATGAATATGGAGTGCTCTGTGTTCTGTTTTTATAAGCCAGGTTACAGGCAACAGCTAAAAAATAGAGATTGCTTGTGATAGCGATTAGTTGACTGATGGTTTTTTATAATCCTTAAAATAATTTGGAATAAATAGTCTCAATGTTAAATGTATATACGCGTACATACTGAATTCCATATGAGTTGCTGTTTGTAAAAATATATTAGAGTGGCCACTCATATTGGGTTTTAGTTTTACGAAAAACGAAAACGGAGTAATATAAAGTGATCTCCGTTTCCCAGGTACCGCATAACGATTTATTATTGGGATTGTTATATCTATCCTGGCGCATGGGTTAAATCTCGTTAAAGGTGCCTGATTGAATTGATTCAGGATCTGAAGTAGCTGTGCATCGATATGTTCCAGACGTTAGTGTTAATAGACCATCAAGTGATATGTTGAAACCCAAAAATGGCTGATTTTTATCCTCAAATTCCAATGGAATGCCTGGTACACCGTCTCCATCTTTGTCAAGAGTTAAAATGGTAGCGGTGCCATTGCCGTGATCTGTGATTTGCCAATCAATATTAACGTGCCTTATTAGTCCCCAATGCCACTCAAATGAACCATGAAAATCACCGTTCTCATCTGGCGTGATAACTATATTCTGTATTGTCCATGGGACGCCAGAAAAGGGCTGTTCACCATATATTTCTCCTTTGTCCACAAGTCCCGTAGTGAAATCAAATTCAAGAAATCCTGAGGCGGGAAGATTAGAGGAGAGTTTTGCCGGTGAGCCGTCAGGTCTTAAGAAGCTCCAAAATCCGGTAAAGTCTGCAGAGGTGTAATTGTAGACGCATTCGAGGTGGGAGAATATTGAGTCTGTTAAAGTGATAGTTGTCTCGTTACCGTTGGTTGTATATGTATAAGTGCCAGATGAATCAAAGATATTTAAACTATCTCCGCTAATATCGTAGATTGAATGCTCTGAAGAGGTGGATAAGGTGAATTCGCCTGAAGTTGCAAAAATACCTGTGCCAGATTCAACTGTGTGCTTAATTTTTTTCCCTGATAAGTTGCATGGTGGGGAAATAACGGTATTAAGTTTCTGGTTAGAGCGAGCTGTGTTGCATGAATTGTCGATATCAGTAATGTCATTTATATTGATGTCGTCAGTCATGTTATCCAAATTGTTATTGTTGGTGGTATCGCAGGCTAAAACTGTAATGCCAAAACATAAGTAAAATATGAATTTATACATTATGATCCCTCATTTGTTGTGATAAATAATTAAAAAATATGTGAAAAATGATTCGAGGAGTAAGAATATTCGTCTTAGGTAAATATATTGCCCAGTGGATTTAATGATGGTTGTGAAGCGCCAAGATTAAATCGTAGTGAAATGTAGAAATAATTTCTATCAGTGATATGAGTTGTTCTTGTCCGGGGCTGTCTAAATGCGCTATGAATTAAGGCTGTCAAATTTTTAATTACCGTTAAATTTGGACTTGTTGAGAGAGCTAAAGTGGTAGTAGAAAATTTCCATAGATTCATTTTGTAATTCCTTTTGCGTACTAAACAGAATATGTGAACGATGTAGTGTGTGCAGCAATAATTGCGCCATAATTATAAGTTACTGTTCTAGTAGTGATTAAATAGTGTTGCATTTGTCAATAATTAATTCGTGTAAAGAATTTCGTCATTTGGTTTTTAAGCAAAAAATTTGTTGTAGCCATTACTTGAGTTAATGAATCAGTTCCCGCAAGGTTGAAAAAGTGGCTAGTTGGAATTTGGCGGTGTTTGTTTGTTGTTAAGTGTTATATGAATGTTATAACTGATATATGGTCATCATTATAAAGTTGTGATTCTTAAGGTGGCTGTCCTATTTGTGATTGGTGAAAATTTTACACCGTAAAAGCTCTATATCATCTGTTTCATCCGTAAAATCAAATTTGCGATAGTAATCTTTGAGCTGTGGTAGGTAATAAAGTTCAAAATGAAGAACATGTTTAAGTTTTTCATGCGTTTTAACAAGCTGTATGAGCTTTTGCTGAACTTCCCCCGATTTAGTTAGACTTTGTTGTCCACTAAATCGGGGGAAGTTCATTGTCAGGCTGGCCTACTTGTTATGCCTTATTGCAATTAATTCCACACATAATCCTGTAATCGTATATATCCTTGATCATATATATGATTTATCATATATTTCTCCCATGAAAATCCTAGCCAATACGCTGTTCTCAGCAATGTCGAATGAAATCCGCCTGCGTTGTCTGATGTTGCTGCAATGTGAGGGCGAGTTATGTGTGTGTGAGTTTACCCATGCGTTGGGGCTATCACAGCCTATGGTATCGAGGCATCTGGCGTTATTACGTAGTGATGGCCTGGTGCAGGATCGTCGTGCGGGGCAGTGGATTTATTATCAGATTAATGACGAGCTTGAGTCCTGGGCGCTGCAGGTTTTATCGGTGACGGCGGAGGCGAATAAACGTGGCAAGCCGTTTAAGCAGGATTTACTCAAGTTAAATAGTATGGTGGATCGGCCACAGGCATTGTGTTGTGGTTAATTGATGTGTCAGGTAACGGGTTGAAATAGTAATGTCTATACGTATTGGTATTAACGGTTTAGGCCGTATGGGTAAGCTGGGTCTTCGCGCGGGTTGGGATAATCCAGCGTATGAAATTGTGCATATTAATGAAATTGCTGGCGACAGTCGCTGTATGGCGCATCTGCTGGAGTTTGATTCAGTGCATGGCCGTTGGGATCGTGATATTAGCTTCGATAAAAATTCTATTACGATTGAAGGTAAGCGAGTTACTTATAGCAGTGAAGAAAATCCTGCTGATATTGACTGGGTAGGTAAGGATATTGATCTGGTGATTGATTGCACCGGAAAGTTTAAAACTGAACAGTCGTTGCAATGCTACTTCGATCAGGGTGTAAAAAAAGTGCTGGTCTCTGCACCGGTGCCTGAACCGGCGGTCAATATTGTCTATGGAATCAATCATCAGGAATATAAACCTGAAACACACAATATTATTACCGCAGCATCTTGCACTACCAATTGTCTTGCGCCTGTCGTCAAAGTGATGCATGAAAACATCGGTATAAAACATGGTTGTATGACAACCATTCATGATATTACCAATACGCAGACAATTGTGGACAAAGGGCATGCGGATTTACGCAGGGCGCGTGCCTGTGGTGAGTCGTTAATACCTACAACCACCGGTTCAGCTAAAGCGATTACTAAAATTTTTCCACAGCTCGAAGGACGTTTAAATGGGCACGCAGTTAGGGTGCCATTATTAAATGCATCATTAACCGATTTTGTTTTTGAAGCGTCTCGAAAAACTACCGTTGACGAAGTGAATGCTTTATTTAAGGCAGCATCGGAAAAAGAATTGAAAGGTATCCTGGGCTATGAAGAGCGGCCATTGGTCTCGGTGGATTATGTTAATAATCCACACTCATCCATTATTGATGTGCCATCCACTATGGTAATCGATGATACTCAGGTAAAAATTTATGCCTGGTATGATAATGAATGGGGTTATGTTAATCGGATGATGGAGCTTGCGGCTTATATCGCCAAAGATCTCTGATGTCTGATGCGATAAAAAATTATCTGGTCGTCACTGGTGGCTACTGGGCTTTTACGCTAACAGACGGCGCTATCCGTATGCTGGTAGTGTTGTATTTTCATCTGCTGGGTTATTCGCCATTTGAAGTGGCGATGCTATTTCTGTTTTACGAGTTTTTTGGCATTGTCACTAATCTGGTTGGTGGATGGCTAGGTTCCAGAATTGGACTTAACCTGACAATGAATATCGGCATGCTGCTACAGGTTATTGCCCTGGTTATGTTAATGGTGCCCGATGCTTATTTGAGCGTAGCTTATGTGATGCTGGCACAGGCAATGTCGGGCATTGCAAAAGACCTAAATAAAATGTCAGCTAAAGCGAGCATTAAAAGCATTATTTCGACAACTGACCAGGATGCTGATTCAAAATTATTTAAATGGATTGCGTTTTTAACAGGCTCAAAAAATACCCTTAAAGGGGTTGGTTTTTTTCTTGGTGCAATGCTGCTGGAATGGTTTGAGTTTCGTGGTGCACTGGGAGTGTTGGCAGCAAGTTTATTTGTCGTTTTAATTATGACGGTATTTCTATTGCCTTCTGGCTTAGGTAAATCCAGTTCGAAAGTAAAGTTCAAGCAAATATTTTCAAAGTCACCGGCGATTAATCGTTTATCTGCTGCGCGCTTCTTTTTATTCGGTTCTCGGGATGTTTGGTTTGTTGTTGCCTTGCCCGTATATCTTTATTCAGTATTTGGCTGGAGCTTTATGCAGGTGGGTGGTTTTATTGCCTTATGGATTATCGGCTATGGTGTTGTGCAAGCCAGTGCGCCAAAATTAATTCGTCGCAGCCATCATAACCATGGACCGAATGGGAAAACTGCAACACTGTGGGCGTTAGTGCTCAGTCTGTTACCGGGGATAATTGCACTGGCTATTTATCTTGATATAGATCCGCAGATATCGCTAATTACAGGTTTGATCGTGTTTGCGGTGGTATTTGCCATTAACTCCGCGGTGCATTCATATTTAATCGTTGCCTGGTCAGAGCAGGATAATGTTTCGATGAATGTCGGTTTTTATTATATGGCGAATGCCGCAGGTCGTTTAACAGGAACCGTACTATCCGGCTGGGTCTTTCAAACACAGGGACTGGTAGGCTGTTTAATTATTTCCAGTGTATTTGTGCTGGCGGCGGGTGTGTTATCGATGTCTTTGCCGGCCACTCAGGAAGCGTCGTGAAAACTCAGAGGTATGAGTTATTTAGGTCTTTCTATAATTATGGAATAACACCAAAATACAATACCACCAGGTTTTCGCTTCCAGTATTTCTTAACTCGTGTTCATCACCGGGTTCAATGGTAATGCAGGTGCCTGGTTTTATAATATGGCAGTTATCGTTAACCTGTATTTCTCCTTGCCCCGACTGTATGAAAAAAACTTCGCTCATATCGCTGTGCTGATGTGACGGTGCAATTTCGCCTGGTGGAAAGGTTGCCTGTGAGAAATTGCTGATATGAGGAATCTGATCATTGGGGATCATCAGACGTTTTTTGATTTTATAATTATGTGAAACTTCGCTATCGGTTATTTTATCGAGTGAAGTTATCTTCATTATTCTGTTCCAGGGCTTGTTGCTTTTTTTTATTGGTGTCAATAAAAAAGGCGCTCATATGAACGCCTTTTTAGTTTGCCTTGAGTAAAAAATCAGGCTTCTAATACCGTACGAATTTTTTTCATGGCATTTTTTTCCAGCTGGCGAATGCGCTCTGCGGAAACATTGTACTTGGCTGCAAGTTCATGCAGGGTTGCCTTGTTTTCATCGTCCATCCAGCGTGACATAAGAATGTCTCTGCTGCGCTCATCAAGATTGGCAAGAGAATCACCCAGTGCCTGATGACGTTGTTGTTGCCAGTCATCAGATTCAAGTAATTGTGCGGGATCTGCTGTCGGGCTAGCCAGGTAAGTTGATGGGGCTACCAGGTTGTCATCGTCATCATCCGATGGAGCATCAAATGCCATATCGTAGTTGCTAAGACGAGATTCCATTTCGAGTACCGTTTCAGGTTTAACGCCAAGGTCTTTGGCTACGCCTTCCACTTCTTCCTTGCTAAACCAGCCAAGGCGCTTTTTGGCGCTGCGCAAATTAAAGAACAGCTTGCGTTGTGCTTTAGTGGTGGCGACTTTAACGATACGCCAGTTTTTCAGTACATATTCGTGAATTTCTGCACGGATCCAGTGAACCGCGAAAGAAACCAGGCGTACATTATGATCGGGACTAAAGCGCTTAACCGCTTTCATTAGACCAACATTACCTTCCTGAATCAGGTCGGCGAGGGGTAAACCATAGCCCTGATAACCGCGGGCGATACGAATGACAAACCGTAAATGCGACATAACCAGCTTCTGCGCGGCTTCAAGATCACCGTGCTCTGCCAGTCTGCGGCCGTATTCACGCTCCTCCTCATCGGTGAGCATGGGGATAACCTGCGCATTCTGGATATATTGATCCAGGCTGCCACTCGCCAGAGGCAAATGATTAGATGCAAGTATCAGTTCGTTTGACATATTCACTCCAAAATATCTTCGGTAATAATATTAGCACTCTTTTTATTGGAGTGCTAATAATCAGAAAAGTTCAAAGCGGCTAATATATAAGTGATTGATTTGCAGTTGATTTATGCTAATCGTTGATGGCAAGAGGGTTGTCAGGGTGGAGGATTTGCAGATATTGCTGGCGCAACATAAGTAAATTATTCAGTCGGGCTATCAAAATAGGCTCACGAACAGGCTTTTCAATAATATCGTTGGCACCAGCGGAAAATATACGATTTTGCCCATTGGGGTCAGATTCGTAATTACTGGAGGTGGTTACAAGAATAGGTAGTTGTTGATGACCCAGTCCGAGTCCATGGCGGATTTCACGAATCAGGTCGCGGCCGCTCATATGGCCTGCCAGCTGAATATCCGTTAGTAACAGGTCGAATGGCTGTATGTGGTCTTCGGAAAAGGACTGTTGTACATATTGCAGTGCATGTTCTGCATCTTTGGCGAGTAAATAGTTGTAGCCATGTTTGCTGAGTAATTTCTTAGTTGCCAGAGCCACAGTCGGGCTGTCCTCGACATAGAGAATATTGCCAGTTAGCTGTGCCACAGGTGGGCTTGTATTAAGGAATGAGTCGATATAGTCAACCAGTTTACGTTGCCCAAGATTTTTATCGAAGTAGCCATTTACTTTTTCACAGGCCAGGTGGTCTTCAAAAATACTGGTTGTTTCTCCTGAAATAACAATCATTGGCGTGCGCTTGACGGCAAGCTCATCACGAACCACCTTGATTAGGTCGTGGCAGTCGATATCTGGCAGGTTGCGCGAGGTGGTAATTAGCTGGTAATCGTGATTTGTTAGCAGGCGTCGCGCTTCATTGGCGTTCATTGCGGCATCAACAATTGCCTCTGGGATATTTTTTGCTATTAGCTTACTGATGATGGCCAGTGATGTGCCAGAGTGATCAATCAATAAGACGCGCTGCTTCTTTGTAGACATATTATATTGCCAATTAAATAAGTGTGTATCGTCCATGAATAGCCAGCTTAAATATTGTAGTAATTGCAGGCGGCTTTTTATGTGCAATATATAAACTTGCCATAAAAACCACTGATAAGTAATGCGCTTGGTCAGTGGTTCTGCATGGTCTGTCTTTTAATATAGTGAATATACAGGGAAAGGCAGGGAAAAAATCGGCTTAACTTGGCTCAATCTCACTGAGATGCCGGCCCACTGCAATCCATGAGCCGCCAAGGCCTAGCAGACAGCTAAAGCCAATCAGTCCCAGGGTTTCATTCAGACTCAGGCCGCGTAGCTGGAAGCCGCTATTGTAGAGGCTTGCCAGGTGAGCGACGGAATCATCAAGCAGCGCCATAGAAATGGCGGTTAATAGCCAGGCGAGTAGGCCGCCGCTAATGCCATACCACAAGCCAGTGTAGAGAAAGGGGCGACGGATAAAGGCATTGGTGCCACCAATCAGCTTGGTGACCTCGATTTCTGAACGGCGATTCTGAATATCCAGGCGAATGGTATTGCCGACTACAAGTAGCACCGCAATACCCAGTAAACTGGCAATGACCCAAATGCCTTTCTGGGCTATTTCCAGCATCGCAAACAGGCGTTTTACCCACTGCAGATCAAGCTGTGCCAGTTCGACCTGTTTCAACTGGTTTAACTGCTTGAGCAAGTAGCGGACCTTATCCGGACGAGTAGAATCTACTCGGGGCTGTATGGTGAGTACGTGGGGCAGAGGGTTATCACCTAATGACTCCAGCGCGTCACCAAAACCGGATATTTTCATGAATTCCTTTAAGGCATCGTCTTTGTGTATCAAGCTGACTGACTCGATGTCTTCATATAAATTCAGCTTTTGCATCAGCTTATTAGCCTGTTTCTCGGAGATGTCAGGTTTGAGAAACACGGAAATTTGTGCGCTATTATCCCAGCCAATACTCACATGGCTTGCATTGTTGAGCATGACAAACAGGCCTGAAGGTAAGGCCAGGGCAATTGCGATTACCGCGATTGTCATTAAAGATGAAGCCGGTTGGCGTGTCATTGTGCCCAGGCTGGAGATTAGCGTGCGCAGGTGATTTATTAGCCATGCCTGTACCGGACTGCTTTTCGCCAGCTGGTTTGCGTCATGCCGTGGCATCGGCAGCCTCCTGTTTCAGGCTATTGTGCGTCAGCAGACCATTATTCAGGCTGATCACCGGATTGCCCATTTGCTTGATCAGATCCAGATCATGGCTGGCGATCAATACTGTAACGCCGACCTGATTAAAGCGAGCAAATAGCTCCATGATTTCCTTGGAAAGCTCCGGGTCTAGATTACCAGTTGGTTCATCGGCCAGTAACAGTCCGGGTTTATGGACTATCGCACGAGCGATACCTACACGCTGCTGCTCGCCGCCGGAGAGCGTAATCGGGTCCGCTTTTTCCTTCTTCAGTAAGCCGACCTGATCCAGAGCAGCACGTACCCGTTTACCAATTTCCCTATGTTGAAAACCAGCGATGACTAGAGGCAGTGCGACATTATCGAATACTGTGCGGTCATAAAGTAGATGGTGGTTCTGAAAGATAATGCCGATATTGCGACGGATATAGGGGACTTTGCTATTTGATACATTGCTCAGGTTAACGCCATCCAGTACCAGATTGCCACGGCTGGGGCGTTCAATCAGTGCCACAAGTTTTAACAGGGTGCTTTTACCTGCACCAGAGTGTCCAGTGAGATAGGCCATTTCACCGCGGGGTAAGTGAAAGCTCACATTGCTGAGTGCTTCGTGTCCACCGGGGTAGCGCTTACTAACATTATCAAAATGAATCATGGGAAGCTATTTTGCACTAAGTTGTTGATGGTTAAAAGCGTTGTTGACGTTGAGGTGGGTCACGCCGGTGTTTATCTGTCTCAGCAGGTTTTTATTATTTATATAAAGGCGATTACAAATTGCCAGAGATAAGGACTGCTTATTCGTCAGGTTGCTTATCTAGTAGAGCGTCGACGAATTCAGTGGCATTAAACTCGCGTAAATCATCGATGCTTTCACCAACCCCAATGAAACGAATCGGCGTTGCCAGCTTTTCAGCAATGGCAAATAAAATGCCACCTTTGGCAGTACCATCCAGTTTGGTGAGTACCAGTCCGCTCAGGTTCATGGCGTCATTAAATTGCTGGGCCTGGATCAGGCCATTCTGGCCAAAACCGGCATCCATAACCAGCAGGGTTTCATGGGGTGCGCTGTTATCCAGTTTGCCCATTACCCGCTTGATTTTAATTAGCTCGTCCATCAGGTTTGTCTGGGTATGCAGGCGGCCGGCGGTATCGGCGATAACAATGTCGATGCCTCTGGCTTTTGCCGATTCAATGGCGTCAAAAATAACCGAGGCAGAATCCGCACCGGTTCCCTGAGCAACGACTGAAATATTATTTCGTTCGCCCCAGGTCTGTAACTGCTCAACCGCTGCCGCCCGGAAGGTATCACCGGCGGCCAGCATGACCGATTTGCCCTGTGACTGAAAGCGTTTGGCTAGTTTACCAATGGTGGTTGTCTTGCCGGCACCATTGATGCCGACCACCAGAATCACAAACGGTGATTTGCTGGCGTCAATCTGTAATGGCTTATCGACGGGTTGAAGAATCTCGACCATGTCTTCACACAGTGCATTGAACAGGGCTTCCGGATTGTCGAGTTCCTTACGTGAAACCCGTTTGGTGAGATCATTAATAATGCGAGTTGTGGCTTCTATACCGACGTCGGCACTGAGTAAACGCGTTTCGAGCTCTTCCAGTAACTCATCATCAATGGTTTTCTTACCCAGAACCAGGTCAGCCATGCCATCGGTCAGGCTGGCACGGGTTTTACTCAGGCGATCACGTAAACGACCAAACAGGCCTTTTTTCTCAGGTTCGTCCGGAGCTGTTTCGGCAGCAGGCTCGGCGGGCGCCTGGTTTTCTATGGTCGCTTCTACGGCAGGCTCAGCTGCTTCGTTGATAGCCGGGGTGGTTTCTTCTGCCTCGCTGGCATCGGAGATGGTTTCTACGGTATGATCCTGAACTTCAGGAGATGGGGTGTCGGGCTCTTCTCCCGGCTGTATTTCTGGACTGGCATCCTGAAGGACTTCTGAAGCGGTTTCAGGTGCAGTGGCTTCGGGCGATTTTTTTTTGCGGCGTAGAAAACCAAACATATCGATTTGCGCTTGTTCTGGGCTGTATATCAGGAAGCGCTTATCCTATCATTCTACGGTGTTCAGGGGAACTCGGCATCTGGCATTCGGTCAGTATTAAGCCTAATTATTTGAATCTATTTGGGGTAGATGAATGAAGTTGATTAAAAAAATCAGCATTATCGGTGTGGCGCTCAGCGGTGTACTTGTTTTGAGCGCCTGTCAGAATCAGCCAGCACGTAACATTGAGCTAGAGAGTCAGTCAGGTGTCTATACCTATCAACTTAAAAACGGCATGAAAGTGTTGGTTAAGCCGGATCATCGTTCACCGGTGGTAGTGTCACAGGTCTGGTATAAGGTGGGTGGTTCCTATGAATATCCGGGTGTTACCGGGGTCTCTCATGCGCTGGAACACATGATGTTTAAAGGCACCAAAAACCTCAAGCCAGGTGAGTTCTCTGAAATTATTGCGGCGAATGGTGGTAGTGAAAATGCCTTTACTGGTAAAGATTACACAGCCTATTTTCAACGCATTGCCAGCGATCGACTGGAGCTTTGCCTGAAGCATGAAGCAGATCGTATGCGTAATCTGCAACTCGAAGAAGCGGAGTTTAGGAAAGAGATCGAAGTGATCAAGGAAGAACGCAGAACACGGACTGATGATAACCCTACCTCGTTGACCTATGAGCAGTTTAATGCGACGGCATATTTAAACTCCAGTTATCAGCAGCCGATTATTGGCTGGATGGATGATCTGCATAATATGCAGCTGGAAGATTTGCGCGACTGGTACCAGACCTGGTATGCGCCGAACAATGCCATACTGGTGGTTGCAGGTGATGTCGAGCCACAGCAGGTAATACAGTTTGCGCAACAATATTTTGGTGACTTTAAACCGTCGAAAATTACCCCACCAAAACCACGCCGTGAAGTTGAGCAGCGAGGAGAGCGTCGCGTTACTGTAAAAGCGCCAGCCGAAGTACCCTATTTGTTAATGGGTTATAAAGTGCCCTCGTTAAAAACTGTCGAAGAAGAATGGGAAGTTTATGCGCTCCAGGTACTGGCTGGCGTGCTGGATGGTGGACACAGTAGTCGCCTAAGTCGTCACTTAATTAGAGATAATGAAATCGCCACATCGGTTGGTGCGGGTTATGACCTTTATGCGAGGCAGTCCACGTTGTTTTTATTTGATGGCACACCACGCGCTGATATAAAAATGGATAAACTGGAACAGGCTATTAAACAACAGATCTCCAATATTCAAAAACAGGCGCCATCTGCACAGGAGCTTGCGAGAGTAAAGGCGCAGGTGATGGCAGCATCGGTGTATGAAAAAGATTCTGTTTTTTATCAGGCAATGCAACTTGGCACACTGGAAACGGTGGGTCTGGGATGGCAGAAAAAAAATCAGTACTTGCAAAAAATACAGCAGGTAACCGCTGAACAGGTTCAGCAAGTGGCAAAAAAATACCTGAAAGATGATGGGCTGACAGTGGCGATATTAGATCCTCAGGAAATAGATCCATCAAAGCGTCGTGCACCACGCGCAGCGGGAGGTCGTCATGGTTAAACTTAAATTAAAAATATTGATGAGACTTAAACTATTGTTAAGTGGCATGTTGCTAGCGCTATCAGTCTCTGCATCTCCGCAAATTGAGCATTGGCAAACCAGTAATGGTGCACGGGTTTATTTTGTTGCGTCAGAAGATATTCCCATGCTGGATGTGCGTATCGTTTTTGATGCTGGTAGTGCACGTGATGAAATTCCCGGTACTGCGCTAATGGCCAATGGCTTATTAGCAGAAGGCGCTGCAACTGACAGTTCGCAGGTGTTGGCTGAAAAGTTTGAAGCCGTAGGTGCAGTGTTTGGTAATGGTTCGCTTAAGGATATGGCCTGGTTAAGTCTCAGGAGTTTGCGTGATGAGCAATACCTGAAGCCTGCATTGCTTAATCTTAAAAATATTTTGATCCATCCGGATTTTCCCCGAGCTGCGTATAAGAGAGAGCTTGAACGATTAAAGCAGTCAGTGAAAGCGGCGAAGCAATCACCAGGTAGTATCGCTTCTGAACTTTTTTATAAAGAGTTATACGGTGATCACCCCTATGCAAATCCAAGTGAAGGAACCGAGAAAAGCTTGCAGAAGCTTCATTTAAGTGACTTAAAGAATTTTTATAAAAAATATTATGTTGCAAAAAATGCTGTGGTTGCCATCGTTGGGCAGTTAGATCGTCAACAGGCAGAAGATATGGCAGAAATGCTGATGCGTGAATTGCCTGCGGGTGAGCGTGCTGAGGCACTGCCTACGGTTAAGCCATTATCGGCAGCGAAAACAATTCATGTGGATTTCCCTTCAGCACAAAGCACCGTGATGATGGGGCAAATTGGCATGGCGAGAGGTGATGCTGACTACTTCTCACTTTATCTGGCGAACCATGCGTTTGGTGGAAGTGGTTTCGGTTCTCGGCTAATGGATGAGGTACGTGAAAAACGTGGCCTGGCTTACAGTACCTATAGTTATTTCTCGCCAATGCGTGAAGCCGGGCCTTTTCAGATTGGTGTGAAAACACGGAATGATCAGGTAGAACAGGCGTTACAGATTATTCGTGCAGAATTGAGCAAATTAATTAATCATGGCGTAGCTGAAGACGAACTACAGGATAGTGTGAAAAACATTACTGGTGGATTCCCATTGCGTATTGATAGTAACAAGAAAATTACAGAATATTTATCGGTAATCGGTTTTTATGATCTGCCATTGAATTATCTGGATGTGTTTGTCGATCAGTTTAAGCTTCAGACCAAGCAGCAGATAGACGATGCAATAAAACGTCGTATTAATGCAGATAAAATGTTGACGGTGATCGTTGGTAAAAAAACTGAAGCCAGTACAAATTAATGTATTTGTTAGCGAGTTTTGTTGAGTGAAAGCTAAGATAGGCATGGGGCGTCTACGGATTATTGGTGGTCAGTGGCGTAGCCGTCAGTTGCCGGTGGCTGATCTGCCGGGTTTACGACCCACGACTGATCGCGTGCGAGAAACCCTCTTTAACTGGCTGCAGAATGATATTCCCGGCGCGCGTTGTGTGGATCTGTTTGCGGGCAGTGGTGCCTTGGGTTTTGAGGCAGCGTCTCGTGGTTGTGCCACGGTGGTGATGCTGGAAGTGCAGGCACAGGCGGCAAAATTGCTGGCAGATAATATACAGACACTGGCAGCAGATAATATTGAGTTATTGCGGCAGGATGCATTACAGTGGATTCAGCAACAACCTGCTGAGATTTACGATATTGTTTTTATTGACCCACCCTTCGATAGTGACCTGTTGCAACAAGCCTGTATGTTACTGGAGCAGCAGGGTTGTCTGAGTGAGCATGCCTGTATTTATCTGGAAGCTGATAGCCAGAGAGGCTTGCCTGAGCTGCCGCCAAACTGGCATCTGGTTAAAAGCAAAAAAGCCGGTCAGGTTGGCTACTATCTGATAAGACGTAATTATGAATCTGAAAGCTAGAAAGGAAAGTCCATGTCGGTAGTTGCGGTGTATCCCGGAACCTTTGATCCCATTACCAATGGTCACAGCGACCTGGTCTCGAGGGCCTCTAAATTATTTGATCGTGTGGTGGTGGCAATTGCTGCCAGTCCTTCTAAGGCACCTTTGTTTGAGCTGCAACAACGCATTGAGATGGCACAACTGGTTCTAGCTGAGTTTGATAACGTAGAAGTCTGTGGCTTCTCGGAGCTGTTGGTAGATTTTGTGCGCGAGAAGCAGGCAAACGTGATACTGCGTGGTTTGCGAGTGGTATCAGACTTTGAATATGAAATGCAGCTGGCGAGTATGAATCGTCACCTGGCAACGGATATTGAGACCCTGTTTCTGACCCCGTCAGAAAAAAGCAGCTTTATTTCCTCAACATTGGTAAGGGAAATTGCCTCGCATCACGGCGATGTAAGTCAGTTTGTGCATCAATCGGTGGTCAATGCGTTAAGTCAAAAGTGCGCCAAATAAAGGCTTATAGCGAGTAGGGACGTAGTCCTGTAATTTAGGTTATAATTAGCGGCTGATTTTACCGGGATGGTTTTAGACCCCCGCAATATGTAGGGCCAAGCCTGGCCAGGAGCGATAGATGGCATTAATCATAACTGACGAGTGCATTAACTGCGATGTGTGTGAACCGGAGTGTCCTAATGAGGCAATTACACCTGGTGATGAAATTTATGAAATTGATCCTAATAAGTGTACCGAATGTGTAGGACATTATGATACGCCTCAATGTGTTGAAGTGTGTCCCGTTGATTGCATTCCGAAAGATCCGGATCATGAAGAAACAGAAGAACAGCTGATGGAAAAATACAAGCAGCTAACCGGCGAATAATTTCTTCTAAAAAGGCTCCTGCAGGAGCCTTTGTTAATTCTACAACCCTCAAAACTCATTAGCCCGTTTAGTCAGGAAGAACCATGAAAACACTTCTCAGGCATTTCATCCTAATTCTGTTTATTACTAGTACATGTCAGGTTGCTCAGGCAGCTAAGCGTCATCAGGCCGGTATAGCAACTGCGCACCCAATGGCAACTCAGGCAGGTGAAAAAATACTTGTACAAGGTGGTAATGCCTTTGATGTGGCAGTGGCTATTAGCGCAGCACTGGCGGTGGTTGAGCCTTACAGTTCGGGTATTGGTGGTGGCGGCTTCTGGCTACTGCATCGTAGCAGTGATGGTGCACAGGTGATGCTGGATGGCCGTGAGAAAGCACCATTAAAAGCCCATCGTGATATGTATCTTGATTCGCAAGGCGAAGTGATTCCCGGCCTGTCAATGGATGGTGCGCTAGCGGCAGGTATTCCCGGTGTACCCGCAGCATTGCAACATCTGGCTGAGAACTACGGCCGGCTGAGCTTGAAACAGAGTTTGCAACCGGCTATTAGTTATGCGCGTAATGGCTTTAAAGTTGATGAGCATTACCGCAGGATGGCGAGTTTTCGTTTAAAGGCGTTGCAGTCATCAAAGTCTGCAGCTGAAATATTCCTGCGCAATAATGAAGTACCAGAAAATGGAGATGTGATCGTGCAGCATGCGCTGGCTGAAACCCTGGCAGCGATCGCTGAAAAAGGGGCTGCCGGTTTTTATCATGGGACTATTGGGCAGAAGCTGATTCGTGGAGTGCGTCAGGCAGGTGGTATCTGGCAGGCAAAAGATCTGCATCAGTATAAGGTCATTGAGCGTGAACCACTGAGTGGGCACTACCATAATATGAAAGTAACATCCGTGGCGCCGCCTTCATCGGGGGGTGTGGCGCTGTTAGAAATTCTGAATCAGTTATCACATTTTGAAATTAACACATTAGATGATGCACAGTCTGTTCATTATATTGTGGAAGCCATGCGTCGCGCTTATCGAGATCGTGCGCAGTTTCTGGGAGATACTGATTTTGTTTCAGTGCCTGTTGAGCGTCTGACTAGTGAGCTATATGCCTCCGGACTTGCGGCGAGTATTCATCCGACGAAAGCTTTGCCGAGTGATTTGCTACCCGGCGTTGCGCATGATAAACCGAGTCGCGATACCACCCATTTCTCGGTGATCGATCATGAGGGGAATCGTGTTTCAGCAACCCTATCGATCAACTATCCGTTTGGTTCAGGCTTTGTTGTACCAGGTACAGGAGTCTTACTGAATGACGAGATGGATGACTTTTCTTCAAAGCCGGGTGTGCCAAATGCTTATGGTCTAGTGGGCGCAGAGGCGAATGCGATTGAACCGGGTAAGCGCATGCTATCCAGTATGTCCCCCACCTTTCTGGAAATGGATGATCGCCTTGCTGTGATTGGTACCCCGGGTGGCAGTCGTATAATAACCATGGTGCTGCTCGGTAGTCTCCGATTTTATCTGGGAGAAAATGCAAACGATATTGTGAATGGCCCTCGGTTCCATCATCAGTATTTACCTGACCA
Source organism: Gammaproteobacteria bacterium (assembly GCA_041589455.1). Lineage (GTDB taxonomy): Bacteria > Pseudomonadota > Gammaproteobacteria > SZUA-229 > SZUA-229 > SZUA-229. Next base: position 3,457 of record JBFHVQ010000008.1, on the reverse strand, counting down.
GATATTTCTGGAGCCTGATGTTTTGAACTCGATGGAATTAAAAGAAATGCAGGCAAGAGGTCACCACTTAAAACAGTCGGAACAGAGTTGGGGCAATATGCAGCTGGTAATTTGGGATAAGCAGAAGCAAAAGATGACAGCAGCCTCTGACCAACGAGGTATTGGTCAGGCTATTGTTCTTGAGGAATAGTGGTGCGTTTACTCGAGGCCGAAGTCTTCAATGTCGAGCTTGGCCGTGCGTAGCTCGATTTCTTTTACTTTCTCGATGGTTCTGAGTAACAACATCCGTTCATTTTCTGCCTGGCCCAGATTCATATATCGGTCAGCAATCTGTGCCAGTTCCTCATAAAAGCGCATTCGAAATTGTAGATTAAGCAGGCTCTTGGCAATGAAGTCAGGGTCCTGATCGTGCTCCTTCATCTCAATGGCTTTTTGTATTGCGGTTTTTAGTTCTATGTCAGTTGGTTTGCTCATACTGATAAGTTTAGTGCTAAATTCAAAAAATTTATTAAAAAAGATCAATCACAGGCTTGTTATAATGAACAGGCAATAGATGAATCATGGGAATTACAATGTCTAAGATTAAAATAGGGGTGCTCACTGCATCTGATCGAGCCAGCGCTGGTGTTTATGAAGACCTTTCAGGTCAGGCGATTATTGATACGCTTAATGAGTATCTCACCTCCGAATGGGAACCCGTGTATAAGGTTATTCCTGATGATCAAGCTGTGGTTGAGGCGACACTTATTGAAATGGCAGACAAGGAAGGCTGTTGTCTTACAGTCACTACAGGGGGAACTGGTCCGGCGCCACGTGATCTAGTACCAGAGGCAACACAGGCGGTATGTGAAAAAATGATGCCGGGGTTTGGCGAACTGATGCGGCAGGTGAGTTTGCAGTATGTACCTACCGCTATATTATCTCGACAGACCGCCGGGATTCGCGGTAAATGCCTGATTGTGAATTTACCGGGTAAGCCTAAGTCTATCCGTGAATGTCTGGATGCGGTATTTCCCGCTATTCCATATTGTGTGGACTTAATTGAAGGTCCTTATCTTGAGGTTGATGAGTCAGTGATTAAAGCATTTCGACCTAAAAGTAAGTGAGTGTGTCGTAACGTTTGAATCCATATCAAGCAATGCTATTCATATATATGATGAATGGCATTAATTAGTCTGTTGGTAAGTGCTATGATTTTCCAGAATAAAACCAAGCGGAATTTTGTAGTTTCTTATGAGTGGCAATGTCTCAACGGGGCTGATACTGGAGGACAACAGTATTGCCCAGTCTTTTGTAAAACTCATTCTTGAAGAGTGTTTTCCAGGTATTGAACTGAAATGTGCATCTAGCCTGCATCAGGCATTGAATATGCTGGAAAGTTTCAGGCCGCAAATTGCACTGGTTGATTTAAGCCTACCTGATGGCAATGGCGAACAGCTGTTAAAAGTTCTTTGTGAATTCCCTGATTGTATCTCTATTGTGATGACTGCCCATAATGAAGAAGAGAGCCTGTATTCTGCATTACGCGCTGGAGCTGAGGGTTATCTGCTAAAAAATCAACCTAGAGATCAAATCAAGAACTCACTACTGGGTCTAATCAATGATCAAGTTGCCATGTCTCCACAAATGATGTCAAAAATGTGCAGTTATTTTTCAGCTCAGCATTCGCCGAATTTAGTGAGTGATGATGAGAGTCGAAAACAAACTCTTGAGATGTTGAGTGATCGGGAAATTCAGGTGTTAGGCTATCTTGGCAAGGGTTTGACAACCAGACAATTAGCTGAAGTTTTGAACCTGTCCCAGCACACAGTGTCTAGCCATATAAAAAATATTTACAGTAAGCTAGAGATCTCAAGTCGAGCTGAAGCAGCTTATCAAGCGGTTCTACTCGGGCTTAGTGATCAATTACGAGGTTAAAATCGTATAGCTATTGAGTTTACGCGCAGTGAGTGGATTTTGTGTGCATTGTTTTGCGAATTTTTGATCAATAAATCGTTGCGGCAATTCCTCGTTACGACCTACTGGGATGCCCAGCCTGGTTGTCTGAATAATCTCACTGGGTCGGTAGTTTATATCGTCTATATAGAGCCTGTTCCCATCAAACTGCTTTTGATCCCAGTCGTTTACTTTTAAGTGGAGTGAGCGACAGAGTATTGCCTGGCCAGAACAAAGACGTGACAGAGGTCGTAGTTGACCAGATGGCAGTGGATTAAGTTGATGCATAATCTGTAAATCATTTAAGTCGCACAGATTGTCATGGAAGTAGCGTGCTGATTTTATCAGCACGGCATTACCCTTGCCGCGAGTGCTGATATTAAAAGAGTCCATGCCTCTTGCGTAATACATGTAGATGGATCCCGCGGGCATAAACAGGGCTTTGCGTTTTTCCGTAAAACCAAGTGATGCATGACTCGCTTTATCGTCTATATAATAGGACTCGGTTTCAATGATCTGGGCAGCTAACCAGTGGCCCTGATAGTAATGGCGAATAACCTTGCCAAGTAATTGCTTAGCTACCGTACAGGCGGCACGATTAAAAAATGAGCAGTTGAGCATCATAGTAGAACGTCATCAATTATTGATTGATTGTTTCTATCGAGGTGATAGGTATAATTAATGCTGATTTTAGCAAACAGGCTTGCAATCCCTGAGATTCACTTTATCTTAATGGGTCTGTTTTGGACACAATTTTTAAGGCTGGCAGCCAATTCGGGGTGCTGGTTATCTAACTAATAAAAGTAAGGAGCCTATAATGGGTGTACTCGTCGGTCGTGAAGCGCCAGATTTTGATGCTGCTGCAGTGCTTGGCAGTGGTGAAATTGTTGAAGATTTTAACTTTAAGAAAGCAACAAGCGGCAAATATGCGGTAGTTTTCTTTTACCCACTGGATTTTACCTTTGTATGTCCTTCAGAACTGATTGCATTCGATCATCGCCTGGAAGAATTCACCAAGCGTGGTGTAGAAGTTATCGGTGTTTCAATCGATTCTCACTTCACGCATAATGCCTGGAGAAATACACCTGTTAATAAAGGTGGTATTGGTCCGGTTAAGTACACACTGGTTGCCGATATGACGCATGCAATCTGTAAGGCATATGATGTAGAAACACCAGACGGTGCGGTTGCATTCCGTGGTTCTTTCCTGATCGATAAGGAAGGCATGGTTAGACACCAGGTTGTTAATGACCTGCCACTGGGTCGTAACATTGATGAAATGTTACGCATGATTGATGCACTTCAGTTCACAGAAGAGCATGGAGAAGTCTGTCCAGCTGGCTGGAATCAGGGCGATAAAGGTATGACAGCATCTCCAGACGGTGTTGCAGATTACCTGGCTTCTGAAGCAGACAAGCTATAAGCATTGCGATATTCAGTTAGCGACTTTTCAGTGAATTAATTTTTTAATAAACTGAAAAGCGTAAAAAATAACCCTGACCTAATAAGGTTGGGGTTTTTT
>JBFHVQ010000007.1:0-59862 GCA_041589455.1 Gammaproteobacteria bacterium | reverse complement strand
TCGCCGCCGCATTTGCCTTCGCCACATTTACCTTTTTTGTCGCCGCCGCATTTGCCTTCGCCACATTTACCTTTTTTGTCGCCGCCGCATTTGCCTTCGCCACATTTACCTTTTTTGTCGCCGCCGCATTTGCCTTCGCCACACTTAGCTTTTTTGTCGCCGCCGCATTTGCCTTCGCCACACTTAGCTTTTTTGTCGCCGCCGCATTTGCCTTCGCCACACTTAGCTTTTTTGTCGCCGCCACATTTGCCTTCGCCACATTTACCTTTTTTGTCGCCGCCGCATTTGCCTTCACCACATTTACCTTTATGTCCATCAGCAAGCTGGGTTTGTTGTGACAGGCTATCGCTCATGCCGAAAGGGTTATCAGTCGCACTGGCAACAGGGCTAAAAGCAAAAACGAATAAAAAGCTGAGAGCAGCGATGATAGATTTGTTAATTACGTTAGTCATGTTATTTGTACCTTCTAAATGGGTTGGTTTTCGAGGGTGAGTCTATCCTGAATTATCTCCTGATGACAAGTCACTTACAGTGCGTATTCATTACAGGTTCACAATTTTTAAAACTGGGCACAAGTTTAGACTGAAATAACAGGAGTAGTTCATCGTGATTCGAAAAAAAGCTGAAAAAAATCACAGTCGATAAAGTTCACCGAAGAAGTATATCGTGATTCACTAATGGGTGATTATTTTGTCAGTTTTTTCAGGCACTTGAGATAAGCCTTTTCGTCCGGAGCCGTATTGTTCTGTTGTGCGCTCCACATAGCTTCACCCAGACAATCCATCATCTGATGTTCAGTGTCATGGGGGGATCGGGTTTTTGTGAGTATTTTCTGGTAAATATCACGAATACCACTGGGGCGATTAGTGGTCAGCTGTTCCCTTAGTCCCAGATGCATACCCATATGTAAAAACGGATTAACCTGGCCCATTTCAGGGTGAAATTCCTGGTGCAGCTGACTGATAAAGTGTTGGTACTCAGGGTGCTCTTTAATGACCTCGGCAATCTGGCTTTCCAGCGCACTGAGCGGTTGCTGCTGCTGGAATTTTTCCCATGTGGTCTTATACATGAGTCTCAACTGGTTTCTGTCATTGCCAAACATCGTGTCGAGTGTACCTTAATCTATGTTTTTCTGTTTGAATTCGCACAGGTCCTCAATAATGCAGGAGCCGCAGCGAGGTTTTCTGGCAATGCAGGTGTAGCGTCCATGGAGTATTAACCAGTGGTGTGCATCCAGCTTGAACTCTTCGGGTACAAATTTCAGCAGTTTTTTTTCGACTTCGAGTACCGTTTTCCCGGGGGCAATTTTAGTGCGATTCGAGACCCTGAATATATGTGTATCCACTGCAATAGTGGGATGCCCAAATGCCGTGTTACGAATGACATTTGCTGTTTTGCGGCCCACGCCTGGCAGTGCTTCCAGTGCTTTCTGGTCATCTGGCACTTCAGAGTCGTGCTGTTTTATAAGTAACTTACAGGTTTTTAGAATGTTAGTGGCCTTGGTGTTATACAGGCCAATGGTTTTAATGTATTGCTTTAATCCGGCTTCGCCCAGCTTAAGGATTTTCTCTGGTGTGTTCGCCACCGCAAACAGTTTTCGTGTCGCCTTATTAACCCCTTTATCTGTCGCTTGAGCGGATAAGGCAACGGCCACTAACAGCTCGAAGGGAGTGGTATATTCAAGCTCGGTGGTGGGTTCAGGGTTTTCCGCTTTTAGCCGGGAAAAAATATCGAAACGTTTATGTTTGTTCATCGGTGATCAGACAGTCGCCTGTGCTGGGGTTTCAGCTTCTGCACTGCTGCGAGCCTGTTGTTTTTCAATGCGTTTGTCGATCAGGTTTTTCAGCGCGATGATGAGCCCCATACCAATAAATGCACCTGGCGGTAATATCGCTAGCAGGAATCCGGCATAATCATCGATGAAGACCAGAGTCCAGTCACGCGCCATCTCGCCAAACATCAGGTGGGCATTACTAAACAATGTGCCGTAACCGAGAAACTCCCTGAGTCCACCCAGTGCAACCAGTACCAGGGTGAAACCCAGCCCCATCATCAGGCCATCCATAATAGAAGGCAGCAGACTGTTTTTGGAGGCATAGGCTTCGGCTCTGGCGAGGATGCCGCAGTTGGTAACGATTAGCGGGATAAAAATACCCAGTACGGTGTAAAGCTCGTAAAGCCAGGCGTTCATCGCCAGCTCAATGGCAGTAACTACCGAGGCAATAATCAGTACAAAAACCGGGACACGAACCTCGGGGCGTACCCAATGGCGAATCAGCGACACGATACTGTTCGAAAGCACTAGTGTTAATAGCGTGGCGATGCCCAGTCCAAGACCATTAATAACAGTGCCGGTAACTGCGAGAAGTGGGCACAGCCCCAGTAGCTGAACCAGTGCAACATTATTGCTCCAGAGTCCATCTTTACTGATTAGTTTGTAGTCGCTATCGCTCATTTGTTTTGCTTATTGTCTGATCTAGTCTTGGTGTGTTGATCGATCAGTTCCTGTTTATGTCGATTAAAGTATACCAGACACAGGTGAACACCTTGCACCACAGCCCGTGGGGTTATGGTGGCGCCAGTGAACTGGTCAAACACACCGCCGTCACGTTTTACTTTCCAGTTTTTCTCGTTGGGGTCGGTTAGCGATTTATTATTGAATGTCAGTATCCAGTCGTTACGTTCAATTTCAATCGCATCGCCCAGGCCTGGGGTTTCTTTATGGCTAACAACTCTGACACCAGCCACGCTGCCATCAATATTTATACCTACCAGCATTTTGATTGCGCCACTATAACCCCGTGTCGCAACGACCGGGAAGATCATGGCACTGGCCTGGCCCTGTTGTTCTGCTACATAAATGGTAGTGCTGTCAGTCTGGCCTAACCGATCATCGGCAGCAATCTGTATCGTTGTATTGAGCAGATTGTTGTCATACTTAGATTGCGGCAGTATCTGGTTGAGTTTTCTTAAAAGCGCCTGCCGTTCATTGTCGATGATTTTTTCTTTGGTTGCTTCATGGGTAACGCCTACCAGTGCGGTACCCACAATAGCAAATAACCCGAGAATAATTCCGCTCACCAGAATATAACGATTATGACTCATCTTCCTGCTCTTTATGCTGGTGAGGTAGTTCGTTCCAGCGATGCCCATAGGCACGCGGAATAGTGTAATAGTCGAGAATTGGCGTTGCCATATTCATTAGAATGATGGCAAAGGCAATGCCATCAGGGTAGCCGCCCCAGGTTCGAATAATAAAGATAAAAATACCAATCCCGATACCGTATAGCCAGCGACCTTTGGTTGAGGTGGCTGCGGTGACAGGGTCAGTGGCAATAAAGAAAGCACCCAGCATAATGCCGCCGCTTAACAGGTGGAATGTCGGTGGAGTGTATGAGGCATAGTCATAAAGTGCGAAGGTGTTAGAGAGAAGTAGCAGGGCGATAATCACGCCAGCTGGAATGCGCCAGTCGATAATGCCTTTAATCGCTAGCAGTAAACCAGTTGCCAGAAACAGTGCATTCACCCATTCCCAGCCAAAACCGCCGACAGCACCAAACATTGAGCCATAGGTTTTATGGGTGGCGATTTCATTAATACTCAGTTCCAGACCCAGTTGGGTTTTTATGGTGTCTAGCGGGGTTGCCATGGTGACCGCATCCCAAGTGTAATTCAGCGGCAACTCACCGGTGAAAATAACCCTGACGGTTTCGGTAAAGGTTAACAGGGTGTAGTCTTCCAGCAGCGGTGGCACCCACTGTGTCATCTCTTTAGGGAAGGAAATGATGACCACTACATAGCCGACCATGGCCGGGTTAAATGGGTTAAAGCCCAGCCCGCCGTACAGGTGTTTGGCAACGATAATGGCAAATGCAGTACCAATGACAGTTAACCACCAGGGGGCGAGTTGTGGCAGTGCCAGCGCTAGCAGGCAGGCAGTGAGCAGGGCACTACCATCAGCCAGGTAGGGTAATATGGGGCGCTTGCGGATTTTAAGCATCAGTGCCTCGGATGCCAGGGCAACCACCGCCGCCAGCAGGATATTAACCAGTACACCCCAGCCAAAAAACACAATCATCGCAATGGTGCCAGGGATCAGTGCCAGTAGCACTTTATACATCACAGAAGATACGCTGTTATGCGGTATCTGGTGTGGCGAGCTGGCGGTTTTAAATTGCATGTGTCGTGTTATTCCGGTTGTTTTGATGAAGGTTTACTGTCACTGCTCTGTGCAGCTTTTTTATCCTGCACCCGTTTCATTGCGGCTTCTATTGCGGCCTTTTTCGGGTCGACCTCTGGCTCCTTGCCGGCTTTTGCGGCTTCCGCCTCTTTCTGTTTTTTCTTTTCCAGCATCAGTTTCTTCTGGCGCAGTTTTTCTTCCCGTTCTTTCTTCTCGCGTTCAAGGCGATCCTGTCTTAAGTCATGGCGAATCCTGGCATGATCAGATTTTATACGTTCTCTTTCCTGATTCCAGATTTCAGTTTTGGCAAAGCGATAATACTGCACCAGCGGAATCTGACTAGGGCAAACATGGGAACAGCAGCCGCACTCTATACAGTCAAACAGATGATAATCCTGCACCATTTCAAAGTTTTTAGAGCTGGCAAACCAGTAAAGCTGCTGAGGTAATAATTGTGCTGGGCAGACCGTTGCACAGGCGCCACAGCGGATACAGGGCATTGGTTGGGGTGCTTGCTCTTCGGTGTTTTCTAGAAGGATACAGTTACAGGCCTTGGTTACAGGAAGTTGATCGGTTTGCAGAGTAAAGCCCATCATTGGTCCTCCCATTATCAACTTGCTTGCCTTTTCATGATAGCCGCCAGATTGTGCGACCAGATCAGCAATGGGGGTTCCCAGGAGAACTTCGATATTTTGTGGTTGCATAACACCTTCGCCAGTGACCGTAACGATCCTGGATATCATCGGTTGTCCAAGGCAGATAGCTCTGTGGACGGCTACCGCGGTGGCAACATTTTGAACCACAACACCAATTTCCGAAGGGAAGCCATCGCTGGGTACTTCTTTGTGTGTCAGTATTTTGATGAGCTGTTTTTCGCCGCCGGATGGATAAAGGGTAGGAATAACGACAACTTCAATGTTGTGTAATGATTTTTCAGTAATCCGTTTCTGAAGTATTGCGATGGCTTCCGGTTTGTTATCTTCAATGGCGATCAGGCAGTGGCGTGCTGAAGTTATATGTTGCATCAGCTCGCATCCTGAAATCAGTTCATTTGCATATTCACGCATTAGCGTGTCATCACAGGTGATATAGGGTTCGCATTCCACGCCGTTGATAATCAGCGTTTCAATACTGGCTTCAGGTCCAGTATTGAGCTTGACAGCGGTCGGAAACGTCGCGCCGCCAAGGCCCACAATACCGGCTTTTCTAACCCATTGTCTTAGCTCGACAGGAGACAGGTTAGTTGGGTGGCTAATTGGCTTAAGTTCGGTCCATTGATCCTTCCCGTCAGGCTCTATAACGATGCATAAGGCCTTAATTCCTGAAGGGTGGGGGGTTGGGTAGTCCGCAATGTCAGTGACGGTACCTGAGGTTGGAGCATGTACCGGTGCACTGATATAGCTTGTATTATCGGCGATCATCTGGCCCTTAAGGACTTTATCGCCTACTGCAACCACTGGCTTACCCGCATCACCAATATGCTGCTGTACCGGTAATATTAGCTGCTCGGGTAGCTTGGCTTTGAGTAGTGGTCGTTGTGTTGAAATGGCTTTTTTGCCATCTAGTTTTAGGCCACCATGAAAATGCCAGAGTGAGTGTGTTTTTCGCGACATAATATAATCGAGTCTCAGGCCATGGGTGCAGTGTGTTGGCTGTCCGGGGCTGGCCAACGCCAGGTATCCTGATCAACCTTAACAGGTGTGATATGGATACAGTCGACAGGGCAGGGTGGAATACATAGGTCGCATCCAGTGCATTCATCTTCTATGATGGTGTGCATCTGTTTGGCGGCCCCTAATATGGCGTCAACCGGGCAGGCCTGTATACACAGCGTGCAGCCGATACAGGTTTCTTCATCAATCACTACTACGGTTTTTTCTGGAATCTTGTCGTGCTCTTCATCCAGCGGGATGGGCTCAACACCCAGTAATTCGGAGAGTGCCAGCATAGTAACTTCACCACCGGGTGGGCACTGATTGATAGCAGCTTCACCACTGGCGATAGCTTCGGCATAAGGACGACAGCCGGGGAAACTGCATTGGCCACACTGGGTTTGCGGTAGCAGGGCATCAATTTTATCAACAACAGGATCGCCTTCGACATGAAATTTAACCGAAGCATAGCCCAGCAGCAGTCCAAATAAGACTGAAATAATAGCGAGCGTGATGACAGCAATCAGAATAGACATAAAGTGCTAATTTACCAGGCCAATAAAGCCCATAAAGGCTAGTGACATAATGCCTGCAGTGATCATGGCGATGGCGTTACCCTGAAAAATATCGGGCACATCCGCGACCGCAATGCGCTCGCGGATGCCAGCAAACAGAATGAGCACCATGGAAAATCCTATGGCGGCTCCGAAGCCGTAGAAGGCAGACTCCAGAAAGCCATGTTTTTCCTGAATATTCAGTAAGGCAACCCCAAGTACGGCACAGTTGGTGGTAATCAATGGCAGGAAAATACCCAATACGTTATAGAGTAGAGGGCTGGTTTTATGTACCACCATTTCAGTGAATTGCACCACTACGGCAATTACCAGAATAAACATAATGGTTCTTAGGTAGGTGATATCCAGTGGTGCAAGAATATATTCATTTACCAGATAACTGCAAATGGATGACAGGGTCAGTACAAAGGTGGTTGCCAGCGCCATTCCCATTGCCGTTTCCAGCTTGCGAGAAACGCCCATAAAGGGACATAGGCCCAGAAATTTGACCAGAACAAAGTTATTGACCCAGATAGTGCTGATTAAAATCAGTGCGTATTCAGTCATTTGCGCCCAGTTTATTTGAAATGCTTAATCGAAAGATTTTACCTTACTTTGTCGACTTTTTCGTGCTTAATGACCTAAATATCTGAAAAATCTTATATTGTTAGTGATGCAACTGGCATATTTTTAGTCTGAGTTTAAAAAGCACCCTTTATCGGTTATCTATGTAGGCAAGGATGAGAGGGCTTGATTTGAGCGGTGATATTTGAGTTAATCAGTTCTTTCCCGCTCGAACATGCTTTTTGTGGCAATTAGCACTGTTATTAAATCTGGAACGTTTTTGTCGGGTCAAACTTTTTTATGCGTAGCGTGGAAGCCGTCATTTACGGGGCCGGTATTTATACCGGCTTTTTTATGGGTGCAGCAAAGCTGCTAGCACTACTCCTATTCCTTTTTAACGCAGGCTTCCGGGCGATATTTCTCTGCTAATGATCCCTGTAGACAATTCCAGACAATGCGGCCTTTGAGAATCTTGGGTACCATAATTAAGGTTTGTTCCTGACCCTCTAACGCCTCAGCGTTTAGGGTTACAGTGATCACAGCTTCTTTACCAACCACTACAGATTTTACAGAGCGATTGCTAATCTGCTTGTCAAGGCCTGCATCTATATTCTGGTTTGGCCAGAAATTGGTTTTTTCAATAAACTGGCTAACGGTATTACGGGTATCAAAGGCCAGTTTCAGGTCGTCTTCTACCTGTTTGTATTTACTGTAGTCGAGGTAGAAATAGTAACCAACCAGGGCCGTTACCGCGGACGCGACAGAAATACCGATGAACTTAACGAGTGAGCTTTTGCGGTTTTGCTGCTTTACTGTGGCAGGATCATATCCACAGTGCAGGCAGATAGCATCTACGTCATTCCTGATGGTGCCGCATTCCGGGCAGAAGCGCTCAGGATCGATGCTCTCTTTAGTGGGGTCCGGTCTGGGTTGATTGTCGGTCATTTCTTCCAGTCCCAGGTTGAGCTGTTGCTGGTGTTCTTCTGGGATTTCTGGTCGAGTTGGGTCAATCAGTGGTGCACTTTCAACAGGACGTTGAATCTCCTGAATTTCGGGGAGTTCAGCCTCCTCTTCTTCTAGCGCTTCAATCTTACAATGGACACCGATACCATTAATTGCGCGATGAAATTTCTCCGCTGTGGCCTTATCAGTTTCCTTTTTTATAATGAACTCATCACGCTTGAGAATCAGCTGCGCTTTTTCCAGTGGAAGCTTGAGAAGGCCTGCCAGTTTTTCGGCGCTATCATCTGTGGCAGTGCTATTGTTAGATATGATGACTTTGTATTTGTTATTGTCCATAGTTCTAGCCATTGTGCTCTGAGTCTTTGAGCGGTTATCCAGTCGGCACGGCTCAGTGTCACTTATTCGCTGTTTAAATACAACTGCAAATAGTAGATTAAGGGTGAATTATGGCGTTTACAGAGAGGTGGTAGAGTGAAGCGGGTGAATGAGACTGGGCGACAGAGTCGCCCAGAAAAGTGAATGATTTAGAGTGCTTTAAAGCCAATGTCTTTGCGGTAGTAGACATTGTCCCAGCTGATTTTTTCGACAATGTTATAAGCCTGTTGTTGAGCTTCGGCAACACTGTTACCCATACCGCAGGCACAAAGTACACGTCCGCCATTGGTTATGACCTGGTCATCTTGCAGAGTCGTACCAGCGTGGAAAACTTTCGTGTTGTGTGTGTCCAGGCCTTGCAGTCCAGAGATTACATCGCCTTTGTTGTAGCTGTCCGGGTAACCCCCTGCAGCTAATACCACACCTAAAGCATATTGCTGATCCCATTGTGTTGTCATTTCATCAAGTTTGCCATCGACCGCTGCCAGGCAGAGTTCTACCAGATCAGATTGTAGTCGCATCATTATTGGCTGGGTTTCAGGGTCACCAAAGCGTACATTGTATTCAAGTACTTTGGGTTTTCCATTTTCGATCATCAGGCCGGCATATAAAAAACCACTGAAAGGGTGACCTTCACTTGCCATGCCTTTAACCGTCGGGCGAATGACTTCATCGATGACTGTCTGATGAATTTCGTCGGTTACCAGTGGCGCTGGGGAATATGCGCCCATGCCACCCGTGTTAGGGCCGGTATCACCCTCATCGCGAGCCTTATGGTCTTGCGAAGTTGCCATAGGGAGTATGTTTTTACCATCGATCATACAAATGAAGCTGGCTTCTTCCCCGGTCAGAAACTCTTCAATAACTACGCGTGCACCAGCGTCGCCAAAGCGATTCCCGGATAGCATGTCTTTTATTGCATCAATGGCTTCCTGCTCGGTTTGAGCAAGAATAACGCCCTTACCTGCAGCCAGGCCATCTGCCTTGATAACGATGGGAGCGCCCTGTTGCTTAACATAGGCGATAGCGTCATCTTCATCGGTAAAATTACCATAGGCTGCGGTCGGAATATTGTGTCGTGCCAGAAAGTCTTTGGTAAAAGCCTTGGAACCTTCCAGTTGTGCAGCACCACGAGTCGGGCCGAAAATTTTCAGGCCAGCAGCCTGAAAAATATTTACCACACCAGCTACTAGTGGCGCCTCAGGTCCGACAATCGTCAGCGCGATATCATTCTGCAGGGCAAACTGTTTTAGCTTGTCAATGTCTTCGGCATTGATGTCGACATTTTCCAGTTTGTCCTCTCTGGCGGTGCCGGCATTCCCTGGGGCAACGTAAACCGTTTCAACCTGTTCAGATTGAGCGGCTTTCCAGGCCAGTGCGTGTTCGCGGCCACCGCCGCCGATTACAAGTATTTTCATTATGTTCTCTTCGAGCTAAACAGTATTTACTGACTGGAAATTAATGTCTGAAGTGTCGCATACTGGTGAATACCATGGCCATACCATGTTCATTCGCCGCCGCAATGACTTCGTCATCACGCATTGAGCCACCGGGTTGAATGACTGCTGTAATACCCGCTTCGTGAGCTGCATCAATGCCATCACGGAAAGGAAAAAATGCATCAGAGGCCATAACAGACCCCTCGACCTGCAGGTTTTCATCGGCGGCTTTAATGCCGGCAATTTTTGCAGAATAAACGCGACTCATCTGTCCTGCACCGACGCCAATAGTCATCTGGTTTTTGACATACACAATGGCATTAGACTTAACGAATTTGGCAACCTTCCATGCAAATAACAGGTCACGAAGTTCTTCATCGGTAGGTTTCTTTTCGGTGACAACCTGCAGGTCATTGATGTCGACCATGCCGAGGTCGCGATCCTGTACAAGTAGTCCGCCGTTAATGCGTTTGTAGTCCAGGCCTGGAACAGGCTTGTTCCATTCACCGCATTCCAGTACGCGGACATTAGGTTTTTCTGCGAGTACGGTTTTTGCTGCTTCGCTAATAGTTGGCGCAATAATAACTTCAACAAACTGACGCTTAATAATTTCGGCTGCCACTTCGTCATCCAGTGTTCGGTTAAAGGCAATAATGCCACCAAAAGCTGAAGTTGGATCTGTTTTATACGCCAGATCATAGGCGCCCATAGTATTATCAGCGATGGCAACACCACAGGGGTTTGCATGCTTGACAATGACACAGGCTGGTTCCTCAAAGGACTTTACGCATTCCAGTGCAGCATCTGTATCGGCAACATTGTTATATGAAAGTTCTTTGCCCTGAATCTGGCTTGCACAGGCAACTGAAACTTCAGTCGGATTAGATTCTTTATAAAATGCGGCCTGCTGGTGTGGGTTTTCACCATAGCGCATCTCCTGCACTTTATCGAACTGCATATTAAAGGTACGAGGGAAATTGGTACGACTACCATCCGCACTGATCTTGCCAAGATAATTTGCTATTGCACCATCATAAGCTGACGTATGCTCAAATGCCTTAACTGCCAGCTCAAAGCGGCTATTAGCGGTAATGCCACCGGCATGGATTTCATCAATGATGCGGCTATAGTCAGAAGGGTTAACCACAATCGTCACATATGCATGATTTTTAGCGGTGGCGCGAACCATGGTAGGGCCGCCAATATCAATGTTCTCAATGGCATCGTCAAGGGTGCAATTGTCTTTAGCAATGGTGGCTTCAAATGGATAAAGGTTAACCACAACCAGGTCAATTGGGTCGATACCATTTAATTGCATCACCTCGTCATCAGTTCCTCGGCGTCCTAGAATGCCACCGTGAATTTTCGGGTGCAGGGTTTTTACGCGACCATCCATCATTTCAGGGAAGCCAGTATATTCAGAGACTTCGGTGACAGGAAGGTTGTTGTCATTCAGTAACCTGGCTGTTCCACCGGTTGAGAGTATTTCTACTCCAGCGTCAATCAGGGCTTTGCTGAGCTCTACTATGCCGGTTTTATCGGAAACGCTGATTAAAGCGCGTTTTATTGGACGGGTACTTTCATTGCTCATTATTGGCTTATCCAAAGTCGGTCAAACAAGGCTGCGAATTATAAACTAATTAGCAGTGGGTCAGAAGACTATCGCTGGGGTTTCGCAGCCAGGCAGGCTGCTGTTAACTGAAACCGGGGGCGTCAGTGGCTTGCAGTATTCATAAAATGCAGACTGTACACTGCGACAGCTTTGCAGGATATGCGCTGGCGCAAAGTCTGGTTTTTTAAGTTGCTTAGCGAATTAGCTGATAGGTTTTCAGCTTTTTACGTAATGTGCCACGGTTGATACCCAGATACTCGGCTGCACGTGACTGATTCCCATCCACATGCTCCATAATGAGCTCCAGCAGTGGAGCTTCTATCTGGTGCATAACCAGCTCATAAACATTGCCCGGGTTTTCCTCACCCAGGTCATTGAGAAACTGGCTCAGAGAGTGTCTGATGGTGTTGCTTAATCCATTCTCCTGAGATTCATTTTTTATATTATGTAGATTGATGACATTGCTATTATTCATGCTGCAATTCGCCTGTTTTTATTGGTTTGTTTAAAAAATGAAACGACCTGTTCCAGCTGAAGCTGAGCCTCTTCTACTTTGTTTATCTGCTTTTTGAAGTTTACCAGTTCGTTTTCATTGCCAGACTGGTGACTCTTGCAATACCAGCCTATATGTTTGCGTGCTATTCGCACGCCTCGCTGTTCCCCGTAGAAACCGTAAAGATTAGTCAGGTGGTCCTGCAAAATCTGACTAATCTCCTGCTGTGTTGGCGGGGCTAATAAATTTCCTGTTTCCAGGTAATGATTGATTTCCCGGAATATCCAGGGACGTCCCTGGGCTGCGCGACCAATCATAATCGCATCAGCACCGGTGATATTAAAAACCTCTTGAGCCTTTTCAGGTGAGGTAATGTCACCATTGGCGACCAGTGGAATGTTTATCAACTGTTTTACTTCGGCAATGGTTTCGTATTCGGCGTCACCTCGATAGGCATCGGCACGAGTTCGTCCATGCATACTGAGCATCTGTATGCCAGATTCTTCAGCAATCTGCGCAATTCGCGTTGCATTGCGATGATCATGATCCCAGCCGGTGCGTATCTTTAAGGTGACCGGCACCTCAACCGCTTCGACCACGGTTTTTAAGATTGAGGCCACACGCTGCTCATCTTTCATTAGTGCTGAGCCCGCTGCTACATTGCAGACTTTCTTTGCGGGGCAGCCCATATTGATGTCGATAATCTGAGCGCCATTCTCCACATTCAATCTGGCAGCTTCTGCCAGTTTTTGGGGTTCTGTGCCAGCTATCTGTACACTCACAGGATGTGCTTCACCCTGATGGTCCATACGCAGTCGGGTCTTGCGACTATTGCGTAAATGAGGCTCTGAGGTCACCATTTCCGAGACCACTAAACCTGCACCCATTGATTTACATAATTGCCTGAATGGACGGTCAGTAACGCCAGCCATAGGGGCAAGGAAAACAGGTGATGTAAGTGAATAGGGTCCGATTTGCATTTTGCTGTCCGTTAATGCGGACGAGTAATGTTACCCCTATTAATCCGCAGAAAAAATATAAATTTTTATTTTTTTTCAACAAAAAATGCTTGATTTTTAAGCGAGTTAAATAAATCAGCGACTTGTAAGAATCTATTAAAAATTGACTAAATTTTCAGTGCTAAATAGCACTGAAGTAGAATTATAAATTGGACATTTAACCAGGAATAAAATGACAAATATGTTCCACGGCAAAGAAATGTGGCTTT
The DNA here is from genome assembly GCA_041589455.1 of Gammaproteobacteria bacterium. Taxonomy (GTDB): domain Bacteria; phylum Pseudomonadota; class Gammaproteobacteria; order SZUA-229; family SZUA-229; genus SZUA-229. The sequence continues at coordinate 46,802 of JBFHVQ010000007.1, read as the reverse complement.
AGCGGTCAGTATCTCAGGACGCGTTCTGGCTGGGACAGACGGGTTCGTTGCAATTATTTGACAGGCCGGCCATTTCCTTGAGTGTATCCAGTTTATGAATATTCACATATTTACGCTGGGTAGATAGAATGCCGTCACTCTGGAAGCGGCTAAAGGTTCTGCTGATAGTTTCAATTGTTAGCCCTAGGTAGTTGCCAATATCCTTACGTGACATGCTCAGGTTGAACTCAGTTTCAGAAAAGTTTCTCTGCTTAAGTCGAGTCGACAGGTTAACCAGAAAAGCGGCTAGTCTTTCTTCTGCACTTTTCTGTGCCATCAGCATTAACAGTGACTGATCGTTGGCAATTTCCTTGCTCATGATTCTAAACAGCTGATGGTGCAGCTCAGGAATTTTACTGCTCAGGTCTTCAAGAATTTCAAAAGGAATCTCGCACAGGCTGGTGGTTTCCAATGCAATCGCTGAGCACGGATGAGCGCCTTCGTGTATGGCATCCAGTCCCATAATTTCACCGGGCAAATAGAGGCCGGTAATTTGCTCGTCTCCCTGTTCACTTTCACTGAAGGTTTTAATGGAACCACTACGCACTGCATAGATAGCATTGAAGTTGTCACCGCTATTATAAAGATAGTCGCCTTTCTGAAGAGGGCGGCTACGTTTGATGATTTTGTCGAGCCGATCAATATCGCCAAGGTCCAGACCTAGGGGTAAGCAGAGGTCATGAAGATTGCAGCTTTTACAGGCAGTTTTTAAACTTGAAAGTTTGATCGGTGTACTTGACATGATAGCGAGTTACTTCATTGGTTTCGGGTTCTGATTTGTGTCAAGTTTATCCCAAATTTAGGTTAAAAGTAAGGTTTAAATTCATGTTAAAAATAAGGTTTACTTGCCGCCGCCCATGCAAGGAGGTGATTGTGGTGCTGCGCCTTTTTCCGACCATTCAGATGGGGTCATGGTGTGAAGCGCAAGTGCATGTATTGGCCCTGCCAGTTCTTCAGCGAGTGCCTGATTTATCATGCGGTGTCTGGCGACCAGCATTTTGCCTTCAAAGGCGTCTGATACTACAACGACTTTGAAATGTGACTCTGAACCCGGAGGAACGTTATGCATATGGCTTTCGTTGATGACTTCCAGATGGCCTGGCTTAAGTACATCTTCGAGTTTTTGGGTGATATCGTCTTCTACGCTCATAATTTTATACAGGGGTTAAATAGTAAAAGACAAGTTTATCAAGAAACGGGAGGGAATGAAAAAAGCGGACAAAAAAAAGAGCCGACCCTCAACCTGTGCTGGTCAGCTCCTTACTCCCCCCCAGGAGATTCTTTAAGCAATCACTACTTGCTCTATAGGTAGAGCTTAGTGAGCCGACATGTGATGTGCTTTGATTTGAATCAAGAAAACTGGCCTGAGGGGGTTAATTAGGCCTAAATGCTTGCCATTTTTCCTGTTGATAGATTTCGAGCCCATGGAACTGTTTCTTGTAGTCCATTTTAGGGTGGTCATCAATCCAGTAACCCAGATATACATGGGGCAGGTTATAGAGGCGGGCAAGCCAGATTTGTTGCATTATGGCAAAACTGCCAAGGCTGCGCCGGTTTTCAGTGGGCTCAAAGAAAGTATAAACCGCAGATAGCCCGGAAGGCAGGAAATCGACTACGGCAACACTTAGCAGCTGTTTTTCTAGTCGTGATTCAATAAACAGGCTGCTGCCCCAGTCGTTTAGCAGGAAACTGCTGAAGTCTTCACGGCTTGGATCTGACATGCTGCCATCCTGGTGACGACTATTGATATAGCGTTGATAGAGAGCAAAGTACTCTTCTTTGAACTTCGCGTTGACGACTCGGGTTGTCAGGTCATTGTTGGCTTTAAGACAGCGACGTAGTTTTCGTTGCGGTTTAAATTGGTCAATATTGATACGGCAGGGAATACAGGCCTGGCAGTGTTTGCAATGTGGACGATAGACAAAAGTGCCACTACGGCGGAACCCCTTATTAATAAGCAGGCTATACAGGGGTGCGCTCATCTCGATCTGAGGGTCCGGGATGAGATTGGCGGTGAGCCGGTCATCATAATAACCGCATTGATGATCAGCAGTAATATAAAGGCTCAGGTTTCGTGAATTCATAAGTAACGTAAATTTTAGATCGTATTGGCATTAATAGGCCAGAGAAGATTTAAATTTATCCTGTTTAACCAGCCAGTGGGTCTTTAAGTGAGAGTGTTTAGTATCTGGTTTAAGATTTGTGAGCACGATAGTGACTGTAAGATCAATAGCGCAGAGCTAAGTACATCAGCCATTAACAATGGTATAATGCGCGCCCAATTTTAATATCTGGTTATTATGTAGATGAGTCAGCACGACCGTTTGAAACAATTGCAAGACGCCCTGAAACAGCGAATCCTGGTTCTTGATGGTGGTATGGGAACCATGATCCAGAGTTATAAGCTCGAAGAGTCGGACTATCGAGGTGAGCGGTTTGCGGACTGGGCATCAGACCTGAAAGGCAATAACGACCTGTTAGTGTTGACTCAGCCAGGTATTATTCGAGATATCCACACGGCTTATCTAAATGCCGGTGCGGATATCCTTGAAACCAATACCTTCAATGGAACCTCTATTGCTATGGCAGACTATGCCATGGAAGAGCTGGTTTATGAGCTCAATAAAGAGGGTGCCAGACTGGCGCGTGAAGCAGCCGATGCGGTTGCTACAGCCGAACGACCTCGGTTTGTCGCCGGTGTCCTTGGCCCCACCAATAGAACGGCTTCGATTTCCCCAGATGTTAATAACCCAGGGTTTCGTAATGTCAGCTTCGATCAGCTGGTAGAAGCCTACCTGGAAGCAACCCGAGGCCTGGTAGATGGCGGCTCGGATATTCTGCTGGTAGAGACGGTGTTCGATACTCTGAATGCCAAGGCCGCTTTATTCGCCATTCAGCAATATTTTGATGAGAATAATATCAGGCTTCCGGTAATGATCTCCGGCACCATCACCGATGCATCAGGAAGAACCCTGTCCGGCCAGACTGCTCAGGCATTCTGGAACTCATTGCGTCACATAGACCCAATCAGCTTTGGCTTTAACTGTGCGCTGGGAGCCAATGAATTACGTCAGTATGTTGAAGAGATGTCGGGCATTGTTGATTGTTGTATTAATGCCCACCCTAACGCCGGTTTACCTAATGAATTTGGTGAGTACGATGAATCCCCGGAAGAAATGGCGGCAGAGATTGAAGAGTGGGCCAGTGCGGGCTTCCTGAATATCATTGGTGGTTGTTGTGGTACCACGCCGGCTCATATACAGGCCATAGCTGAAGCTGTAACCAAGTACCCACCGAGGCAGATTCCTGAAAAACGTAACGAATGTCGCCTGAGTGGTCTGGAACCACTCAATATCACCAAAGACTCATTATTCATTAATGTGGGTGAACGAACCAATGTCACCGGTTCCGCTGCATTTAAACGCCTGATCCTTGAAGAGGATTATGAGACCGCCCTGAATGTAGCCCGTGAACAGGTGGAAAATGGCGCCCAGGTCATCGATATTAATATGGATGAAGGCATGCTGGATGGCGAGAAGGCGATGGTGACATTTCTGAACCTGATTGCCTCAGAACCCGATATTTCCCGAGTGCCTGTGATGCTGGATTCATCCAAGTGGCACATTATTGAAGCTGGCCTGAAGTGTATTCAGGGCAAGGGTATTGTCAACTCCATCAGCTTGAAAGAAGGCGAAGATATCTTTATTGAGCAGGCCAGGCTGATACGACGTTACGGTGCGGCAGCAATTGTTATGGCTTTCGATGAGACCGGACAGGCGGATACCCGTGATCGGAAAATCGAAATATGTACTCGCGCCTATAAAGTACTGACCGAAAAAGTCGGCTTCCCACCGGAAGACATTATTTTCGACCCCAATATTTTTGCGGTTGCTACGGGTATTGAAGAACACAATAACTATGGCCTGGATTTTATTCAGGCGACAGAAACCATCAAGCAGACATTACCTCATGCGATGGTCTCGGGTGGTGTTTCTAATGTGTCTTTCTCATTCCGTGGAAATAATCCCGTACGTGAAGCGATTCATGCAGTGTTCCTGTATCACGCAATAAAGGTCGGCATGGATATGGGCATAGTCAATGCCGGACAGCTGGCCGTTTATGATGATCTGCCTGAGGAACTGCGAGAACTGGTGGAAGATGTGGTGTTAAATCGCCGTGATGATGCTACTGAACGACTACTGGATGTTGCAGATAAGTATCGGGGTGATGGCTCCGGCGGCAAAAAAGAAGACAACCTGGAATGGCGTGAGCAAGAGGTAGCCAAGCGTATTGAGTATGCACTGATCAAAGGTATCGATACCTTTGTAGAGGAAGATACCGAAGAAGCGCGTCAGATTTTTGATCGTCCGATACAGGTGATCGAAGGCCCGTTAATGGATGGCATGAATGTGGTGGGCGATCTGTTTGGTGATGGAAAAATGTTTTTGCCCCAGGTGGTCAAATCAGCCCGTGTAATGAAAAAAGCCGTGGCTTACCTGATCCCCTATATTGAAGCAGAAAAGGATGGTGTTGCCGAATCAAACGGCAAGATACTGATGGCAACGGTTAAAGGAGACGTGCACGATATTGGTAAAAATATTGTGGGTGTTGTCTTGCAGTGTAATAACTTCGAAGTGATCGACATGGGAGTGATGGTGCCAGCCAATCAGATTCTTGAAAAGGCACGGCAGGAACAGGTCGACATAATTGGACTCAGTGGACTGATCACTCCGTCGCTGGATGAAATGGTACACATGGCAAAAGAGATGCAACGCCTGAGCATGGATGTACCGCTAATGATTGGTGGCGCGACCACATCGAAAGCGCATACTGCAGTAAAAATCGAACAGAATTATCAGGGGCCAACGGTCTGGGTGAAGGATGCTTCACGTGCCGTTGGGGTAGCCCAGAAACTGATTTCTGAAGATATGAAACAGACGTTTGTCGAAGAGCTGAGAGTCGATTATGAGCAAGTACGAATTAATCATGCCGGCCGTCGATCAAAAACCAACTGGGCAAGTCTGCAGCAGGCACGAGACAACAAAGTGCAAATTGACTGGAATACCTGTGATATCGGTGAGCCTGCATTTACCGGCGTGAAAGTATTTGATGATTATGCACTTGAAGAGATCAGAGAATACATTGACTGGACACCCTTCTTCTTTGCCTGGGAACTCAAAGGTCGTTATCCAAAAATTCTGACGGATGCAGAAAAAGGAGAAGAGGCGACGCGCCTGTTTAATGATGCACAGCAGATGCTGGATAAAATTATTAACGAAAAATGGTTACAAGCGAAAGCCGTTGTTGGCTTGTTTCCAGCGAATACCGTTAATCATGATGATGTGGAAATCTATACCGATGATAGTCGAGATGAAGTTTTCACTACGCTCAACTTCCTGCGTCAACAGACACAGCAACCACCGGGTCGCCCCAATTATTGCTTAAGTGATTTTATTGCGCCAAAAGAGACTTCATTAAATGATCATATTGGTGCCTTTGCAGTAACAACCGGTATTGGTATTGACGAACATGTTAAGCGCTTTGAAGATGATCATGATGATTATCAGGCGATCATGTTAAAAGTACTCGCCGACCGATTAGCTGAAGCCTTTGCCGAGTTGATGCACCAGCGTATGCGTAAGGAGTTCTGGGCGTATGCCAGTGATGAAACGCTGGATAATCAGGCATTGATTGCCGAGGAATATAAAGGGATTCGTCCAGCGCCGGGTTATCCTGCCTGTCCAGATCATACTGAAAAAGCCAAGCTCTGGTCGTTAATTGAAGCGGATAAAAATGCGGATATTACTATTACAGAGAGCTTTGCCATGTTGCCTGCAGCATCCGTGAGCGGCTGGTATTTCAGTAACCCTGAATCGAAGTATTATGCGGTGGCCAAAATCAACCATGATCAGGTTGAAGATTATGCCAAACGTAAAGGCATGACTTTGTCAGAAGCAGAGCGCTGGTTGGCGCCAAACTTAGGCTATGATGTATAATTATATGGCCAGCTAATTTCAAAGGTGATAGGGAATATGTTTACCAAAACGGGCTTGTTATGGCTAACACTGTGTCTTTTTAGCATACAGGCCTGGTCTGGTGAAAACGCCGAAGAATCCATTAGTTTTGCAGTATTTCCCTATTTCTCAGCTCAGCAAATGGAGGCTATTTATCGGCCGGTTGCCGAACAGTTATCGGCAGAATTACACATCAAGGTCAACTTCGAGACAACGTCCACACACAAGCAGTTTATTCATAAACTAAATAATGAAGTCTTTGATATCGTGCTGGTGCCACCATTCTGGTATCCGGTGGCGGTTGATCAGAAAAATTATCTCCCCATGTTGAAAATGATTGAGCCATTCAGGTCGCTGATTCTGGTGCCGGAAGATAGCTCGATACAACAAGCCAAAGATTTTAAAATGCAGGTAATCGCTACACCGCCGTCTTTTGTACCAGTGGTTACTCTGGCAATTAAAGAGTTGGTGAAAAACGGACTGGTACCAGGACGTGACCTGACTCTGATGTCAAATAAGACGGTTGATCAATGTTTTCAGCAGGTGCTTAACGCTAAGGCAGTTGCCTGTGTCGCACCACCATTTACGCCAGACTACTTTGAGGCCAGCAGACAGATTAAGTTTCGTACTGTATTGGCGTCTGAAGGCATACCGAGTGTTGCGCTGATTGTTCATCAGCGAGTCAAACTAGCTCAACGGAATGCAATTTACCTGCTCTTTAGAGACCTGGATCAGAGTGACGAAGGTAGACAGCTGCTTCACAACATGAAAACTGAAAAATTTATACCGATTGAAAAAGGTGAATATGATGTGGTGCGAAGCTTGTTACATAAAAGCAGGGCTTATCACTAAGGTTTAGCCTGATATATTTCGCTGTCAGGAAAGAAACTATACCAGGCAAACCAGTAACTGGTAATTGTAGGCACTACCTCTCCGGCAACAGTACTGATAGTGCCGCTGCGATGTTTTCTATCGAAACTGATTTTCAAAGCTTTTCCCGAAAACTCATCCCTGAAACTCGGTGTGTCGAGTTTTGAAAGTTCGCTAAAAGGGTAGGCTTTTCTATTGTTATTTATTTCGATACACAGAATAACGTCTTTAGGGTGATATTGCCGATTATGTTTTGAAACCGGGAGATAAATATCCGGAGATGACGCGTATTGCCCATTAGGCGAGCGATTGTAGTCCCTGTGTAGTAACCCGTGTTATCGGACAATACCAGGGTTTCAGGGTAACGCTTAAGCCAGCTTTACCACTGGGTGTCTTCACTGGCTAGCAGGGTGAGCTTTTCGTCTTTACGTGGGCCACTAATTGTCGTTGCCAGTATCTGTGACCAGAGTGAATCGGTAGCCCCGTCATCGAGCAGCATATCGCTATTGTATAACAGGCCGGATACACCGAAGTCGGTATTCTTGTTTCGGAAGACCATTGCGGTGCCACATAATGGACAATAACTCACCAGTCGTGATTCATCGTTAATGATTTCGTGCCAGTTTAAAATGGCTCCGGCGTAGGCAATAGCCTGGTTATCATCGACAATGTCGATTATGCGATCCTGAGTTTAAGGAATGTCGGTAAGCTGGCTTGAATAAATCTGGGGTGGTTAATGGCTGGAATCCCATCGCGCGGTGGGCCACCATGGAATATTTCCTCTGGAGGAGTCAGTGACTGATCAAAGGAGAAGTTGTTTGGGTTATCAGGTAACAGCACCAGCAAGCCAATGACGATCAGTATTGAGTAAATGACGATTCTGATTCGGTTAGAGACACTGATATTCACAGTGATCTACTACCTCCTGTGATTATCGCCTGGCAATGATCATCTGGCGGGGTTTACTAATTAGCCAATATTCAGGCTAGAGGCTTCAAAAGCTTGCTAGAACAGGCCCTGAAATGTATGAAATTGGCTGTTTCTCAGTTATCCACAAAAGCTGTGGATAACATTGTGGATTAAAATGCTTTTAAAGGCTGAAATCAAAGTATGACGGAATTGTTGCTAAATTGTACAAAAAATAACCATGTCATAAAATTCCTTATAAATCAATTGGTTAAAATGAATTAAAAAAAATTCTTGACATATATTATCTATAAGTGAGTGCTAAAATTAATATTTATCCATAAGCGAATCCCTGTGTATAAAACGTGCACTTTGCACCAAAAATGTTCATAAACTGGCCGATTCAGCTTGCTTTCAGGTATCATTCTGTGTTTTAAGTCGACAGGTGTCGGTCAGCGCAAGTTTGCCTGATTAATGGGAGAAATTTTGACAGTAGAAATACAACGGGCAGAAGTGCAGCAGACCAGGTGTGCACTGGTTTTTGATGCAGCAAGCATTGAAAAACCCGCGGCAAACTGGTTGTCTCAGGGTGTTATTCAGTCAGCTGATACGGTTCAGCGGGTCACTAATGGTGGTCGAGGTAGTGCCTGGTTTTTACAACTGGGTGATATTTCCGCTGTGTTGCGAGAATATCGTCGAGGTGGCCTGGTATCCCGTATAAATCAACAAACCTATGTGGGCCTCTCACGGGAAAACAGTCGGGCATTTCAGGAGTGGGCACTTCTGGCAAAAATGTATGTCATGGAGCTGCCGGTTCCACGTCCACTGGCCGCTTCGATGTGTCGTTGGCCTTGTTCTTCAAGTCCTTTCTACCGTGCGCATATACTGGTTGAGCGTCTAGCCAATGTGGAAACCCTCGATCAGCTACTTAGCCAGATAGAGCTGAGTGCTGACCAGTGGCAGGTCATCGGTGAAACTATTGCCAGATTCCATGCAATGAATGTCTATCATGCCGATCTGAATGCCAACAATATCCTGATTGATCAACAGGGTAAGGTGTTTCTTATTGATTTTGATAAGTCTGAAATACGCCCTGCTGCGTCAGGGCGTAAAGAAGGCTGGAAAGATTCTAACCTGCAACGCTTAAAACGTTCTCTTTATAAACAGCAGGGGTTACATGAAAAATATCACTTTAGCGAAGCAAACTGGCAGCAGCTAGAGCAAAGTTATCGAGCTGCTACAAATGTCGACACCTTTTGAATAGATTAGGTGTGTGAATTAGAAGGCAGGTGTTAGCGGTGTAAAGTATTATTAAAAAGGCTTAGTTTTAACTAAGCCTTTAATTTTTCGGGTTCTTATTATGAGTGTTTTTAAAAGATCTGGATAATGTGAGAGCCTTGTGCGAATAGCAGACTTTATAACTATCTAGTTCTAACTTTTCTAGCTTCTGATTTATTAAAATAAGGGTACTGGACCCCTTATTCTACTTCTTATTCTTTTAATAATAAGAATTGCATGTCGAAAAATATGCATTGGTGTGATAAATAGTAGAATGATATTTTTGAAATGTTAATTAAGTGATTACGGAAATATACAAATGATAAAATATATAGATAATGTGGCCAGAGCGCTTTTGGGTGTGGGATATAAAGAGCTTTCTAAGGAAGAGAAGAAAGTTATTGATAGTATTGTTAATGAAGAGTCTATTGTTGAAAATATTAACGAAGCTTATGAAGAAGAATTGAGTTTTGGTCAGGAGCTGGCAGACAAGGTCTCCAGGTTTGTTGGGTCCTGGGTATTTATCTTGTTCTTTGCAGTAATAATGGTTTGTTGGGTTGTGTTTAATTCGTTTTTAGCTATAGGTGATGTAAAGTCATTTGATCCATACCCATATATTCTTTTAAATCTTGGCCTCTCAACACTTGCTGCTATTCAGGCTCCTGTAATAATGATGTCTCAAAATAGACAATCAGAAAAAGACAAGCTTAAAGTGGACGCGAATTACGAGGTTAGTTTAAAAACTGATCTGGAAATTATGATGTTAAATCAAAAAATTGATGAGTTGACTGAGTTTCTTAAAGTCAATACGGTAAAAACAGCGAGTGAGAATTGAATAAACCATGAATGAATATTATGATTCAATAGTTGGCTGGTTTTCTGTATACATGCTTAATGTTATCTTGAGTTTACTGGTTCTCATATTGTATTTACTATTGCGTAGGATTGCAGCACCTAAAATAGATGAGTTTGTAGAGCAGGGGCATTTAAAGGAAGTAGTGGGGGATAAGGCTAATACCACATTAAGTTTGTTTTCCATTGTAATATCAATTGCTGTAATTCTATTTATTTGGGGGTTTGATTTTAAAGGCTTGTTGGCGATATCGGCTAGTATATTGGCTATAACTGGTGTTGCGATGTTTGCAAGCTGGTCGATACTGAGTAATGTCACGGCATTTTTTCTGTTACTGGCAAATAAGTCATATCGAAGAGGTGATTTTGTTCGTGTGATAAATCTGGATAATTATATCGAGGGCTATATTTCAGAAATCAATCTGTTTAATACGAAGCTTATTAGCGAGAACAGAGAGGTTATTATTTGTCCAAATAATTTTCTTGTTGCGTTCCCTGCAATAATAAATCCAAAAGATAGGTTTACAATTGTGGGAAAAATATCAGAATTTAAAGAGAGTGATGGAAGCAAAGCCAGTGATTAATCATGATGTGCGTGGTTTGTTGTATTTATAGTATGTTATTACTATAGGTGTTTGGTTTTAAGTTCGTGTTAGATTGCTTGATTGGTCTAATATTTAAATTTATGGTGTGATAGAAAGCTGTCTGAAATCGTTGTTATTTTTTTAGTTGTATTCCTTCATGTGGCTGCTTGTAATGTTTGATTCTATTGGGTACGGTGATGTGATTGTTGGTGTCAGTTTTGGCTAGGTTTTTATTTCGGTCGATATTTTTATCTGTGTTAAATATTTCGTAATGATATTTGTTTGCTGTTGCATAGCGGTTTTTGCATTTTCACCCAGTTGATCCAGTTGCTCTGGTGAGCTGAGTAACTGCTGGATGTGAGTGCCGAGTTGTTGTATGTCATTGGCCTGTATGCAAGCGTCGTGTTCAAGTAATAACTGAATCTCATCGGTAAAGTTATACATGTGTGGGCCGCACAATGTTGCTTTTCCCAGTCGAGCAGGTTCGAGAATGTTTTGGCCGCCGCGTTTAATTAATGAGCCGCCAATAAAAACAAACTTTGCATTCAGGTAAAACTGTTTGAGTTCTCCCAGTGTGTCTGCAAGATAAACTTTAGTGTCTTTGGTTACTGGTTGCTGCTGGCTTCGTATTGCAAAATCAATCTCTAGTGCCTTGAGCTGTTGTTGTATCTGCTGGCTGCGATTGGGGTGGCGAGGTACCAGAACTAACAGGCAGTCGGTATCCAGTTTATTCCAGAGTTGTGCCAGTTGTTGTTCTTCATCATTATGGGTGGATGCGGCAACGCAATAGTCCCGGCCATTTAAATCAATGGGTGGAATAGATTCGGTTTCACTGGCGGTAAATTTTAAATTACCAGCGACCATTAACTGCTTGTCTGCAGCATCCAATAATTTAAAGTTGTTGAGTTCCTGCTGTGACTTGCACAGTATTTTATCAACATGCGTAAGACTGTTTCGGTAGACCGATTTTATCCATGCATTTGTATTTAAGGTGCGATGAGATAATCGTGCATTAATGAGGGTGATTGGAATCTGTTTGTTGTGGCACTTCTGATAAAGCAATGGCCAGATTTCTGTTTCCATAATCAGGCAGTGTTGAGGCTGGTAACTGTTCAGAAAGCGATGTATTGCAAAGCCGGATTCTATGGGCAGAAAAACATGTTCAGTTTGCTTTAGTTGTTTTGATGCTACGGTTGTTGCACCGGTACAGGTATTGGTTGTGATGATAAACTGTCTATCAGGGTATTGCTTTTGCAGGGCGTGATGTAGTGTAAGGTAAGTATTTACTTCCCCCACAGATGCACAGTGAATCCAGATATCTTTTTGTTGTTTTCGGTAGCCAAAGCCCAGGCGTTGTTTCAGATAGTGTAAGGATTTATCGCGAAAGGCAATGCGTAAAGTATAAATGAGAAAAACTGGCCATAACAGAAATGTGAGTAGCCGGTAGCTCATTTGTTTTTCCTGTGCTTGCTGGGATATATTTCGGCTTCACCTTCGGGGCGATTTTTATAACGCTTGTGAATCCATAGATACTGTTCCGGATTCTGCATAATCAGGTGTTCGAGTGTTTGATTAATGCGTGTCGCATCTTCCATGGTGTCACCGCCAGGAAAGTTTTCCAGCGCAGGTAATACCACCAGCTTATAGCCTTGCCCTTTGGGTTTGCGAGTAATGTAATAGGGGACAACGGCGGCACCGGTAATTTCTGCAAAACGTGCCGGTGCGGTGAGTGCCGAGGCCTGTACGCCAAAGAAGGGAATATAGACCATGTCCTTGCCGCGAAAATCCTGGTCAGGTGCGTACCAGGTGGCAATGCCTTTTTTAAGGCCTTTAATCATGGTCATGGGTTTGTGGTGATCAACAATCGCCTTGTATAAACGGGCACGGTGATAGCGCATAAAGCCATCAAACAGTGGATTATGAGCACGCTTATACATCACCTGAAAAGGCACAAAGTGATTAAGCACCGGGCCGCCAATTTCCAGGCATGTGAAGTGTGCCGTAAGAATAATTACGCCTCGTCCCTGTTGCTGAATCTGGCTGATATTTTCCAGCCCTTCCACTTCACACAGTGATAGCAGTCGTTGATCCTGCCACCAGCTCAGTGCCAGCTCGAACATGGCGATGCCGAGATTATCGAAACAGCGTTTTCGCATGCGAAGAATTTCTGCATCAGAAGCTTCAGGGAAAGCGATTTTAAGATTGATGTCTGCGACCTGGCGTCGTTTTACCAGGACAATATAGAACAGTTTTCCTAACAGTCGACCACAAAACTCAATGGCGGGTAACGGCAACATGACAACCAGGCGCAATAATGCGAGACCGAGCCAGGTGGGCCAGTATTTAGGAGCTATATAGTCGAGTGGATTAACCGCCTTAATCACGTTTATAAGAGCCGTCTTGGAAATTAATCAAGCAATTGATTGATTCGCTGGGCTTCTTCAGGGGTAATGATGCCTGCTGCCTGTTTCAATCGAAGTAAATCTACAATGTAAGTATAACGTGCACGGGCATAGTCTCTTTCTGCACGATAAACTTCCCTGAGTGACGTCAGCACATCAATGGCGGTGCGAGTGCCGGCTTCAAAGCCGGCCTGAATTGCTTCGTATGCAATTTGGGTTGAGTTAAGTGCCTGCTTGAGCGCCTTAACCTGAGCAATAGACGTTGAAACACCGAGAAAGGCGTCGCGAGTTTGCTGTATTGCCTGACGCAGTGCTTTTTGCATTTCGGTGCGGGCCTGTTCTTTCAATGCGACAGATTGCTGGTGTTTAGCTGAGCTTGAGCCGCCACTGTAGATGGGTACATTGAGCTGTAGCCGGAGTGTTGTGTCAGTAGATTCTGAGGCAACAAAGTTACCGCCTTCAGGGTCAGAGTAACGACGCTGTGCGCTGAATTCAAGGTCGGGGTAGTGTGCCGCAAAATCTGCATTTACCTGCTGCTGCGCAGCCTGAAAGGCAAATTGAGCTGCTTTATAATTCAAGTTGTTTTTTCGTGCGCTATCTGTCCATTGTTGTATATCATCCGGGTCAGGACGGTTGAGTGTGATGGTGTTCTGTAGTGGAGATAATTTTTCATGATAAGAGCCCAGAATAACCGCCAATGCCTCCAGACTTGAGCTTAAAAGATTTTGTGCATTGATTTCCTGTGAAACCGACAGGTCATAACTGGCTTGTGACTCTTTAACATCTGTCACAGCAATTAAACCCACTTCAAAACGTTTCTGCGCCTGTTCCAGCTGTTTGCTAATGGCTTCTTTTTCGGCGCGCGCAAATTTGAGGTTATCCTGTGCACCTAAAACATTAAAGTAGGCTTCAGCCAGTCGAACCAGTAGCCCTTGACGGGCGGCTTCGAGGCTGGCTGAGGCGGCCTGGATATTTAAACTGGCCTGTTCTAACAATTTATAGTTTGCGTGTTTATACACGCTCTGGTGCAGAGTAATGCTATAGCCATCAGTATCAAATTCAGTTGTGCCGTTAGAAATAATGGCAGGATTTGAACTATTGGAGGTCTTCTCTTCTGTGCGCTGAGTGAATGCCGTCGCATTGATTTGTGGGAGCAGGCTGGCACGGCTAAGTGCGCGTGTCGACTGGTTGCTTGTATATGCATATTCGGCAGATTGTAGATCGAGGTCATGTTGCAGTGCCAGTTGTAGTGCCTGATTGAAATCTAGCGTCTTATTACTTTCAGTGTTTGCATGAACATTTAAAGTCAGAAGAAAAACTGGGCTTAATGCGAGTCCGAAAAGTATCATTCTCATGGCGTGAAATGTTTCCTGTCAGTGACCTGGTTTCTGGCTGTGTTGATTGGTGATAGGTGGCTGTATGTTTTAACAAATACATTTTGCCTGTTGTCATCAGCACCATGCAAATAACAGCAGTTATTGAATAGTGTTAAAAGTTAAATTGTGCAGGTAGATCACCAAATTGTAGTCTGGGTTGAACGGTTTCAAACAAGGATTCATCGGCCCAGCTATCATCGGCAGTACGTGTTACCAGATGGGCCTGCATTGCGGGTGCATCGCCTGAAACTACAAACAGGCGGCCGTTATCATTCAGTGATCTTTTTAGTTCTTCAGGTATTTCGCTGACGCTACCCGTTAACACGATCACGTCATATAGCTTTCCTGTATCAACGTCCAGGCCATTACCCGTTGTGATATTGATATTATTGATACCCAGCTGTTGCAGTGATTCCTGTGCCTGAGTGGCCAGGGATTCATCAATTTCAACACTGTCAACATGACTGCCCAGACTCGCCAGACAGGCTGTTAAATAGCCGCTACCGGTGCCAATTTCCAGAATGTTATCCTCAGGCTGGATATTCACGGCCTGTAGAATGCGGCCTTCCACCACCGGGTGCATCATGGTGACCTGTGAGTTCAAAGGAATTGCCGTATCGGCATAAGCCAGATTCTGGTACTTTTCCGGAACGAACTGATCTCGGGGTACCTGTTCGAGAATATTCAGGACTTTGTCATCCAGTACATCCCATGGACGTACCTGATGCTCAACCATATTCTGACGGCATTGTTCCAGATGTGACTGCATTTAAAGGCCCCTGTGTGATTATTATTGGCTGACTAACCGCGAACTATGTGTCGGTTTTGTATCAAATTTATACACTGATTCTACTCTCTGTCTGCTAACTTGGGTAGACCCTGTTGGGCAGACACTTCTGGGTAGTCTCTGAGGAAACTCTATACCTGATCAAATGCCTCAGGTAAACTAGTGCGCGACGAGCTAGGGGAGCCATACAATACGCTTGGCTGAGAATTTGTCGGTTGAAATAACTGGCCAGACCCTTAGAACCTGATCCAGACCATGCTGGCGTAGGGAAGCTTTACTGTCTATTTGCTGACCACTACGCTTCATATGGTGTGATTTCTTTACACGGCCCGGGTGCCAGAAACCCGCTTCAGGCCCCCATGAGGAAGCATTTATGAGTGCCATTCCAGAAGAATTTATTAAAAAGACTGCCAGATTATCCGAAGAGGTTACCCGCCCGTTTAGCAATTCGCGTAAAATTTATGTGCAGGGTTCACGTGAAGATATCCGAGTCGGTATGCGTGAAATTCTTCAGTCTGACACACCGGATAGTCTGGGCTATGAGGTGAATCCGCCAATTCCTGTGTATGACACATCGGGCCCGTTTTCAGATCCAGAGATCGAGATTGATTTAATGAAAGGCATGCCTGATGTGCGTAGTGCCTGGATAGAAGAACGTAATGATACCGAGTTACTGGACGGCCCAACGTCTGAGTATGGCGGAGAGCGTCAGAGTAACCCTGAATTGTCACACCTGCGATTTGAGCATATTCGCAAACCACGCCGGGCAATTGCGGGCAAAAATGTCAGTCAGCTGCATTATGCTCGTCAGGGCATAATTACGCCCGAGATGGAATATGTTGCGATTCGTGAGAATCAACGCTTAAATGAATTGCGTAAGGACCCGGCGTACAAAAAATTACTCAAGCAACACCCGGGAGAAAGTTATGGTGCGAATATTCCGAATGAAGTGACTGCAGAATTTGTAAGGGATGAAATCGCCCGTGGTCGAGCGATTATTCCTGCGAATATCAATCACCCAGAACTGGAGCCTATGATTATTGGCCGTAATTTCCGGGTGAAGATCAATACCAATATTGGTAACTCGGCAGTGACCTCTTCGATTGAAGAAGAAGTCGAAAAAATGGCCTGGTCAGCACGTTGGGGGGGTGACACCTTAATGGATCTGTCGACTGGCAAGAATATTCATGAGACTCGTGAATGGATTCTGCGTAATGCGCCAATGCCAATTGGTACGGTGCCAATCTATCAGGCACTGGAAAAAGTTAATGGCAAGGCCGAGGACCTGACCTGGGAAATCTTTAGAGATACCTTAATTGAACAGGCGGAGCAGGGCGTTGATTATTTCACGATTCATGCGGGTGTGCGCCTGCAGTATGTTCCACTGACCGCGGATCGTGTTACCGGAATCGTCTCCCGTGGTGGATCTATTATGGCCAAGTGGTGTCTTGCGCATCATAAAGAAAACTTCCTATATACCCACTTCGAAGATATCTGTGAAATCATGAAAGCATATGATGTCAGTTTCTCTTTGGGTGATGGTTTACGCCCGGGTTCACTCGCAGATGCTAACGATGCGGCTCAGTTTGGTGAGTTGGAAACTCTGGGTGAGCTGACAAAAATCGCCTGGGAACATGATGTACAGGTGATGATTGAAGGCCCAGGTCATGTGCCCATGCAGATGATTAAGGAAAATATGGATAAGGAACTCGAAGACTGCTTTGAAGCGCCTTTCTATACACTGGGTCCGCTAACGACTGATATCGCTCCAGGCTATGATCACATTACTTCTGGTATTGGTGCGGCTAATATCGGCTGGTATGGTTGTGCCATGCTGTGCTATGTGACACCCAAAGAACATCTTGGCTTACCGAATAAAGCAGATGTTCGTGAAGGTATTATCACTTATAAGATTGCGGCTCATGCGGCAGACCTGGCTAAAGGTCACCCCGGCGCGCAGATTCGAGATAACGCGATGTCTAAGGCACGTTTTGAATTCCGTTGGGAGGATCAGTTTAATCTGGGGCTTGATCCGGAACGTGCACGCGAATTCCATGATGAGACCCTGCCCAAAGATTCCGCCAAAGTGGCTCATTTCTGTTCGATGTGTGGACCACATTTCTGCTCTATGAAAATAACCCAGGATGTACGTGACTACGCTAAACAGCAAGGTCTCTCAGAAGAGCAGGCAATGCAGCAGGGAATGCAGGAAAAGGCCATAGAGTTCGTTGGTAAAGGCGCAGAAATCTACAGTAAAACCTGATTGATAGCTTAAATAGTGACTCGAATATTCACGTCAAAGGGAGTTGACGTGCTACACTGATTTTATAAAAGCAATAGGACTGCCCAGGTCTTATTGTGGATAAATTAAAATTAATAAGTTAGCCAGACGAGCTAACGAGAGATTACGAATCATTTTTATGAGCGACTCAAATTACTACCATGTTCTTCAGCAGCAAATTAAAGATCACCTGAAAGCGATTGATACAGGCAGTGTGCCATGGAAAGCCTTTCTTGAGGCGGTTGATAAATCCTACCGCGAATTTGAAATTAACCAGCGAACCCTAGAACAATCACTCAATCTCAGTTCAGAAGAATTGGTGCTGGCGAACGAGGAAATGCATGCGGTTTTTCAGGCGATCCCTGATCAGTTGTTTCACCTCGATCAGGAAGGTCGCATCATCAGCTATAAGCTCGGTGAAAATAGCTACCATTATATTAATCAGGAAAAACTGATTAATCAGTACATGAAAGATGTCACTGATTTTGAAGTAGCGAATAAGTTTGATGTGGCAATCAGGCAGGTGCTGGAACAGAAGTCTACCCAGCATTTTGAATTTGTTATCGTACATGATCGTAAGGTTTATTATTACGAAGTGCGGATGATGCCACTTAAATCCAAAGCGGTTATTGCGCTGGTGCGTGATATTACCGATCGGCGCCTTGCAGAAGAACAAATTGCCTTTCTGGCTTACCATGACAGTTTGACGGCACTTCCCAATAATCGATTGTTTAAAGATCGTCTGGAACATGCTATTTCTCAGGCAGAGCGTAATCAGAAAATGATTGCGGTGATGTTTCTTGATCTTGATCGTTTTAAATTAATTAATGACACCATGGGGCATTCCGCCGGGGATGAGCTGTTAAAAATCACGTCACAAAGGCTGCTGGATGCGGTACGCAAGACTGACTCGGTAGCAGTCAATAGTGTGAATGATTTTACCACGTCGGTCGCCCGGTTAGGTGGCGATGAATTTACCATCCTGCTGGAAGACCTGGAGAATCTGCATGCACTGACACATATTGCCGAGCGTATTACCAGAAGTGTCAGTAAGCCTATGATGCTAGATCGGCAGGAAGTTCATATTTCGACCAGTATTGGTATTGCCGTGTATCCCGATGATGGTGCCAATGCTGATGAAGTGTTAAAGCATGCTGATGCGGCGATGTATCATGCCAAGGCACAGGGTAGAAATAACTTCCAGTTTTATACCGAAGAAATGAATAAGTCATCGGTAGAGCTGCTGGCACTGGAAAACAACCTGCACAAGGCACTCGATAATAATGAGCTTGTCCTGTACTACCAGCCACAGGTGAATGTTGTGAGCGGCCAGCTGGTAGGCATGGAGGCGTTGATTCGCTGGAAGCATCCGGAACGTGGCTTTGTTTCACCAAATGTCTTTATTCCGGTGGCAGAAGAAACTGGCATGATCAGTCGCATTGGGCTCTGGGTTATTCGTGAGGCTTGTAAACAGGGTGTTGAGTGGATGCGACAAGGGCTCGAGCTGAATAAGATCTCAGTTAATCTTTCGGCTCGACAGTTAAAAGATGAAGCCTTGCCCACCTATATTCAGGGGATTCTGAATGAAACCGGTATGCCAGCAGATAAACTGGGTATTGAGCTTACGGAAAGCGCGATAATCCTCGATCCGGAAATTGCATTGGCCCGTCTTCAGAAAATTAAACAACTGGGCATTACCTTATCACTGGATGATTTTGGCACGGGTTACTCTTCATTAAGTTACCTGAAACGTTTTCCTATTGATGTGCTGAAAATTGATCAGGCATTTATTCGTGATGTGAAAGTTGATCATGAAGACGCGGCTCTGGTAAAAGCCATTATTTCTATGGCGCATGGTTTGGGGATGGAGGTAATTGCAGAGGGTGTTGAGGTTGAGGAGCAGAAGGAGTTTCTGAGTGCCAATGCCTGTGACAGTATTCAGGGCTATTTATTTAGCAGGCCACTCCCCGCCAATGAAATAGTGCAAATGCTACAATCGAAATAGTAAAGTTCACTACAGTACTTATCCCCCAGGGATGGACCGTCGCTTTTTGCGCTCCGTCCCCCGTATTGATACCACCCAACTTAGTCGAAGATAGTCTAACGACTCATATCAAATTAAAGTATTAAAAGTCGGGGCAGAGCCCAGAAAGCACCTACCAGATTTACACAAAGTAAACCGGTAGCTGATCACTCACAATTAATTCGTTAACACCAGAACAGGTTCTTTACCTTTAACTACACGCGAAGTGGCAACGGCGGCATATTCTATTTTAAGTCGGCTGTATACATCATCCAGTGACATGCCCAGGATCTTGCTGGTAATGGCTCGGATTACCCCGGCATGTGCGATCACCAGGATGTGTTTTCCTGAGTGTTGATCCGCTATCTGTTGATAAACAGACCAGACACGCTCCGCAAAATCATCCAGCGGCTCCGCTCCTTCGGGGCGATTGTTAACCGGGTCCTTAAGAAAGCGATCCAGTGCATCACCTTCTTTTTCCATGATATCCTCAGGGGTGCGACCTTCCCAGCTACCGAAACCAATTTCCTTGAGGTTGTCGATCACGGAGTATTCAATGTCCATGCTCTGAGCCAGGGCTTCGGCAAATTTCTGGCAGCGTAATAGAGGCGAGCTAATAATGTGATCCCAGGGTGGTTCGTCGGGAATGGCGTTCCACATCTGTTGCCAGCCGGTTTCACTTAATGGGTCATCAATACTGTATCCACGATAACGTCTGCCACCTTCGGGTTCACCGTGGCGAATAATATCGATTTGAGTGTTGCTCATGACATCCAGCCCATTAAAGTAAGAATTGCGATAAATGCTAACCAGACCACCAGAGTGCGCAGTACCAGTCCACGGGCAGAGCGAATACAGGATGATTCATCTCCCGGTGCACAGTCTTTGAGTGCGCCCTGACCTGCAGCGATGAGTGTCTGGTAGTTGCTTTCGTACAGGTCCTCATTCGCGTTTTTATTGCCGAATTCCTGCTTTGCACCTTCGTAATTTCCAGTGAGCGCATAGCCTATGGCGACCAGGTGCGCGGGTGGCCAGGCGAGAATTGCTTGCAGGTGTCTGGCAGCAGCAGCCAGTGTAGCGCTGTCACTGTTTCGCATGGTGTATGAGCTGAGTCGATAAAACAGAGCGCCCATAGGCCCCAGTATGACAAACCAGAAAATCACCGCAAAAAAGCGATCATTGGCCTCGTGTAAAATAGCTCGCATAACATCAACCAGTTGTTGATCGTTATCCGTCGGTGCTTCGTCCTGCATAATGTCACAGGCTGCATCAAACGTGGCTTCTTCATCACCTGCTTCCCGTGCGTCCAGGTAGCGATCTATTTGTCGATTTAGATCTGTGGGGCCCAGGCTATATGCAAAAATTACCAGTCCAAATAGCAGTTCAGTGAGACCGAGCAGACGCTCGTCCATCCAGTTTTGTAACAGCCACATCAGGATAACAATGGGTAATAGCAGGATCAAAATAGACGATTTCTGCTGGTTCTCCAGCCCGGGCAGGGTTTTAAACAGCCACCGACTGTACCGGTTAAACCAGTCAAAGTTTCGACGAGATTCCAGCAGATCGCTGGCGCGTTCAAATATGATGCCGATAAGTATGCAAATGAGTGCCATGATATTTTTTCTAATTAGTTTATCAGTGATTTCAAATGGTCCCAGTCAAAAGCTGGGCCAGGATCAGTTTTTCGTTCTGGTGCAATATCGCTATGGCCGGTTATAGCATCTTTGGTGATGTCTGGATAGCACTGGCGTAATTCAGTGATCAACTCGGCCAGCTTCTGGTACTGAATATCTTCATAAGGCAGTTCGTCTGTGCCTTCAAGCTCGATGCCTATGCTGAAATCATTACAGGCTGTTTTTCCGCAGTAGGAGGAGACTCCAGCGTGCCAGGCGCGCTGATGAAACGGCACATACTGTATGATCTCACCGTCGCGCCGGATTAACAGATGTGATGATACTTTCAGCTGGTGAATTTCCTCAAAATATGGGTGTTCACTGGGATTGAGCTGGTTGGTGAAGAGCTGGGAAATATAAGGGCCACCAAATTCGCCTGGTGGCAGGCTGATATTATGAACCACAATCAGGCTGATTGGGCATGCCTTTGGGCGCGTATCACAATTCTTCGAAGGAATTTGTGTGGCGATTTCCAACTGACCTGTTTTCTTGTTAATTTTCATTGGCTTAGAGTGTAACAGTAGTCGTCTGGCAAGGCCAGAGAGTGACTTAAAAAGAAAATATTGCCGATGAGGTATATCGCCGAAGAAGGAGAGTCGCTACACTAGCACGACCTGTTAATAATGAGTTTTCCCCCCTGCGTTTATGTCTGATTATTCCTCAAATTCCAGTTTTTCTAATAATAGTCATCCACTGGATGGGCTGAACCCTCAGCAGCGTCAGGCGGCGGAATATATTTCAGGGCCGATGCTGGTGCTGGCAGGAGCGGGCAGTGGAAAAACCCGGGTGATCACCCAGAAAATTGCCTACCTGATTCGCGATTGTCAGATCAAGCCCATGCATATTGCAGCGGTTACCTTTACCAATAAGGCTGCGCGAGAAATGAAGGCGCGAGTCAGTGGATTATTGGGTAAAGGGGAGACCCGTGGCCTGATTGTTTCTACCTTTCATAATCTGGGATTACGTATCCTGGGGCTGGAGCACAAACATCTGGGTTACAAGGCTGGCTTTAGTGTATTTGATGCCACCGACACACTGGTCCTGATTAAGGGGCTGTATCAACAGGAATCCCTAAGCAATGTAGATGATGCCGAAGATGCTCGCTGGCAGATTTCACGCTGGAAAAATGATTTTATTTCACCGGAGCAGGCCATGTCACTCGCAGAAAATGATATGGAACTGAAACATGCGATTTTATATGGGCGTTATCAGCGTCAGCTAAAAGCCTATAATGCCTTTGACTTCGATGATCTGATACTGCAACCGGTGGTGCTGTTTAAAAATCATCCAGAAGTTCTTGAGAAATGGCAGAAGCGAATTCATTACCTCCTGGTTGATGAATACCAGGATACCAATGCGAGTCAGTATCAGTTAGTTAAATTACTACTGGGAACACATGCGAGACTAACTGCTGTAGGTGATGATGATCAGTCAGTTTATGCATGGCGTGGTGCACGTCCGGAAAATCTCGCATTATTGAGTGAAGATTATCCAAAGCTCAAACTGGTAAAGCTTGAACAGAATTATCGCTCTACTTCACGGATACTTAAGTGTGCCAATCACCTGATTGATAATAACCCCCATGCGTTTGAGAAAAAACTCTGGTCTGATCTGGGTTTAGGTGAAAATATTCGAATCATTGAATGCACCAGTGCCGAGGGTGAAGCAGAGCGTGTCACTGCAGAGCTGAACACGCATAAATTTCAGAAACGTAAAAAATTTAGTGATTACGCGATTTTATATCGGGGTAATCACCAGTCGAGAATTTTTGAAAAATACCTGCGGGAAATGCAGATACCCTATGTGGTAAGTGGTGGGACTTCATTTTTTGAGCGGGCAGAAGTAAAAGATATTATGGGGTATCTGAGATTGCTGGCTAATCCGGATGATGACACGGCATTTCTACGTATTGTGAATACTCCTCGACGAGAAATTGGTGCGAGTACCCTGGAAAAGCTCGGTGAATACGCAAATTTTCGCGATGTTAGCCTGTTTGCGGCGAGTTTTGAAATGGGGCTGTCACATATTCTAAACGAACGCGCACTAACCAAGTTGCAGAACTTTACCAACTGGATCACCCTGTTAAGTGATAATGCTGAGCGTGGTAATCCGGTAGCGGTTGCGCGTGATATGGTGAAAGAAATTGGTTATGAGAACTGGTTGCAGGAACAAAGCAGTGATTTAAAAGTTGCGGAAAAACGCATGGAAAATGTTTATGAATTGCTGGACTGGTTAGATAGATTATACCGAGATGAGAAAGGTGAAAATCTGGGTGAACTGGTTGCTCATATGAGTCTGATGGATATTCTGGAGCGTAATAAGGAAGAGGCTCAGACGGATGCGGTAAGTCTCATGACTTTACATGCAGCAAAAGGCCTGGAGTTTCCTTATGTATTTATGGTTGGTGTTGAGGAAGAAACATTACCGCACCGAACCAGCATTATGGAAGATAATCTTGAAGAAGAGCGCAGGCTGGCTTATGTCGGTATTACACGGGCGCAGAAAGAACTGTTTATTACCTATGCTAAACATCGGCGTCGTTATGGTGAAGATATAGAATGCGATCCCAGTCGGTTTTTAAATGAATTGCCAGAAGATGAAATTGAATGGCAGGGTGGTGGTCGGAAAGTTGATGAGGTAACGGCTAAAAAACGCGGCCGTGATCATCTGGCAGCATTGAAAGATATGCTGGCTTAAATTGCTGCTGATAAGCTTATTGTGGTGAGAATATTCAGCACATTTTTGTGCTGAATAACAATTAAGCAGATATTTATATATTGCTTGTTACGGCATTAAAGTTTGTCATCGGCAATCTGTTGTAAAACATCCAGCTTAAGGTCGTAGTCCTGTGCCAGTTTAAGGGCACGCTTTAATCTTGCGGGTGCACTTCTTCCCATGCAATTGTGATCTGGGTCGCCATCGAATGCGACCAGCATGGCGTCAATTAATTTTTGTTGTTCAAAAGTTTCACCGGTTAGTGCCTCTTGTAACTCAATTATTTCTGAAGCTACATCGGTTGCAAAGGCTTTGTGGTTTTCCCAAAGTTGCGAAACGGTACCACCTGTTTTAAGACCGGCGATATTCGTGGTGAGGATATAAACATTCTTTACTACCAGTTCAAATAACAGTTCATCAGCACTACTTAGTTCCCTGGCGGCAATATCAATACTGGCAAGTGCATCAACCAGCAGTTTAGCTTTTTCACCAAAAGCAGGAGATGGAATTAGTACTTTGTAATCCATGCCTTTCTTTTTTTCAAACCATACTGAAATGACTGTGGGGTTGAGCTGGTGCTGTTGCCAGTCATTGGGCAGTAATTCATTTTGCAGTAAAACCAGTCTATCTTTCCACTGTTGAGGGATTTCATGTAATACCGGCTGAATATCGCTTTCAGTAACCGCAACCAGCACCAATTCAGGGTTATCAATGCTATCGGCTTGTTGTTGCATATCCATAGCTCGCGTCACCGGGAAAACAGGGTAGCCAGAGCGTAGAAAACCTCGAGCAAAAACGCCTGCCATTTCACCCATTCCTACAATAATTACTGGTTTATTTGTCATGTTAATTATCCCGTTACCTGTTAGAATTTGCGCAATTATAGCAAAATTATAACGACACTAAATATATGCAATCTGAGAATGAAATAACGCAACAGGAGGATAGCCGCCTGCAGGCTATACGCAGCTGGGTTAAGTCTGAATTGAAGCTGCAGAATTATACAATAGAGCCCGCATCAGCTGATGCCAGTTTTCGTCGTTATTTTCGGCTGAGTTCTGGTCAACAGAGCTGGATTATCATGGATGCGCCACCGGATAAGGAAGACTGTCGGCCATTTGTTAATGTCGCCCGTTTAATAGAGTCTGTAGATGTGCATGCACCACACATTTTCTGTTTCAATGAAGCTCTGGGTTTTATGCAGCTTGCAGATCTTGGTAACACGTCATACCTCAGTCGCTTGAACCATGACTCAGTTGATACGCTTTATGATGATGCGATTCAGGCAATTATTAAAATGCAGAAAATTAACGCAGAGCTGCCGGTTTATTCGTCAGACCTATTAAAGATAGAAATGGCCCTATTCACTGACTGGTATCTAGAAAAACATCAGCAGGTTGAACTGGATGCGCGTCATAAAACAATCTGGCAGGGAACCGTTAATTGCTTAACCATTTCAGCATTGCAGCAACCACAGGTGTTTGTTCACCGAGATTACCACTCTCGTAATTTGATGTTGATTGATGAGAATAACCCGGGTGTTATCGATTTTCAGGATGCCGTTATCGGCCCTGCCAGTTATGACCTGGTGTCACTCATTAAGGATTGTTATATCGCCTGGCCGCGTCACAAACAATTGCAGTGGATAGATCGATTTATAGAGTTGTCTCAAATTGAAGTAGAACGCGAAAATTTTATAAAACAGCTCGATTTAATGGGAATGCAAAGACACCTGAAAGCTATTGGGATTTTTGCGCGATTAAACTATCGTGATGGCAAACCTGGCTATCTAAATGATATACCCCGTACTCTTGCTTATGTTATTGATGTTTGTAAGCGGTATGAAGAACTCGCTGCGTTTTCTGCGCTACTGGAAGATCTGAATATACAGGGAGACCAGCAGACCCTGGAGCGTATAGCATGAAAGCGATGATCCTTGCAGCGGGTCGCGGCGAGCGAATGAGGCCGTTGACAGATTCCACGCCTAAACCCTTATTACCCATAGATGAACATTGTCTGATTGAGCATCATCTTTTTAATTTACATGATGCAGGTTTTGAAGAAGTAGTAATCAACGTCGCATGGCTTGGTCAGCAAATTATAGACACCCTGGGTAGTGGTGAAAAATACGGGTTAAACATTGTTTTTTCAAACGAAGGAGAACAGGCGCTGGAAACTGGCGGTGGTATTTTAAATGCTTTACCTTTGTTAGGTGATGAGCCTTTTTTGGTAATTAATGGAGATGTCTGGACAGATTATCCCGTACAGCAGCTACGCGCCAGAGCATTAACTGCAAAGGCGCATCTGGTACTGGTTAATAATCCTCCACATCATCCACAGGGTGACTTTGGAATCAAAGAGGGGCTTTTACAGGACGATGTACAGCATAAATTTACCTATAGCGGTATTGGTATCTATTCAGCAGATTTTTTTCAGCAAAATGAATGTGGAAAATTCCCTTTAGCACCAATGATTCGCCAGTATATTTCACAGCAGCAAATTAGTGGTGAGGTTTATCAGGGCGCATGGTGGGATATAGGGACGCCACAAAGGTTGCAACATTTGCAGCAGTTTTTATCGCAGCGTGGATAAGCCTAGTTAAGTCGCTTCAGAATATCGATTTTAGTGACACGGTAATAAATAATAAAAAACCCCGGTTCTTATAGAATCCGGGGCTTAATTAATATCAGTGCTCTGACAATGATTCAGGTTGAAACCCTGAGATATTGCTCGATTACGCTGAATGTTTTAAAAGTCGCCGCCTTGATAAGGTGCACCACCCCACAGGTAGCTGACATTAACAAAGTGAATAGGGTCATCTATGTCTTCATTGCTGTGGTAAGTGTAAGAAACTTCCAGTTTATTTTCACGGCTCATTCTAAAGCCCATGCCAAAGCTGTATGACTTGCCATTACTAGCCAAAGTGTCTGATGTGGTTACATTCGCAATGGTTTCTTTTAATGTAATGTCTACATCAGTTTTGCTGTATTTAAATATGTAGTAACGATGGTTCTTTTCAATGGTTCGATAGCCCAAGCCAATGTCTACTCCTTGTATAGAATAGTCAGTCTGTGGGTCGTCTGTTCCGGCTTCCATTGAACGAATGCCTACCGCTTCAACAGCCCAGCCATCTTCTTCTAGACCAAAAGTGATTGTACCTGTTGCACTCACATCAAATCCTGATGTGCTTAGCACGCCCGCACCCAGTCCATAATATGCATTAACCCCCTGTCGACCCGCATGGCTATTAGCCGATAGCATTACCAGTAGTGCCGAAGAGAGAATCAGTAAGCCTTGTTTTAGTTTCATCCAGTACGCCCTCAATTTATTCGTATCGTTGCACGGGGCGCTCTGGGCCCCAGTTGAAAACGGTCACATGCAATAATCATAGCATGTTTTTAATGTATTACCTTATAAAAATCAATCATATACAAAAACTTTGTGATAATTTACACAAGTTAGGCTTTGTAAGGTAAAGGGGAAGGTGTATAAGTGTTTGTTTTATATAAAGTAAAACAACTTTTATGTGTTTGGTTTGTGTGGGCTACACTTTAACTTAGTAATAATGATAAAGGTGCGGGCGCTCAATATGGGTCAGGAAATAACTACTAGCCAGTTTTCCCCGGCTGATTTCGTGCATTTTACAGATCGCCTGACTCAGGAAACAAAAGAACTGAAGCGATGGTTTGAAGAGCAGCGTTTTTCTCGCCGTGCTGCGGTAGCAGGTTATGAAATGGAGGCCTGGCTGATTGATTCTATGGCACAGCCATCAGCCATGAACCAATCGTTTCTTGAGGTGGCTAAAAATCCCCTGTACACGGCTGAGCTTGCCCAGTTTAATATTGAGCTAAACACAGACCCTATGTGCATACAGGGGGATTTTCTCTCGCAATTTGAACAGCAGTTTCAGCAGCACTGGCAGTATTGTAAAACCATAGCTGAGAGCATTGGTTGTCGTGTATTGAGTATCGGTATTCTTCCGACACTTAAAGATGAAGACCTGAGCATGGAAAATATTTCACCATTGATTCGTTATCAGGCATTGAATGAGCAGGTGTTGCTGCAACGTAATGGCCGGCCGTTAGAACTAAATATAGTCGGGCATCAGGCGCTTAGAAGTACTCATTATAATGTCATGCTGGAGGCGGCAGCCACTTCGCTACAAATACATCTGCAATCACCTCAGGATATGGCACACCTTTATTATAATGCGTCATTGTTAATTTCAGCGCCAATCGTTGCGTTGAGTGCAAATTCACCTTATATGTTTGGCAAGGATCTTTGGTCAGAAACGCGTATTCCCGTTTTTGAACAGTCAGTTGATATCGGTGGCTATAACGGTGCCGCTCAGGGGCCTGTTCACCGAGTCAGTTTTGGGACCGGTTTTGCTAAAGCGTCTTTAATGGAATGCTTTGAAGAGAACCTGCAGCATTTTCCGGTTTTATTACCCATGGGCTTTTCAGGTGAAGTGAGCCAGATGCGTCATTTAAGTTTACATAATGGAACCATCTGGCGCTGGAATCGGCCATTAATCGGTTTTGATGAAGACGCTACACCTCACTTGCGCATCGAACATAGAGTCGTTCCGAGCGGGCCCAGCGTGGTAGATAATATTGCCAATATGGCCTTCTATTTTGGTCTGGTTCATTATTATGCTAACCAGTCTGATTACCTGCCGGAGCTGATTGAGTTTTCTCAGGTTAGAGATAATTTTTATACTTCGGCACAGCATGGGCTGTCGAATAAGATGAAATGGCCAGGTGCAGAGCACGTGGAATTGCGGCAGTTGATTCTACAACGCTTATTAAATGAAGCAGAGGAAGGTCTGCAAAGCCTGAAGTTGCAAAGCAGAGATATCGAGTTCTATTTAGGTGTTATTCGCTCACGGGTGGAGTCTCAACAGACAGGAAGCCAGTGGCAGCGAAAATTTATTCAAAAACATGGCGTTAACATGCAGCGCCTTGTGGAAACCTACTATCATAATCAACAGAGCGGTGAGCCCGTTCATTGCTGGGATTTTGTCAGTTATGTCTGATCTTCTTGATATTTATAACGCGTTACCTGAAGGCTTTCTTGAAGCGACTGTAGAAACGCTTCACCAGATATTGCCTAAGCCTAGCCTGATTCACTTGCAGGGTGATGCGCCAGAGCCGATATTCTTATGCACTCTGTTACACGGTAATGAAACTACCGGGTTTTATGCGGTGCAAAAACTTTTAAAACAATACCAGTTTAAAAAACTTCCTCGCTCGGTGAGTATATTTATTGGCAATATCAAAGCGGCAGAACAGGGGCTACGACGCCTTGACGAGCAGGCAGATTACAATCGAATCTGGCCGGGTACACATCAGCATTATCTGGCAGAAGCTCATATGATGCTGCGAGTGACAGAAATTATGCGAGACAGAAAACCCATTGCCAGTATTGATATCCATAATAACACCGGTAAAAATCCGCACTATGCCTGTATCAATAAACTGCAGGCAGATTATGTTTCCCTTGCTGGCCTGTTTAGTCATACTCTGGTGTATTTCACTACTCCTAAAGGTGTGCAGTCGGCGGCATTTGCGGAATTTTGTCCATCAGTAACGCTGGAGTGTGGGTTATCAGGGGAGGCAGGTGGGGTTGAGCATGCTTGCCAATATATTGAATCGGTGCTTAACGGCCCTGATTTGTGTGCCGCGTTACCTGAGCATCTGAGTCTTTATCATACGGTCGCCAGGGTTAATATTCCGGATGGCTATTCGTTTGGTTTTGATGAGGATGCAACAATTAATCTGTTGCCAGAAGTAGAAGATTATAACTTTCGAGAGTTGCCAGAAAATACCTTACTAGCAACGACGGAGCCAGGTAGCAGCGCTTATCTACAGGCGTTTGACGACGATGAGCGTGAAGTTGGGCGTGACTTTTTTGAGTATCATGATGACAATATTGTACTAAAACGCTCTATGATGCCAGCCATGCTTACCATGGATACGCGTATTATCAGGCAGGACTGTTTGTGTTACTTAATGGAACGTATTTCACTTTCAGAAGTTAAAGGATGTCCCTGACCAGGTGAAAAAAACCATATATATCAATTTGTTATGTAGTTAATTTATAAAAATATTCTAATATGCTATATCTTTTTCATGTGTTTTTCCGTATAGTGCGCGTCGCTTTAGTCAATTAGGCTAAACATTATGTGATGCGCTACTAACCCTGCATATGTGGAAGGTTGGCAGCGTTTATCCTGCAGTAGCGGTGGCCGCTTAGCAGGTAGCGAATCTGCCAAATACATAGCAATTAGAGGTTTCTAGTTTGTCATTTGATCTATTGGGTCTTCACCCAGAATTATTAAAATCACTCAGTGAACAGGGTTTCACAGAGCCATCCGAAATTCAGCAGCAAGCGATTCCAGCAATACTTAATGGCAGTGATGTCATGGCATCTGCGCCAACCGGTACAGGTAAGACAGCGGCATTTGTATTGCCGGCGTTACAGAACCTGAGCCAGAGCGAAGAGAAGCAGGGTGCGGGTCCAAGAGTTTTAGTGTTAACACCAACACGCGAGCTTGCGACTCAGGTGTCGGATAATATTTATAAATTTACCAAATATCTGCGTATGCGCTCGACCACAATCGTAGGTGGTGTGCCTTATCCCCCGCAGATTCGTGTATTACGCCAACCCATTGATTTTCTTGTGGCAACACCTGGTCGTTTGATCGACCATATGAATGCCGGTCGCGTTGATTTTTCTCGTGTAGAAATTTTGATACTCGATGAAGCGGATCGCATGTTGGATATGGGCTTTGTTGATGAAGTGACACGCATTGCTAAACAAACGCCTTCGACTCGACAGACGTTATTATTCTCAGCGACACTGGAAGGTCAGATTGAGAAGGTGGCACGTGAATTATTAAAAGAGCCTGTTAAGTTACAAGTTGCAGGTGTCAAGATTAAGCATGATTCGATTACCCAGCACATGTTGCAGGCGGATGATTTTCGTCACAAGCGTAAGTTGCTGAATCACGTACTATCAGACGATGAAGTTAATCAGGCGATTATCTTCACTTCGACCAAGAAGGGCGCAGAAAGTCTGGCAGAACGTTTAAAAGATGACGGTCATGCCTGTGCAGCACTGCATGGTGATATGCGTCAGGGAATGCGACGTCGTGTTATAGAACAGATGCAGCGTAAGCGTTTAAAGGTGCTTGTAGCAACGGATGTGGCGGCACGAGGTATTGATATCAAGACGCTTTCTCATGTGGTGAATTTTGACTTACCTATGCAGGCTGAAGATTATGTTCACCGAATCGGTCGTACAGGGCGCGGTGGATCTACAGGAACAGCTTATTCATTGATTGGTCCACAGGACTGGGGGCTGCTGCATCGAATACAGAAGTTTCTGGATACACGGTATGAGCTCAGTGAAATTAGCGGACTGGAGCCACAGCAGCCACGACCCAAATTTGATGCTAGTAAGTCTAAAGGGCAGAAACGTCGCGGTAATGCCAATGTGCGTTTTAAACGTCGTGGGGATTTTCAGCATCGCAAATCCAGCCATGGTAATAAGCGCACGCAAGCAGCCTGATCGTTGGTAAATTAAAAGCCTGTACAGGGAAGTAAGGCTTTAATTCAAAAAATATAAAAGCAGAAAATCATTTTTAATTGGCACCTCAGACACTAGAATAAGCTGTATAAAAATTCACAGGGTATTCAAAATGACTGTTTATAAAAATGCGCTATCCCGTCTGAAATATCTTGGTGAGCTGGCTGAAATCCCGCAGCCTGTTATCGCAAGTCTATCTCGCCCCAGTGCGACGCTTTGTTCTTCTATTTCGGTACTTATGGATGATGGTTCAACCGAATATTTCGAAGCGTATCGATGTCATTACAGTTCCTTGCTTGGCCCCTGTAAAGGGGGGATTCGCTTTCATCCCAATGTAAACCAGGATGAGGTACAGGCACTGGCCTTATGGATGACAATTAAGTGTGCACTGGTTGAATTGCCTTATGGTGGCGCCAAAGGAGGGGTTGCCGTAGACCCGAAACGTCTCTCTCGAATGGAGCTGGAAAAGCTGTCACGGGCGTATATGCGTGCCATGGCAGATTTTGTCGGTCCAGATAAAGATATTCCTGCACCGGATGTATACACCAATGCAAGAATTATGGGCTGGATGCGTGATGAATTTGAAGTTATTAAGCGACAGAAGCAGCCGGCAGTAATAACCGGTAAACCAGTGAACATGGGAGGCAGCCTGGGCCGTGAACAGGCAACGGGTAATGGTGCCTTTATGGTGACCGAGTTTCTGCGTAATAAAGAAGGCAAGGCTGCAGAAGATATAGCCGTTGCAATTCAGGGCTTTGGTAATGCCGGTTATCATATCGCTAGTCGTCTATATAAAGCCGGTTATAAAATCGTTGCCATCAGTGATTCCAGAGGGGCGATTTATTCGAAACAGGGACTGGACGTTGAAGAAGTCAAAGTATGCAAGGAAAAGAATAAAGGTATGTCGGCTGAATATTGCGAAGAGACAGTTGAAGCAATGGGGAAGTATAAAAGTATCAGTCATGAAGAATTACTGGCACTGGAGGTGGATTTGCTGATCCCCGCAGCATTGGAAAATGCGATTACCAGCAAGAATGTAAATGATGTTAAGGCGAAATGGATTGTAGAGGTTGCTAACGGACCAATTTCTCACGAAGCGGATAAAGTGTTACATAGTCAAGGTACGGTTATCATACCTGATGTGCTGGCCAATGCTGGTGGTGTAATTGTTAGTTATTTCGAATGGGTGCAAAACAGGGAGGGCTATCCATGGTCGCTTGAGGTTGTTGAGCAGCGACTGGAAGAAAAACTGAAAACAGCTTTTGAAGCCATGTGGCGATATCAGCATCAGTCAGAAAATACCAGCTTCAGGAATGCTGCCTATGCTATTGCAATACAGCGTATCGAGCAAGCGATAGAACTGTGTGGTACCAAGGCTTACTATAATAGTTCTGAATAAACCAGTAGATGAAATTTAATTGAAATGGTCAGTTTTGGTTAAGCCCAAGCTCTTTCTGCTTTTTCTTCGTTAAGCCTGAAGCAACAATATGGTGTGATTCAGTGAGATACTGTATAAGGTAAGCATCTTCTGAATCGTCTAAATCATACTGTTGAATCCAAGTCATACCACGAGAAGCAAGATAAGGTGCGGGTCGGAAACCTGGCTCGTCACTTAATATATGGAAGTTGAGTTCTGAGGTCTTAAATGTATATGCGGGTTTGTCAGTTTTCTCCCAGCCACCAATGGCAAATACTTTACCACCCACCTTCCATACGTGAGAGCCTCCCCACTGATTGGTATATGATGTAGCAGGTAATGAGTCACAAAATTCGTTAAATTCGTCATAAGTCATAATGCTATCTATTTAATACATAGAGGATTAACTAGAAAAAGATAATTTTTTAGAAATGGATAAAAGCTAAAGTTTAATCAGCTGGTGTCTTGCACTCAATAGTGTTGATTATATTTCCTTTATTGTTAATAGCTTCGAGTTTAACATCGAAGCCCCACAGACGAGCAACATGTTTTAGAACTTCATTGGCGGACTCATGAAGCGGACGACGTTGATGTAGGTAGTGTCTTAATGTGAGACTACGGTCACCTCTAAGATTGACATCGTAAACCTGTATATTGGGTTCTATACTACCCAGGTTGTATTGCTCAGATAACGTGCTACGAACTTTAAGATAACCCGTATCATCATGAATGGCAGATACTTCAATGTTCCTTTCCATGTCATCATCTGTAATTGAGAAAAACTTAAAATCGCGTATAAGTTTTGGTGACAGATACTGGCTGATAAAGCTTTCATCCTTGAAATTGCGCATAGCAAAATCCATAGTCTCCAGCCAGTTGCTACCAGCAATTTCAGGGAACCATTGGCGATCTTCTGGCTCAGGTTTCTCACAGATCCGTCTGATATCAGTCATCATATTAAAACCCAGTGCATAGGGGTTGATACCAGAATAATAAGGGCTATCGAACGGCGGTTGATAAACCACATTTGTATGAGATTGTAGGAATTCAATTATAAAGCCATCGGTACACAGTCCTTCATCGTAGAGCTGGTTAAGAATAGTGTAGTGCCAGAACGTTGCCCAGCCTTCATTCATTACCTGAGTTTGGCGTTGAGGGTAAAAGTATTGTGCAATTTTCCTTACAATACGCACAATCTCTCTCTGCCAAGGTTCAAGGTGAGGGGCATTTTTTTCAATAAAATAAAGCAGGTTTTCCTGCGGCTCTTCAGGGTAACGGGCATTGTCTTTTTCAGTTTTATCATTTTGCTTAACGGGGATAGTACGCCAGATTTCATTGATTTGTGATTGTATATAGCTTTCACGTTCTTCCTGTCTGGCTTTTTCTTCCTGTAGCGATAGTTTAGGTGGGCGTTTATAGCGATCGACACCAAAGTTTTTTAAAGCGTGACAGGAGTCCAGTATTTTTTCGACTGCCTGTTCGCCATGTCGTTGTTCACATTTTGCGATATAGTTTTTAGCAAAAAGTAGATAATCGATTATTGAATCAGCGCTGGTCCATGTTGTGAAAAGGTAATTGTTTTTAAAAAACGAATTGTGTCCATAAGCAGCATGGGCAATTACTAGTGCCTGCATTGGCATTGAATTTTCTTCCATTAAATATGCAATGCAAGGATTTGAGTTAATGACTATTTCATAGGCGAGTCCCATATGGCCGCGCTTATAGTTTGTCTCGGTGTTAACAAATTCTTTACCAAAGCTCCAGTGATTATATCCAACGGGCATGCCAACTGATGAGTAAGCGTCCATCATCTGCTCTGCCGTTATAATTTCAAGCTGTACGGGGTATGTGCTTAGTCCAAAATTTTTTGCAATACGTTCAATTTCAGTATGATACTTCTCTATTAGTTCGAAGCTCCAGTCTGAGGTGTCTGATATTGGTCGGCGTGTCATGTAGAGCGCTTCTTGAATAGCTTTCTAAATACAGGGTATATATCGGCGACACTTTCGATACGTTTCATTGCAAAATTGTCCCAGTGTTTTTTTATATTGCTATATTCCTTCCAGAGGTTCTGATGTCTGTCAGCGGTGATTTCTATATAAGAATAATATTGAACATAGGGCATGATGTCTTCGCTCAACAGCTTTCCACATATTGTTGAGTCGTTGTGCCAGTTGTCACCATCAGAGGCCTGGGCAGCATATATATTCCACTCATTGCTAGGAAATCGCTCCTTAATAATGTCCTTAACCAGTTTTAAGGCGCTTGAGACGACGGTGCCACCAGTTTCTCTCGAGTAGAAAAAAGTTTCTTCATCAACTTCATTTGCTAGTGTGTGGTGAGATATAAATATGACCTTTATTTTTTCGTAGGTTCTTGTCAGGAACAGATAGAGCAGCATAAAAAAACGTTTGGCAATGTCTTTTTCATGTTGCCCCATAGAGCCTGATACATCCATTATGCAAAACATAACCGCTTGTGTGGTTGGTTTTGGCTGGTCAACTCGATTGTCATAACGCAGATCAAAGGTATCTATAAACGGGATCTTTTTAATTTTATTCTCTAAATAGTTGATGCGTGAACGTAGATCAATAATAATTTGATCAGTATCATTATGTCGTTTAAGTAAATCTTCAAGCGCCTGTTTTTTTTCATTTAATTCTTTTTTGTAAGGGGCGCGTAGTGCGATGCGTCGGCCCAGAGCGCCAGTGAGTGATCGGATGACGTTAATGTTGGAGGGTATGCCTTCAGATGTGTGGCCTGCTCTGACTTTCTGGCTTTCAATAATAGTCGAAAGCTTTGTTTTGACGAGATTAGGAAGCTCCAGGTCCTCAAAAAAGAATTGCAAAAACTCTTCTCGTGATAATTCAAAAACAAAGTCATCTATGCCTTCGCCTGAATCACTGGCTTCTGTTCCCTGTCCTTGTCCTCCACCTTCAGGTCGTGGGATTTTATCACCGGTTTGAAATTCTCTGTTGCCAGGGTTTACAATTTCTCTGTGACCACCGCTGCCATGATGAAAGAAAGGCTCGTTTGTATCTTCTCTAGGAATCGAAACCTTCTCGCCCTTGTCAAGGTCGGTGACACTTCTTTGAGCTATGGCGTTTTCGACTGATTTTTTTATCTGTTTTCGAAATCTTCGTAGGAATTTCTGCCGGTTTACAGCACTTTTGTTTTTCCCATTAAGTCGTCTGTCTATTATTTGCGGCATGAATTGTAACCATATCAGGAAGATTTACGAACGCGTAAGTACCATTCACTTAGTAGTCTGACCTGTTTTTCTGTATAGCCTTTCTCTACCATTCGTGATACAAAATCTTCGTGTTTTCTCTGGTCATCAGGAGAGGCTTTTGCATTAAACGAAATAACGGGCAATAAATCCTCCGTATTCGAAAACATTTTTTTCTCGATCACAGTTCGTAGTTTTTCATAGCTTGTCCATTTTGGGTTCTCGCCTTCATTGTTTGCCCTGGCACGTAATACAAAGTTAACAATTTCATTTCTAAAATCTTTTGGGTTGCTTATGCCAGCAGGTTTCTCAATTTTTTCAAGTTCATCGTTAAGTGCACTGCGATCAAACATTTCGCCTGTTTCAGGGTCTCTGAAATCTGTGTCCTGTATCCAGTAGTCTGCATAGGTAACATAGCGATCAAATATGTTCTGGCCATATTCAGAATAAGATTGTAAGTAGGCGGTCTGGATTTCTTTGCCAATGAATTCAATGTATTTCTGTGTAAGATATCCCTTCAGGTATGAAAGATATTTTTCCTCAGTCTCAGCAGGGAATTGCTCACGCGCAATTTGCTGTTCCAGTACGTACAGTAAATGAACCGGGTTGGCAGCTATTTCGGTGTTATCAAAATTAAATACTTTTGAGATAATTTTAAATGCAAATCGAGTTGACAGGCCAGTCATGCCTTCATCTACGCCAGCATAATCTCGATACTCCTGGTACGATTTTGCATGAGGGTCAGTGTCTTTGAGGTTTTCACCATCATAAACACGCATTTTCGAAAACAAGTTGGAGTTTTCGGGTTCTTTTAATCTCGATAACACAGCAAATTGTGACATCATTTCTAAAGTGCCTGGTGCACAGGGGGCTTTTTTTAATGAACTATGCTCAAGCAGTTTGTCGTAAATCTTGAGCTCTTCTGATACTCGTAAGCAATAAGGCACCTTGACTATATTGATTCTATCAAGAAAGGCTTCATTATTTTTATTGTTTTTAAATGACTGCCATTCAGCTTCATTGGAATGTGCCAGGATAATGCCGTCAAATGGAATTGCAGGAAAGCCTTCTGTTCCTTTGTAATTTCCTTCTTGGGTAGCAGTTAGCAGGGGGTGTAGAACTTTGATTGGTGCCTTGAACATTTCAACAAATTCCATTAGTCCCTGATTGGCACGACATAAACCACCAGAATAACTATAAGCATCTGGATCATCCTGTGAGTACTGTTCAAGCATTCTAATATCAACCTTGCCAACAAGAGACGAAATATCCTGGTTGTTTTCATCGCCTGGTTCGGTTTTAGTAATGGCAATCTGTCGAAGGATCGATGGATGTAGCTTGATGACGGTAAATTTACTAATGTCACCATTGAATTCGTCAAGGCGTTTAGTGGCCCAGGGTGACATAATGCTGCCTAGATATCGACGAGGTATGTTATATTCGTTGTTTAGAATATCACCGTCTTCGTCTTCATTGAATAGTGATAGAGGGCTTTCAAAAACAGGAGATCCCTTGATTGAATAAAATGGTACTTTTTCCATTAGTGATTTTAATCGCTCTGCTAGCGATGATTTTCCGCCGCCAACAGGGCCGAGTAAATAGAGTACCTGTTTCTTTTCTTCAAGCCCCTGGGCTGCATGGCGGAAGTAGGATACGATCTGTTCAATTACTTCTTCCATTCCGTAAAATTCTCGGAATGCAGGGTAAATTTTAATGACTTTATTCTGGAATAAACGGCTTAATTTTGGGTCATTGTGCGTGTCGACGAGCTCAGGTTCGCCTATTGCTTTGAGCATGCGCTCAGCAGGGCTTGCATAAGTTAGAGGATCGTTCTTGCACAGCTCCAGATATTGTTGCAAGCTTAACTCTTCTTCCTTAGCATTCTCATAACGTTGTGTGTAATGCTCAAAAATACTCATAACCATAGCCCTCGTTACACTATGTCAAGAATGATGTTTAATGCAACATCAATACCTTATAGAAACTATAGACCAGATTAACCCGGAATATTTCCCAGAACATTCATGGATTTTTGGTTTTTTTATATGTTAGATGTCCGGTAGTTTTCGATGGATAACTTGTCTGATATGTGTAATATTTACGCAATAAGCGGGCCATAAGTGCTGAGCAGCATAGGCTATAAGTCACTGCAGAAGCTTATAAATATTATTAATGATGTGAGGGGGCTATAATTAACACAGAAATCCATAACACCATAGCGGCTATAGACCTGGGTTCTAATAGTTTTCATATGGTGGTTGCTCGTGAAGAAAAAGGGCAGCTGGTGATGCTTGATCGTATTCGGGAAATGGTTCGTCTGGCTGAAGGTTTAAATGATGTAGGGGATCTTGACCCTGAGGTTGAACAAAGAGCCCTGGATTGCCTGAGCAGGTTTGGTCAGAGATTGCGTTCTCTTGAATCCGGTAATGTCTCTACAGTAGGTACCAATACGCTACGTCGAAGTCGTAATGCTGAGGCGTTTATTATAAAGGCGGAGGAAGCATTAGGTTTCCCAATTGAAATCATTAGTGGTGTTGAAGAAGCGCGTTTAATCTATCAGGGTGTGGCTCATACCCTGGAACAGGATGAAAAAAATAAACTCATTGTTGATATTGGTGGAGGAAGCACTGAGCTGATTATAGGTGAAGGCTTTGTACCCAAACTCATGAAAAGCCTTGAAATGGGTTGTGTCATGATGACAAAAAAGTTCTTTGCTAATGGTAAAATAAAGAAAGATGCGGTTACGGCGGCAAGAATTTATGTGTTGCAGTTGATGAAGGAAATTCATTATAACTACCGCGAAACTGGCTGGCAGGTTGCTATCGGTTCTTCCGGATCAATCAAGTCGATTGAAAATGTGATTCGAGGAATGCAGCTAGATAAAAGAGAAGGTATTAGTCGTGAGGCTCTGCAGCAGGTACTTAAAACATGTCGTCAATATAAAAGCATTTCAGAGCTTGATTTACCTGGGCTGAGTGAACGACGTAAGCCAGTTTTTCTTGGTGGACTAATTGTTTTAAATGGTGTATTTGAAGCGCTTGATATTGAGCATATGGCGGTTTCTCAAGGTGCGTTGAGAGAAGGTTTGTTGTATGACATGATGGGCCGCCGTCAGAATAATGATATTAGAAATAAGAGTATTACTTCATTAGCAAATCGATTTCATATTAATCATCAGCATGCTCAGCGTATTGAGCAAACGGCATTCGATTTTTTTCAACAACTTAGAGATGCCTGGTTTGAGGATTGGCAGCATGCGAGTAATATTTTGCGTTGGGCCTGCGAAGTGCATGAAATTGGTCGAGATATTTCACACTCGGCGTATCAGAAACACAGCGCCTACATTATACAAAATGCAGACCTGGCTGGCTTTTCGAGGCAGGAGCAGCGGCGCTTATCTATCGTAGTGGGTGGTCATCTGGGTAAAATATCAGCTGAACACTTTGAGGATGTCCATCTGGATTTACGCAGGATGCTACTTTATTTAACGATTGTTTTGCGATTGTCTGTTATTTTTCATCGTAGCCGTGTTGCTAGTAGTTTGCCTGCTATAGGGCTCTCTGTGCATGGTGATAGTTTGAAATTGACAATACCGGATCAGTGGTTAACTGAGCACCCTTTAACCATCAATGATCTGGATCAGGAAAATACATTGTTATTAAATGTAGGTATTAATTTGCAACTTGAGACAAATTAGACTTGAATAGGAAATGCTGCCATTTTAATAATGGCGGCTTTTCCTCAACTGCTTTCAGCAAGGTCAGCAAGAAACTTTTCCTGTGACATAAATGGGTCTTTACCATCTTCAGGTGATGCCTGGGTATAACTGCCATCAGAATTCATAATCCATGCCTGTATATTATCAATTAGATAATATTCCAGTTCACTGATAATTCTATCCTGTAGTGATTTGCTTTCAACAGGCGTAGCAATTTCTACACGGTGGTACAGGTTGCGTTCCATCCAGTCAGCGCTGGAAATAAAGACCTCTGGGTTTTCATCGTTCAGGAAATAAATTACACGATCATGCTCAAGAAAACGGCCAATAATTGATCTCACCTGTATGTTTTCAGAAATCTCAGGCAGGCCGGGACGTAAGCTGCACATGCCGCGAATAATCAGATCAATTTTCACACCTGCGGAAGAGGCCTGATATAGTGCGCTAATCATTTCCGCATCTACCAGAGAATTAAGTTTAGCAATTATGCGGCCTTGTTTGCCCTGTACAGCATGTTGTCTTTCACGTTCAATTTTTGCTGCTAGTGATTCCTGTAGTGTAAAAGGCGATTGTAATAGTTTATTCAGGTTTTTAGTTTGTCCCATGCTGGTTAATTGGTGGAATACCCGGTTGGCATCTTCACATATTTTTTTATTCGATGTGAAAAGTCCATAATCGGTATAAAGTCTTGCTGTGCGTGAGTGATAGTTGCCCGTTCCCAGATGCGCATACTGTCTCAGGTGTTGTGCTTCGCGGCGAATTACCAGTAGCATTTTTGCATGAGTTTTATAACCTACTACACCATATACAACGTGCGCACCGGCATCCTGTAATTTAGCGGCAAGGGAAATATTGGCTTCTTCATCAAAGCGTGCACGTAGCTCAATAACGACAGTTACTTCTTTGCCCAGTCGTGCTGCCTTGACCAGTGCATTGGCGATCGCTGATTCTGGGCCAGTTCGATAGAGTGTCTGCTTTATAGCAAGTACATTAGGGTCCATCGATGCCTGGCGTACAAAGTCTACAACCGGTGCAAAGGATTCATAAGGGTGGTGTAATAACACATCCTCGTTCTGGATGGTTTCAAAAATATTTGACTTCAAAGTCAGCTTTGACGGGATAGATGGTACAAAAGGTCTGTACTTAAGCTCGGGACGATTAATCAGGTCATAGACTGCATTTAGTCGATTGACATTAACCGGTCCATCGACCTGGTAAAGATCCTGTTCGGATAACTCAAACTTATCCAGTAAATACTGGCTGATATTTTCAGGGCAGTCATGGGCCGCCTCAAGGCGAACCGCATCACCGTAGCGTCGTGATCCAAGTTCACCCTCAACGGCTCGCAGCAAGTCATCAATTTCTTCCTCATCAACATACAGGTCGCTATTTCGAGTCACTCGGAATTGGTAACAACCTTTAATGCTCATGCCAGGAAACAGTGAATCCACATAAGCATGAATAACAGAAGACAGGAAGACAAAATCATTCGGGCCGCAGTCACACTCATCTTCTGGCAGCTGAATAATACGTGGCAAGGCTCTGGGAATTTGTACAATGGCCAGGCCACTGTTTCTACCAAAGGCATCTTTACCCTTGAGAGAAACAATAAAGTGAAGGCTTTTATTTAATATTTTTGGAAAAGGGTGGGCAGGGTCTAGTGCAAGTGGGCTAATAATAGGTAGCAGTTCATTCTCAAAATAATGCTTAAGCCAGTTGTCAGTTTGCTCGCTCCACTCAGTACGGCGGACAAAATGAATATTCTCGTCCGCCAGGCTCTTATCCAGTAGATGATTAAGTAGTTCATACTGTTCTGTAACCAGCTCATGCGCTCGCTCGCTGATTTCCTTGAGTGCCTGGCGAGGCGTCTTGTTATCCGGTTCGTTATGCAGTGCGCCTAATTCCAGCTTTTGCTGCAGACCTGACACACGAATTTCGAAAAACTCATCCATATTGGTGCTGAAAATACACAGAAACCGCAGACGCTCCAGCAGAGGAATGGTCGTGTCTCGAGCCTGTTGTAGTACACGCCAGTTGAATTCAAGCAGACTAAGTTGCCGGTTAAGGTAATACTCAGGGAGCTTGAAGTCGATATGTGCTTCTTTTTCGGTATTGATAATGGGATCTGCCGCAGTCATCTTAATTCACTTTGACGGGTTGTTATGGCCAGTGCCAGCTAATTTTAGTGAGCCGGTTCTCATTCCTTGGGTTCATTCTTACTGTTTTCTACCCAATAGTAGACCACTTGGCTAGAATATGCCATATATTGATTTAAAGTTTTATAGAACTATCATGTGCTTAGAGTACATATTTATAAAATTTGTTAAGATTGGGTAAATATCGGTTTATTGGTGTATTCTCATTGATATGTGCAACAGATCGCTACCCCCTGAAAGTCTTTCTGCAGGGATACTAAATAACATAACGGAGTCGCGGTATGACATTTGATTTCTGGAGCAATCTGGTTGAAGGGCAGCCAGGTGTCTCTTTGCTGATCTCTATTAGCTTGCTGATGCTGATTATGTATGTGGCGAGGCAGCAAGCTCATCAGATAATTATGACCCTGGCGCGGAGTATTCGTAATGCACTGCGTATGATGTCACAGTCGATCATGTATGCAGAGAGGCAGTTACGGGCACGCAACCGTGAGGTGCTGATGGCTCAAGGCCAGGAGCATGCAGAACGTTTTGTTGAGCGTGAATTCCAGCGAGTTGAAACATTGGTCAACCGTGATCTCAGTGGCTATCCTTCATTGCAGCGAGACCTGAAAGAACAGATCACACGTATCGATGAAGATTATGTCCAGTCAGGAGAAGTGCCACCTAAGCCCCCCGAATGGCTGAAAGCTGTTGAAACAGTGGCTGAAATTCATGATAACGGTTCGCCGGTTGTATCAAAAATACTCACAGATATTCACGGCACCCTGAAAAAATCTCTTGATAAAAATATGCAGGAATACCGTAAGGCAAATCGAGAGCGACATGGCTTGTTGAAGAAAATGATGCCTTACTGGCGTTCACTAGGTAATACTTTGAATTCAGTCGAAAAGAAAATTACCGGGCTGGAGCAGCGTTCGATGATTATCGATGGACAGATGCAGAGCTATGAAGAAATTCGTAACCAGAGTGATCATGCTGAGCGAATGCTATCCTCTTCATCGATGACACAATTCTTCATTTCCGGTCTCGCGTTGTGTCTGGCTGTGGTAGGGATGTATGTAAACTTTCAACTGGTTGCCTTACCAATGCAGGAAATGGTGGGTGCTGCAAGTTACCTTGGCAATAGTGCTATCAGGGCATCGGATGTAGCGGCTTTATTTGTGATTAGTATTGAGGTGATACTGGGGCTATTTCTAATGGACTCAGTGGGAGTAACACGGCTGTTTCCTATTGTACATTTACTGGAAGATCACAAACGTAAAATTATTTTCTGGGTTATTCTCTGTATTTTATTTATCTTTGCCAGTATTGAGGCCTCTCTGGCCTATATGAGGGATATGCTAGCGGCTGACAGGGAAGCCCTGTCACAGATGTTACTTGGCGCTGAAGTGGCAGAGCCGCCTTTACGTTGGATTCCAGCGGTGGGTCAAATGATTATGGGTTTTACCTTGCCCTTCGTGCTGACCTTTGTGGCAATACCCCTTGAATCATTTATTCACTCTTTCAGAACAGTGGGTGGCCTGTTTTTATCCTGGGTTTTACATGTCGTGGTGGTCCTGATTCGTTTTATTGCTAACTTGATATATGGTATAGGTCGTACTCTGGTCAGCGCATATGATCTGGTGATCTTTATACCGTTACGTATTGAGCAGATAATTAAGCCTGCGACTACTACTGTGGCAGAAGAGCGAGCAGAGCCTGTTCGTTCAGAGCTAGTGCAAGGTGCTGAGGCAGAACAGGTAAAAGATACATGATCAATAACTTTTTTAAGCCATTGCTGATTGCATTGGTCGGGGTGTTCCTAATGGGCCTGTTAGGGCTTTCTGCATGCTCAGAGCGTAATACCAGTAAGGCTGTGTATGTACTGGTAGATACTTCGGGCACCTATAGTCAGCAGTTCGATAAGGTGGGAAGTGTGGTGCGCTATCTTTTGGGCGTACTTCAACCTGGAGAATCCCTGGCGTTGGCACGCATTGATAGTGAAAGTTTTAGTGAGACGGATATCGTTGCCAGAGTTACTTTTGATCTAAGACCGTCGATGGCAAATTCTCAGAAGCGTGCACTCATTGAAACACTTGATGAGTTTGGGAAAACGATTAAGCCCAGTAAGTTTACTGATATCACTGGTGGTGTATTACAGGCTATAGAGTACCTGAACGAAACCGCTGCCGGTGATAAAACCATCTTACTATTTTCCGATCTTATGGAGGAAGTAAAGAAAGGGCAAGTTCGTGATTTCCCAATCAGCTTTAACGGCATTAAGCTGGTAGCTATTAATGTCACTAAGCTACAGAGTGATAATGTTGATCCCAGAGAGTACCAAAAGCGTGTGGATGAATGGGCGGCAAGAGTAGAGCAGGGAGGTGGTCACTGGAAGATGATCAATGATCTGAATCGCCTGGATAATATTCTGCAATAAGTTTCAGGTCGTATTAGTAGTTGTATATATAAACAGTTTATGTCTGGCAGTGTTAAATTGAAATACCGTATCTTTAAGTTCGGGATTTATAATGAGAAGCATATAGGCCACAAATTAGCGTAATCTGCATAAAATATGAAGGCTGATATATATAGTACCAGGTAAGCTTAAGATTCAGGGTGTGCTCATAGCTAAACTTCCAGATTATATCCACTTTATAATTTTTACTTCAGATACATCATTGCATCTAAACGCTATTTCAAAATAGAGGATATCTTTACAAGGTTTTCAAGAAATAGTTTGTGCCTTGTTATCTTTATCTATGAATGCTTCATAGTGTTTTGGTGATATCACGACAAGAATATAGATAAAGCTCTTTTAGGTTACTTTTGGGTAAAAACACATAAAAGCTAGGGCCTGACATTTATGTTTTTTCATTTACGACCTATTCGATTCTTTGAGGAATTTTATATAGAAATTAGATGTCGGCTCTATTGACAGTATGTATATATTAACAAATCCATTATTTATTAAATCCTGCATAAACAAGGGGTTACATTTCTGGTATAACTTTTGCGT
Organism: Gammaproteobacteria bacterium; assembly: GCA_041589455.1. Taxonomy (GTDB): domain Bacteria; phylum Pseudomonadota; class Gammaproteobacteria; order SZUA-229; family SZUA-229; genus SZUA-229. Next base: position 1,891 of record JBFHVQ010000007.1, on the reverse strand, counting down.
ATTGCACTATTGAAACAATATTAAATGAATTATGTAGAAAGAAAATGACCAACTAAAAGGGAGATAAGTAATGGATTTAATTCGAGAGAAACTGTTAGCAACATTATTACTAATTTTAATATCTACTCCAGCCGTTACTTTCGCAGTAGTGATTTCACCCTTCGAGCTACCCTCAGATATTCAGGCGTGTATGAGTAATGCTACTTGTGCTGCAAGTACATCAAGTGTCATGGATTATAATAACACTAGTATATTCGAGTATTATGACATTACCAACAATGTGTCTGGAAAATTAATAAGATACGAATTAATAAACTCATACCAAATACAACACGATGTGGTAACGAGTTACAACGGGGCAGTCTGGTTACAAGCTTCTGATCAATACAGTCTCGAAAATTCATTACATGATTTCACTCTTTATCTTGATAATGTAACTCCGATACCTACAGATATGTCTTATAGTGGGGAACCACTTAAAATTAATATTAAATTAACAGCATCAGATTTGATAAATGGCTCTGGATTTATATCGGAATACCTTGATTGGGATAATGGCGTTGTTACGTCAGGAAATTTGAAAACAGATGGATTGCCACAATTATGTCTGGCCATAGACTGTGGATTATATGCTTCATTTAATTTGATTTATTTGCAGTATATATCAGATGGATCCACAGCAACATTATTACCTTATTTAAATACAGATGATACAAGAGGTGCTTTATATTCACAAAAACATTACTATGATGATGGTTCCGGAGATCCGTTTATGAGTTATTATGCTGAGCAAGCTTATACTGTACAAGCCGTCCCTGTTCCTGTCTCTGCATGGTTGTTCGTATCTGGCTTAATTGGATTGGCTGGAGTGGTTAGATGCAAAAAACGAGAAGTGACCATCAGAATGTAACGATAAGGTGACTTTGTGGTCTTCTTTTTTTGTGTCTGATAGCGTAAACTCTACGGCTTGACTCTATAAAACCACATGACTTTGAATGCCTCTATTTACACATATAGCGGGTGCTTTTCTTTATGTCTCACTTTTGTCGAAAAGCAAAGATAACTGCCAGTTATTATCGAGACTAAAAACTAAACTAATATTTATAAGCTTACATTTATATACACTAAAACAAAATAATTAATAAGCCTTAAGATATTTCCCTGTAAATTTTTCGAATGACTCAAACTGTTTTTGCCATTCCTGATCTAAACCCTTTTCTATAACTTGATTATCATTTATTTCAATTATCTTGTTTTCTCTTAATTCAAACGATTGTTTGTACTCGTTAAACTCCTTATTCATATTGTTTTTATAGTCCTGAAACTCGTGCCATATCTGCGCCTGTTGATTATCGGCTTGTTGCTTGAATGCAGAAAACTCATCTTTCGACAGCGGATTACGTTTAATTGTAAACCTATCCCGGTTTGCCTTAATATGTAAGCGACCTTGTTGAAGGGCAATCTGCTCATTTTCTTTACTCAAATTGACAATAAAAGCTGTTCCTCTCACACCAATTGTTGCATTACGGGTTTTTATTTTTCTAGTACGATCACGCGCCATCACTTTTCGAAAAATATAATATATTTTTCCACTAAGTTGAGACAACCAGCCACCACTTTCCACTAGCAATTGACTGCTTCCATCTAACACAGACATCGCGCCATCATCAAGCTGAATAACGGCCTTGCTCATTTTTTCAGTAACGATAGTTTCATTTGATAGTACTAAATTCTTTTTTCTATCTGGTGCACGTTTTTTGCCTGATTGGTCGATGACATATACATCACCCTGGACTTTGACAATACGAGCACGAAAAGTTTCTGCATTAACTACAGGCACTAAGCTAAGCCCTAGTAATACTGTAACAAATAAGAATTTCACCATTTTCAT
>JBFHVQ010000006.1:0-61477 GCA_041589455.1 Gammaproteobacteria bacterium | reverse complement strand
AGTAACCAGTGAATATAAGGTTATTTTTTAAATCTAAATTTGTGAGTCCCTGATGGTGATTTAAGTTATTCCAGCAGTTTATAAAACAGGGATTGATATTACTCAAAAGGCTGCTTTTCATTGAATTGTGCAAGTGTTGTCTTTGTTGCTGGTCTGGCGCCTAAGTGTATGAGGAATAGAGCTTGCAAGTTCGACTCAATATTCCGGAGGCTTTTCCGGCTGGATAACCTCGACATCGACATAGGATAAACTGATCCCAGCTCCTGGTTGAACGTAGTTTTTGTTTTCAAATGTGATTTTTGCTAAACCATCAAACTCATGTCTCGATAAAGGCTTTAGTAACTGATGAAAAGCAGTGTTATGATTTGACAAAGCCTGATCTCCTGTTATTACAGATGTTTGTTCGCACTCACATTGTAATAACTTGGAATCAGGCTTTGTTATTTATCTCTAACTGTGGGACAGCAGTGGCCAATTAGCTGCCTTTTTATTATTTTAAATGGCTGATTCTGATTGTAATCAGAAATCATCTCTGAAGTATAAATAGATCCGATTTCCTGAGCAGCGGGCAAGTTATACTTTTGTTAATCCATAAATTAGCCATAGTGCTCAACAAATAGTTTCGTACACAGCTGGTACAGCGTTTCGATAACAGTGTGGAGCCACACAGGCTCGAAAATCATTTTCTAAGCAAATCTTTATAATCCTTCGACCCGTCTTGACTATACTCATAGTCGGGTATTCATATTCATTATTAAGAAGGTGATATGACACAGGTTACGGTAGATTCAGCAGCCCAGATCAAGGAACTTGATACGGCTGAGCTTGATCGTTTGTTAAAACATTATAATATTCCACCCCAGCCCCATGTGCTGTCGAAAATACAGTCAGCCGGGGATGATCTCACTGCAATCGCCGAAATTATTAGCGAGGATGTCGCATTGTCCTCGGGGTTATTGCAGACGATTAATTCTCCCTATTACGGCCTGGCTAATCAGATTACCTCGATCCGTCAGGCCGCGATGCTGCTGGGTCTTAAGGCAGTTAAGAATATTGTACAGTGTCAGCTATTGCAGGCGCAGGCGGGGCAGTTCAGTGGTCAGGATCTCAGCGATTTCTGGCAGTCAGCTCAGGATGTTGCCAATAGCGCTGCAACACTGGTGCATGAGCTGGGCTTTGGCTCAACCGATGATGCCTATACACTCGGCCTGTTTCACAATTGCGGCATTCCGATATTGATGAGCAAGCATGCCGATTATCAGGATGTTATGCAGCGAGCCTATAATGCTGACAATGTGCGTATCACCGATTATGAGAATAAACAGTACTCCACTAACCATGCAGTGCTGGGTTATATGGTGTCGCGTAGCTGGAAATTGCCAGAAGCAATGCGAATTGCTATCCGTGATCACCATAACTTTGAGCGTCTGACCTTTGATAGGCACGAACATGGCACCGAGGCGGATACCATGCTGGCGATACTCAAAATGGCTGAGCATATTTCAAAAATCCATATCACCCTGGGTAAGGATATTGTGGATAACGAGTGGAGTACGATTAAGCAGGGGATTTTTAATTTTCTCGGAATCAGTGAGCCTGATTTTGAAGATATTAAAGATCGCGTGATCGATAAGCTAAATATGTATTAGCTTGTCTAAAGGTTCTAGTCTGGTTACAGAATATGAGAACTGAAATGAAAAAGGGCGGTGGCAGTCAGAATTAATTAGCTTGTCGATTGTCACTGTTCACGATATTTCCTGAGTTTCAGGACGAATGTACGGGTAGTTTATCTAGGAAATATTAAATAATTAGGTCACCCACCATAAAGCAAATAATAAGGATTCCACTTTAAGGGCGAGTAAAAAAGCCCGGATTCAAGATTGAGAGTCTATCAAAGGTGGATGTCAGAGGAGAAGGTTTAAAGTAAGTTGCGATCTCATTGGCTGGTTTTTATACACGCGGATCATCTGTCAATATGAACGAGTTAGCTCATGTGCTGAACTAATTTCAGCACAGTGCAAATTGAGCTTGTATTAATTGAGATTACGAACCTAAATTATCGGGCTTTCAGGCGTTGGGTAAGGTATAGGTTCTGGTGAATGTTCATCCTGGAAATAATCGACTTTTGCTTCTACCTCCTGAATGTCTTCAAATCTTGCGATGTGATATAAGGCATCACCTTCATTAACCAGCGGCAAATTCGTTCGACCTATGACAATACCGCTGAATGGGCTAGTAACATTCGATTCTGTTTCACCAAATGGGTCAGCGACGACGCCCAGTAAGGTGCCTTTTTTGACTCGTCCTCCCAGTGGAACCATGGCACGCAGAATGCCACTATCCGGTGCTCGTGCCCAGGAACTGGAGCGTGCAACAACGGGTTCGAGATTTTTGCGAGATGATTTCTTGCTTTTGCTGACAGGTAGCATTTCAAGCATTCTCATAACATTGACGATGCCTTTCACACCGGCACGTATAGACACTTCATCAAAGCGTAGTGCTTCGCCTGCTTCATAGAGAAGCATCGGTATACCAAATTCAGCGGCAGCTTCCCTCAGTGAGCCATCACGTAGATTCGATGAAATAACCACCGGTACATCGAAAGCTCTGGCCAGTTTGTCAGTTTCTTCATCATCAAGGTTTGCACGAATCTGTGGCAGATTGGTACGATGAATAGCACCGGTATGTATATCGATACCGTGGGTGCTTTTCTCGACTATTTCTGTCATAAACAGATGCGCCAGTCTCGATGCAAGTGGGCCTTTCTCGGAACCGGGGAAAGAACGGTTTAAATCACGCCTGTCTGGAAGATAGCGTGAGTGATTAATCAGGCCGTGAACATTAACCATGGGCACAGCGATAATAGTTCCATTGATTCGCTTCAGCGCAGGAAGTTTCAGAAGCCTTCGAATAATTTCAACACCATTAATTTCATCGCCATGAATAGCGGCGCTGAGAAACAGTCGAGGCCCGCTTTTTTTGCCACTAATCACATGTACCGGTATCGACATTGGCGCATGGGTGTATAGGCGGGCTGCGGGTAAATCAATTGTGGTACGTGTACCTGGTTTAATGTTGATGCCATTGATGACCAGGTCTGAGTTTTTCATCACTTAGCCTTTGCCTTTAGTGCGAGTATTATGAGGTTTGGCATTTTTTTCAATAAATTCGATGATCATTCCGGCAACATCTTTTCCTGTGGCATGTTCAATGCCCTCCAGCCCTGGAGAGGAGTTAACTTCCATTACAAGTGGTCCACGTTCGGAACGTAACAGGTCAACGCCTGCCACATTCAGGCCCATAACTTTAGCCGCTTTGACCGCTGTTGCTCGTTCTGCGGGTGTTATTTTGACAAGTGAAGCAGAACCACCGCGGTGCAGATTAGAGCGAAACTCACCTGCTTGTGCCTGTCGCTTCATTGCGGCAACAACCTTATTACCAATAACCAGGCAGCGAATGTCTGCACCGCTGGCTTCTTTTATGTATTCCTGCACCAGGATATTGACCTTGAGACCCATAAAAGCTTCGATAACACTTTCTGCTGCTTTTTTGGTTTCTGCGAGTACAACACCAATGCCCTGGGTTCCCTCAAGCAGTTTGACTACGAGTGGTGCGCCACCGACCATTTTGATCAAGTCCTGAATGTCATCCGGGTTATGTGCGAAACCGGTGTTTGGTAGTCCAACGCCCTTGCGTGAGAGTAATTGTAGGGAGCGTAGTTTATCCCGTGAGCGTGAGATGGCTACCGATTCATTTAACGGGAATGCACCCATCATTTCGAACTGTCGAAGTGCGGCTGTACCGTAGAAAGTAATGGATGCACCTATTCGTGGTATCACGGCATCGAAATGAGGTAATTCCTTACCTTTGAAATGTGCCTGTGGTTTGCTGGATGCAATATCCATATAGCTACGCAATACGTCCAGTACCATGGGTTCGTGACCCCGTTGTTCACAGGCTTCTACAAGGCGACGCGTGGAGTAAAGTTTTCTATTGCGAGATAAAATTGCAATTTTCATTATGGTTTGTCTCCGGACCACGGTGTGTGTTACTCACGCGACAGTCATTAATCTTTTAGATATTTACTCGAAGCATCCTTGAAGTTTGGTGCTAAATACAAACAGATTCTTCAGGCCGATAAACTATTGAATAACAATATTGTAGTGTGAGCTGACAGGTTTGGATAGTGTTTATTGTTCTGTCAAAGCAATAATTAGCGGTTGTGGTTGTGAACCAGATCTCCGTGGCCCGCACTGATAATTGCGTCATTAAATAATTTCTGTATCTGCTGGCTAGACTCCATCTTTAGTGCCTGTAAACTAAGCTCATTGGCTTGTTGCCTGCTAAATGAACGTATCAGGCTTTTAACTTTCAGTAAGCTGCTGGCACTCATACTCATGCTATCCACGTTAAGTCCCAGTAATGCGAGCGCTGAAACAGGGTCGCCCGCCATTTCGCCGCAAACACTGACGGGCTTGTTATATTGATGTGCCTGATCAACTATCTGTTTGATCGCCATGAGAACGGAAGGGTGCAGGCTGTTATAAAGATCAGCAACCTGTTTGTTGTTTCTGTCGACAGCCAGTAAATATTGAGTCAGGTCATTGCTACCAATTGAAAAAAAATCGACACGTTTTGCAATGGCCGGTATTTGATATATCGCGGAGGGGACTTCAATCATGATGCCAATTTCTGGATAAGGCAGGTCCTTGAAGTCTTCTGATAGTTCATCATATGACTTTCTGATCAGTTCCAGTGTGGTATCAACTTCAGAAATGTCGCTGATCATGGGTAACATCAGCTTCAGGTTACTGGTAGTCAGGTTAGCTCGAAGTATGGCTCTGATCTGGGTGATAAAAATCTCAGGATGATCCAGCATAATACGAATACCGCGCCACCCAAGAAATGGATTGTCTTCCGTAATTGGAAAGTAGGGGAGTGATTTATCACCACCAATATCCAGTGTCCGAAAGGTTACAGGCCGAGGGCTAAAGCTTTTGAGTACCTGCTGATAAATTTTTACCTGTTCATCTTCACTGGGAAACCCATCGTGGAGCAGGAATGGAATTTCAGTGCGATATAGACCAACGCCTTCAGCGCCACTTTTGAGTGATGGGCCGATGTCTGATAATAGTCCTGTGTTGACATACAGTGGTATATGAACATCATCCAGTGTATGTGAGGGTTTGTTAATCAGTTTATTAAGATTCTCATTCAGTTTTTTATCGGCATCAATGAGTTGCAGATATTCCTGATGAATCTGATGTGAAGGCCTGATAAATAACTGGCCACTATAGCCATCAAGTAACAGTGTTTCACCTTTGATGCGCTGTAAGGGTAAATTATCGACACCCATTATACAGGGGATACCAAGCGCCCTGGCCAGTATAGCTATATGCGAGGACGTTGCTCCGCGCATAGCAACAATCCCTGCGAGTAAATGAACGGGTATATCTGAGAGGTGTGAGACATAGACCTCTTCACCTGCCAGGATAACTGGCTCGCTAATACTATTTACGCTCGGCTGCTGCATTTGCAGGTGTAGAAGTATGCGCCGGCCAAGGTCTTTTATATCGACAGCCCGTTCACGGAAATAGGCATCTTCCATCTGTTCAAACTGTTTAACGTGCTCGGCTATGGTGTCCCTTAAGGCTGCCTGTGCCCACTGTCCGGCATGAATTCTATTTTTAATACTATCTATTAGTGATTCGCTTCGAAGCATCAAAATGAATACCTCGAATAGCGCCAGTTCTTCTTTTGGCAGGACGTCTGACATGCGTTCAGATAACTGTCTATACTCAAGTTCAACCTGTGTTATTGCATGTTCCAGAGATTTTATTTCACTCTCAATCTGTGTGTTTGATATGTTGCTGTCTGGAACAGCATCGAGATTAGCCGTCGCAATAACAATGTGCGCACTGGCAATTGCATAGCCCGGGGAACCACTTAAACCCTGCATAGAGAATGACTGTCCTTCGACACTTGAGAGCCAGTGACTTAGTTCACCTTTCTGTGATGCATAAGAGATGGCGCCAGCCAGTTGAGCCGCCAGTGTGATGAGAAAGGTCTCTTGTGCGGATGAAAAGCGCTTCTTCTGTTTGTGTCTGACGACCAACACGCCTAATGTTTGACGTTGATGAATAATCGGGATACCAAGAAAACCATGAAAAGATATTTCGTCAGTCTCCTGGACGTAGCAGTAATTAGGGTGTACATGCGCATCTGCGATATTAATGGGTTCAGCCTGATTCATTACCAGACTTACCAGACCCTTGTTCGGTGGGAAACGAATTTTTCCTATCGCGTTGGCATTGAGGCCGTCAGTTGCCATTAGAATTAGTTCACCTGACTGGATTTCACGGTAATACACTGATACTACGTCAGCTTTAAGCGCCTTACGTGTCGCTTGCACAACAATATTTAACGCCTCCGTCAAATCTGATGCGTCGTTAACGGCCTGTATAATTGTTTTCAGTGCATTAAAAATTGTAGTGCCCATAGATAACATTCAGTAAGTGCTTGTTGGATCTATGATAACCTTAATTAATCGTCAATAAAATCATCTCGCAGAGAAGGTGATCGATAGTAGTATCAAGTAATCTACAAACTGTGATATGAGAGCCTCAAACTATGCGTTGAGAATAACAGGGCTAGTGTGATATTGCTGAAGCTTATGATGGGATATAGCCAGCGTACTAAAACAGGGAGTAAGAGCCCGCTGGCTATTGAGAGATATTATGCGTGTTCAGGTCTATTAGTGATAGGCTTGAACAAGTAGCTGATGCCGCATAATATATTCAAATCATTCAGTCACTGGCTCAACTTGATACTGAGAGGTGAAGCTCTTCACACAGTCATCAATATATAAAGCCTTTTCCTGTGGCTGCTGAATTTCAGCTAGCTCGGCCTGCTGCTGGCAGTAGCTGACGATTTCCTGTTCGGCAGTCTGTTCTTCTGTTTCAAGTGCATGGCTTGTTGATATTGCGATGTTGAGCATGATAAATGCCATAGTTGTCGTGTATTTCATAATTGGTTCTCCCAGAGTGATGTTGAGGTGATTTCGTTGCTGATTGTCTTTTGACTGGCTCGATGCGGAAGATTTTTATTGGATTTATGAAATTCTGTAAAGCAAATAAAACAGCATGTCACGATCTGATTTTTTGATTAATTTGATGTTCTCGATCCATATATAACAAGATCATGATAATGGAGCAGGGTTAATAAATGTCTTTCTTGAATATCACCGGTGTACATATTCTGGGCATCTGATCAGAAACCTGCTTATTAACCATTGAGAGGATTGATGCGCCTGGTATATCGTGCTTTGAGTTGAGGGCACTCCTCTAATTAAAGGTGCCTTATGCACAGGGTGTCAATAAGCAGAAAAATATGAGGCGGTTTTTGAATGGTTAAACGGGTCTTTATCGCATCAAAATTGATGTTTTTTTAAGATCGAAAATATATATCCAGACTATTGTAATTAGTGGTTAGGCGATATATATGTCAGGAATGATTGTTTCTATTATATGTGGAATTATGAAAAAAGAGATACTTGAACGTTATGAACGTAATGATGCTGGTGAACTCATACTGGTAATAAGTGTGGATAAAGTCTCCGATCTATATAATGACTTTGATCGTTGTACGCCATACAGTAAAAAAGAACTGGACCAGGATATTGTTGATTATATTACGGAATCAATTAGTGAAATTGGCAATGAGAAATTTGTTATTCAGTTTGCTCTCAGGGATTTACCCAGTGCGGACTTACAGGTTCGGCTAACAGCAAGCATTGATAATTATTTTAGATATCGACATGGTCTTGAGTCGCGTAAATGGCTAGGTATGAAACAGAGTTCACTGATATTGCTTTTGATTGGTGTATTTATGTTGTTAGTCTCGTTATGGCTTAATCAATATGAAACCATGACTGAGACAGTGATGGGTCATGTTTTTTCAGAAGGTACGACAATTGCAGCCTGGGTGTCATTATGGAATGCCATGGCGACCTTTCTAATTAACTGGCCACCGCATATCAGGAAATTAAAGCTTTATGAAAGAATTGCTTCTGCAAAGATCCTGTTCATGGGAAGGATAGATATAGGTGCGTAAAAATCAGACACCTATATCTGACAGGGTTCACTGATTAAAAGAGTAAAAACTCCTTAAACTTGCCACGCATACAATGGTTGGATGACATAGATGACGAATAAGCACCTGCATTGATTAAGGCAATGACATCGTCTTCAGCTACCGGCGGTAACTCTATATCGCGATACCATATATCCAGAGCCTCATTAATATTACCAACCAGCGTTAAGGTCTGCATTTTGCCCGGTTTAAGCTTAACTGGCACCGGTAAAAATGGCAGGCCATATACCGCTGGCTCAACAGCGATATTAAAGCCAGCATCTACACCTACAAATAAGGTACTCTTTTTTGTCTCAACAGAGTTAACTGTCAGTAGCAGTATGCCAGAGTCCTTGACCAGATAATCACCTGGCTCAATTTCAATATTAAATGTCGTATCGCCAAAATGTTTAGCCAGGATCCCAGCCCAGATAGAAAGGTCGAGTGGGATGTCCGATTCAGTATGTGGAACCCCCAGTCCTCCACCAACATTAACAGCGGTAATGGTATCAATCTGTTTAATAAACCAGGAGCAGGCCTCGATGATATTGTCCCATTGTTCCAGTTGTTGAGTCAGGTAACCACAACCAGTATGGAAGTGTATTTTAGTGATCTTCAAATCATACTGTCTGGCTAGCTCAATCGCATCCTGGAACTGTTCTCTATAGATACCAAATTTAGTACTGGCCTTACTGCTATAACGGAGCTTCTCATTATCGGCATAGCCAATACCGATTTCTGGATTTACCCTGATACCAATATTGCGCCCTGGACATAATTTTCCAATATTACGGATGGTGTGTAGCGAGTCACAGTTAATAAACACGTCCTTGAGTTGGCTTAGCTGTTGCAGGTCGGTCCTGGAAAGACTGGTCGCGGTAAAGGAGATATCCGATGGCGCAAATCCACAGCTGATTGCATGTTCAACTTCTGCTGGTGAGCAGGCGTCGATACCGCACAGGCCCGTTTGTTTCATATGCGTTAACAATGGGGCAAAGCGGTTAGCTTTCATCGCATAGTGGATTTTAAAACGTCCGCTAAATCCTGCGCTTTCCAGAGCTGCATGGAGATCACTTAATTTTTCAGTCACGCGGTTTGCATTATAGTAAAACGCTGGCGTCGCAAACTGGCTTGCCAGCTCGGTCACCTGCCGAGCAGCAAACTGTAGTGTATTATCTATGTAACAAAGGTCTTGACGATGCCACCAGCTAGCAATACTGGAATGTGTCATATCGCAATTTTACTCAGCATTCTGAAGTTCTGGTATTCAGTGCTAGCGAAATCAATGGATTCGTTATGTCCAGTTATCCAGCCACGGCATAAGGGCGAACAACAGTTACATGCAAACTGCTTGAACAGCTTTTCTTCTGTCTCTGAGTAGTCCATATAAAGAAACTCATAAGCCTCAATGTCTTTAACTGCATGGACAGTCAGGCTTTTCATGTCCAGTGAAATATTAGGTTCGCAAGAATGAAGAAAGTAACCTGAGAAGTAGGTGTCATATAGATGTTTCTCTGCATCAATCTGTAAGCTATGTTGACGTATGTCTCTAATGAATTCACCCGTGATGTGTGCAATCAACTCACCCTTACTAAATGATCTATAGCTAATCACGCCCAGACCAGACTGGTCATTTTTCATAACGACTTCAAAGTCATCCATGTTTGGGAATAATGGGTTATTGCCATAGTGAGTTGGGTATATTTTCATTGACTATCTTCTCCATACCAGAAGGTGTTTAGCTTGGTTATCAATAGCTATCGCTAGCTGTTCAAAATCCTTACAGAATTTTTTGTGGTTTATACAACCAGAGTGCGTCATGAGCAATAAGGTTTATCAAAAAAATATTCACATGCTTTTTACCCTGGTGAGTCTGGAATACATATATATAATGTATAGGTAGAAAATTATGATCTTTGTGTTTGTTCAATAAGTTGTATAAATACAAATACTTGGAATAGATTTTGCGGTTGCTTATTACATCGATAGCGTTATCCTGAAGCAGGATAAAAGAGCTATAAATTTATGATTTGCGATTATTCGTGTGTTTAAAGCCGCAAAGAGTGCGGTTGAAAATCACACTTTTCAATATTATGAGTTCTGTTTTTAGGCGTTTAATTCATAAAGCTAATTGTAACGATCTATTTTTGTTATTAGGCTAGCAGAAATTGTTTATGTAGCACTAAACTTGAAATAATAAACAGCAAGAAGATGAGTATTAGTCTGCAAGTTGCTGATATATCAGATATCAAGTTTATTTGTGGTTGTGTCCTCTATGACTGTGTAAGAGGTACTACAGCTTTGATCCAGCTGAGTCAGCTCAGGTGATTCGCTAAATCATGAAGTTGGTTGGCAGAGTGACATGTGTCTATAGCCACAGTCTGTACGCTGAATATGGCTATTGCTTGTGGAATATTTTGCTTAAATCTGATGAACAATTCAAAGGAATAGCGGTTTTTTCATCAGGATATCATTAAGGCCTGGAAGTAGAGGTTTTATATCGGATTCGCTCCGAATGCTGAAACAAAGGCAAGGCTACTGAAGCTGCGAAAACCTGTAAAAAGCATGCTGAGATATTATCAGGAATGAGCAGGTTTGTTTCATGGCTTCATCCGCTAAACTATACTTTGATCTGAGTAGTATGCAAACTTAATATTCAGAAGTCTGATTCAATTTATTTATTGAGAGATGCACGATATATGCGTTTAGTAAAGTATTAAACGGGTGCCGACAAGTTGGAATTGTTCGTATTACTATGTGTCAAGTCTATTTATTTAATCAATCGCATCTAATCGTTCCTGTCTATGGCAGTTTATGATTGTATGTATATGATATTGACAGATTTAATAATTGCGTCTAATTAATTTGTATGTGTTTTATCAATCACCAGAAAACAGGGCTTATTTAATATGGCGCCGGATAAGCTATTGTACTGTCATTCTTTACCTGTTTGTGCTCTTGTGTGCCTGGTTATCAGTGCCATTATATTTACTATTGATATGATGATTCCACTTGGTGTGGCAGGAGGTGTTCCTTATATTCTCGTGATTCTTGTTTCGTTAAAGTCTGAGAGTATTAAATTTACAATTTATTCTGCAATATTCTGTTCATTATTGACGATTCTTGGTTATTTTTTGTCTCCTGAAGGTGGCGAGCATTGGAAAGTTATTATGAATCGTGCGTTAGCATTATTTGCAATATGGGTCACAGCTCTACTCTCAATAAAGATAATTCAGGAGACGAAAAAAGAGTTAAAGACATTGCAAGGGCTACTTCCTATTTGTTCTTCGTGCAAAAAAATCAGAGACGATGAGGGGTACTGGAATCAAATAGAATCATATATTCATTCACATTCAGAAGCCAAGTTTAGTCATGGAATTTGTCCAGAGTGTCTCAAAGCGATTTATCCGGAATACGAGTATTCTAAAAATAAAAACTCAGATAAGCCCACATAACCCAAAAGTGGATAGTATATCTTTAGATATAACTGACTAATGTTTTCACATCAAATTAATTTGTATGAAATAAAACAGTATTATCATGCCATCACCTATGAGAAAGCGAATAATGAGGTCAGTTCCCTTTGTGTATGTTGCCGAAAATAAATGGTTACCGACACCTAATAGCATTATTATGATTTACAGCTTAAGCAGGTAACGAATATATCTATCGATAGACAAATAAGTGCTGCAGGTAATCCTTTTATTGGCTAACTAATTTAATTAGCATATGGCATAGCGTAAGCCTGGGTACCTGGCTGAGTGAAGTGTGAATCTGGTTATTAATAAATTATGTATGCGTGATCTCTTCTGCCTTATCCAGTCTAATCGTACTCTCAAGAACAGACTTTTTCATCAGGATGGTTTCATGGGTCGTGATATTTTTCGTTTCCCAGTTATCAACCATGTCTGAAACGATTTAAATGGTCATGCCACTAATAATAAATCGTTTACCGGTGAGTTTATTCATAATGGATGGTTATAAAAATCTGAGACTGCATATGCACGCATTAATCGCTAAATGGCAGGTTTTGCGTTGAAGGCGAAAACCTGATCCCCATTATTAATTTGCGATTAATAGCGTGCATTTGCGGAGAATTGCTGTTAGCGATTAGTCGATATCACGAAGTAATTCGTTAATACCTACCTTGCCTAAAGTCTTCTCATCAACCTGCTTAACAATGACTGCACAGTACAGGCTGTAAGTACCGTCTTTCGATGGCAGGTTACCTGATACAACCACAGAGCCTTTGGGAATACGGCCGTAAGTGATTTCACCAGTCATACGGTTAAAGATTTTAGTGCTCTGGCCAATGTAAACACCCATTGAAATAACCGAGCCTTCTTCAACGATAACGCCTTCAACCACTTCGGAACGTGCGCCGATAAAGCAGTTGTCTTCGATAATGGTTGGCGCTGCCTGTAAGGGTTCTAAAACACCACCGATACCAACGCCGCCTGAAAGGTGAACGTTTTTACCAATTTGTGCACATGAGCCAACAGTCGCCCAGGTATCAACCATGGTGCCGCTATCAACATATGCACCAATGTTTACATAAGATGGCATCATAACAACGCTAGGTGCAATGTAAGAACCTTTACGTGCAGTTGCTGGTGGAACAACACGCACACCAGACTCACGGAAGTCGCGGGTGTTGTAATCAGCAAATTTAGATTCCACTTTATCGTAGTAGTTAGTGAAACCACCCTTGATAAATTCATTGTCGTTAATGCGGAAAGACAGCAGTACCGCTTTTTTTAACCATTCATTAACAACCCAGTCGCCAGAGGTTTTTTCAGCAACACGTGCCTGGCCTGAATCCAGCATAGCAATGGCTTCTTCTACGGCTTCACGTACGTGGGTTTCTACATTACGTGGCGTAATGTCTGCGCGTCGTTCAAAGGCTTCTTCGATGACTGTTTGTAAATCGCTCATCGGGGGTCTCCCAGTTTATTAAAAAGTATGCTTTTTTATGTTCTAAAGCGTTTGTATAAAATCTCTGATTCGTTCAGCAGCTTCGGTGGTTTCCTCAAGGGTGGCCACCAGAGCCATACGAATATGGTTTGCGCCGGGGTTAATACCATTCACCTCACGAGACAGGTATTGCCCGGGTAATGCGGTAATGTTTTTCTGTGCAAACAGCTGTTGTGCAAAGTCGGTATCGGCAATGGGTGTTTGTGGCCACAGATAAAATCCTGCATCTGGCAGTTTAACGTCCATATGTGGTGAAAGAATTTCCAGTACAGTATTAAACTTCTGTCGATACAGGGTGCGATTCTCAATCACATGCTGTTCATCATTCCAGGCAATAATGCTGGCATGTTGATGATGACCAGACATCGCGCAGCCATGATAGGTCCGATATTTTAAAAACGCCTGCATGATATCTGCGTCGCCAGCGACAAAGCCTGAACGCAAACCCGGTAAGTTGGAGCGCTTCGACAGGCTATGGAAAACGACACAACGTTTGTAATCGGTGTTGCCCATTTCGGCAGCCGCTTCCAGTAGACCACAAGGTGGCTTTTCATCATCGAAATAAATTTCAGAGTAGCATTCATCTGAGGCAATAATGAAATCAAATTCTTCGGCCTTGTTAATCAGCCATTGCATCTGCTGTTTGGATATCACAGCACCTGTGGGGTTACCCGGTGTACAGATATAAATTAACTGACAACGTTTCCAGGTGTCATCGCTAATCGACTCGAAGTCTGGCAGGTAGTCGGTATCCCGTGTAGTGTTATAGAAGTAGGGGGCTGCTCCGGCAAGAAACGCCGCACCTTCATATATCTGATAAAACGGGTTTGGCATGCATACCAGTGCATCATCGACACGGTTGACCATGGCCTGTGCAAAAGCAAATAGTGCTTCGCGAGTGCCGTTCACCGGCAGGATATGCTGCTCAGCATCCAGGCTGCCCTCAGGTAGCCTGAAGCGATTGCTAAGCCAGTTGGCAATGGCCTGACGTAGCTCCAGAGTGCCTTTGGTTAGCGGGTAACTGGCTATTTTAGGCAGTGCCTGCGCCAGCTCATCCAGTACAAAAGCCGGAGGCGTGTGCTTGGGTTCGCCAATGGACAGGGCAATGTGAGCTAATGCCTCATCAGGCGTAACCGCGGCTTTTAGCTGTGCCAGCTTCTCGAACGGGTAGGGCTGTAGTCGATTCAGATCAGAGTTCATGTACAATATTGCAGTATTCAGTGTCGCTAAAGGCGGCATATTATAAGTCAAAATAGTCCCGAATTGGGGCTAACTGGGGATATTAGTGGCAGTTTTATCAGTGCATCATGTTAGCCTCGTTGTGGCAGATACCCAGAAATCGATTGAATTCTATAATAAGGTGCTGGGCATACCGCTATCAGAGGATCGTCCTGAGTTGGGGTTCCCCGGTGCCTGGTTGCAGCTTGGCGGGCAGCAGATTCATCTGCTGGAAGTGCCCAACCCAGACCCGGTATCGGGAAGGCCTGAACACGGTGGCAGGGATAGACATGTAGCTTTTTCGGTGGATGATCTGGCGACTTATGAGGCGCTTCTCCAGCAACATCAGCTCGCCTATAGCAAAAGCCTTTCGGGACGTCGCGCGCTGTTTTGTCGCGATCCAGACGGAAACGGCGTAGAGTTAATAGAGCGGGTCTAGTTTTTTAGTTTTGCATCTCTGCTTTCATTTTTTAAATGGCACAAAGCCAGTAAATCGTCATTTAAAGCTAAGCACCTATTCGTTATTTTGTTACACAGTAGTAAAAATTTACAGGTTGTGTCTTAATTAACTATCCATCCATGTTTCGTTCGGTAATTTATAAAACTCGTCGGCACCGCCTTTCATAAAGTAGTACTTCTTAATGCCTTTTGATTCAATATAGTATTGGAACCATCGTATCTGCTTGCCGACCATGTCATATACATATAATGTTTTATTGGAAGCCTTAATTTTTTTAAAAAGCTCATCCAGTCTGGTTTTTTCATTCGTGTCCATGCTAATAGAGTATTCATGTCCTGCAAAAATATAAAAGCCTGCTCGTTCTATTCGATCCCTGATGTCCAGAATAACGACATCTTTCGTTGCCGTCTTTACGAATTTTTCTACCGGTAGCAGGTGGGCCTGGAATTTTTCACTGGATATGAGTTTGGTGGGATCACCCAGTACTTCACCAAGCAGCAATGTTTCATCTGGGTACTGGTTAGCCCAGTCAAAAATTCCCGCATCGAAGGCATAGACATTATCCAGGCCAACATAGGAGCTGGCTCTTTGGGTTGCCTTGTAAGATTTCATACAGCTGTGGCCATTACAATAAAATACAATTTTTTTATCCGGATTCTCTAAGCGTAACTGGGTTAGTGTTTTTGAAAATTCACTGCTTCGAGCGGTAAGCGGTAAAAGTATGGCACCTTTTATACTCAGGGTTTCAAATTCGTGTAACGAGCGTGTGTCGACAAACACCACCTTATCGCGCTCTTGATATAACTGCTCTAGTTCAATATAGGGAATCAGTGGGTAGGTTTTGCGCCCAGGAAAGTCATCATTTGAAAAGGCTGTTGGTGCAATAAATATCAATAAGAGAAAACTTATTATAGGTTTCATTGTCGAGTCCTTATGCTGGGGATTATATAAATATCCTGATGATTCGTAGTAGTTGTTGTCTGAAGACCAAGCGGTTTGAGTCACTGATTCTAGAAGTTTAGTCTGTAAAAATTAAATTATCATTGAAGTGTTTAAGTTACTGATATTGCTAGCACTTTTAGACTTGATGAAGGGTGTAGAGAAAGTCCTGAGTTGAAAAAGGCCCTGCGCCGGATCGGTGCAGAGCCTTAATTGTTGAGCTGTTGTCTGGCCAAGGGTGTGGCCAGTTAATTCACTTACTTGGAAACAAACAGTACATTGAACATGTGACGATTATCGCCTGGTGATTGGCCAACGCAGCTGACAATCTTCTTGCCTGTGCCCAGTGCATCCGGGTCAGCCATGCAGATCATATTGCCTGAGCCAAAGCCATCGCTAATGGTACCGGTCATAAATCCATTAAGTACGTCGCCACCAATATCATTGATGGTGCTCAGGGTGACGCTGACACTGTCACTGGTTACTGCGCCAGTGGTAATATCTGTCACCAGATACCCAGTGCAACTACCACTGATGCAGCTTAGTGCAACGGGATGAATCTTCTGGTTGTTGTCCATATTGTCATCAAACAACATTCCAGCGTACTCGCCATCAGAATCATTAATATGCGTAATTGATTTCTGCGCCAGGCCAAAAATAAATGAGTCATCGGTTTCATCGCCGGGCGACATGCCATCCGTATGCACAATCGCTCCGCCATTAGCGGTTAAATACATCGCAGCGCCAGGAACATTCATAATGCCGTCTTCACAGGTGACTTCGCCTGGATCAATGCCTCCGCCAGTAACCGTTGGGTGACCATCAGTGAGTGACTTCTTGGCGGGTAATGACGGTGTTTGTGAGGCGTAATCAAAATGGAAGGTACCTGCAAAATCACGACCAGAATTATCGGCATCAGCAAAACCACCGCTGGTATCCTGTTTCACGATGACCCAGTTTGCATCAATATCACCGGTTGGACACTCACCGGCTTTAACCATGGCAACTAGCTGGTCACTATCGACAGGCTTTAGCATAACCGCATAGCCAGGAACTTCTAATGCCCATGCTTCAGAGCCGGCAGTTGGGGCGTCAAGGCCTGTGCCGCCGGTTACGGTGAGGCTGACAAAGCCTGAGTCATGGCGGGTATAGGTACCATCAACGGTATAGTCAATGGCTGAGTTTAGATCGGGGCGATGGTCTATATGGAATGTGCCGTCATCATTCATGCTCAGGTCCCATTTGGAGCCTGGGCCATTGTAATCAGTGCTATTGTTAACTGAAACGTTATTGGTATCGCCAGTGTCGCTACTGCTGCCACCGCATCCGGTTAGCACACTACCAGTGAGTGCGGCAATTGACAGGGCGAGCAGGCTTTTCTTGAAAAAAGTTGAGTTTGACATAAAGGGTTATCCTCCAGAGGATGAAAAAAATGGCTGGGATAACTTTTGTCATTTGGTGTAAATCTGTTGAATAGGATTTAAGCATAAACAAAACTAATGTCACCCCCTGTAAAGACAGGCGGTAGGAAAACTTCCCTAATCCAGGTGAATGGCACTGATAAGTGTGAAGTGCTTCAATTTAAGGTAAGGTAAGAAAAGTTAATAAAATCATTTTCTTAGCATCACCCGTTTGGGGGATTGGAGCCGATTAAAGTAATGAGTGAGATCTTCTGGAAACAAAAAACCTTGCAACAAATGACAGATGAGGAGTGGGAATCTTTATGTGATGGCTGTGCTCGCTGTTGTCTGGTAAAGCTTGAGGATGAAGATACAGCAGAGGTGTGCTACACCAATGTGAGCTGCCAATTATTAAATACGGAAAGCTGTCGCTGTAAAAATTATGCTAATCGACTGTCTCTGGTACAAGAGTGTCTTGATATACGGAAAATGAGCCCGGCAGAATATCAATGGTTGCCAGAAAGCTGTGCCTACAGGCGGCTTTCAGAAGGTCGGCCTCTTGCCAGTTGGCACCCCCTGGTATCGGGTCGCCAGCAATCGGTAGAAGACGCGAGAGTGGCTGTTTCGGCGTTTGCCATCTCTGAAGAGTATGTCCATACTGAGCAGCTGGAGCAACACATAATTCAGTTATATACGATTGAAGATGTTGAGTAAGCTTGTATTTTTCTCATACCCAGGGTGTAAAAGTCACATAAGAAACAAAGGTTATTTGAATAAAAATTAGTAAGTGCTTGATATTCATTGGATTTGTTGTATCTTTGAAGATGCGGCAGAGGAAACTACATGATCAAAGAAGCAACCCCAAAAACGATCTACCTGAAAGACTATACCCCACCACAGTACTGGATTGAATCCGTTAACCTGCGATTTGAGCTAGGCGAGAGTGAGACTCGGGTTGTTTCTGAAATGGAGGTCAGGAGAAATGAAGCACTGGATGGCGCACATATCCTGGAGCTTGATGGAGAAGGTCTGCGCCTAGGTTCCATATTCCTAAATAATCGAGCTCTGGGTGACTCTGAATTTAGTGTTACAAAAGAAAACCTATGGATTCCAGATGTGCCGGATGAGTTTACTCTGCAGATAGAAACTTTTATAAAGCCACAGGAAAATACTTCACTGGAAGGACTTTATAAATCATCAGGCAATTATTGTACGCAGTGTGAAGCTCAGGGGTTTAGAAAAATAACGTATTACCTGGATCGCCCTGATGTAATGGCAAAGTTCACTACGACGATTGTTGCCGACAAGGAAAAATACCCTGTACTGTTATCAAACGGTAATCTGGTAGATACAGAAGAACTGAATAATGGACAGCATTGTGCTACCTGGGAAGACCCGTTTAAGAAGCCTTGTTATCTATTTGCTCTGGTTGCGGGAGATCTGGAGTGTGTTACTGATACCTATACTACCTGCTCCGGGCGAGAAATAGATTGTCGCATTTATGTAGAGTCACATAATGTAGATAAATGTGATCATGCCATGCGCTCATTGCATAAATCAATGAAGTGGGACGAAGAAACCTATGGTCGGGAATATGATCTGGATATCTATATGATCGTCGCTGTGGATGATTTTAATATGGGGGCAATGGAGAATAAGGGGCTGAATGTCTTTAATTCCAAATATGTACTTGCTCGTCCGGATACTGCCACCGATACCGACTTTATTAATATTGAAGGTGTAATTGGTCATGAATATTTTCATAACTGGAGTGGTAATCGGGTAACCTGCAGAGACTGGTTCCAGTTAACCCTTAAAGAAGGCCTGACAGTATTTAGAGACCAGCAGTTTACTTCAGACATGAACTCAGCCACTGTTAAGCGCATTGATGATGTCAATATTTTACGCACGCGACAGTTTGTTGAAGACTCTGGTCCAATGGCGCATCCCATTCAACCTGAATCATATGTTGAAATTAATAACTTTTATACCGTTACCGTGTATAACAAGGGTGCAGAAGTTATTCGTATGATACATACCCTCCTGGGCAAAGAAAATTTCCGTAAAGGAACAGATCTTTATTTTCAACGCCATGATGGTGAAGCAGCAACCACAGAAAATTTTATAAAGGCAATGGAAGATGCCAGCAATGTCGATTTGCAGCAGTTTAAGCGCTGGTATCATCAGTCGGGTACGCCACAACTGGACTTACAGACAGATTATGATGCAGAAAAGAAGCTGCTTAAGCTGAAACTTACCCAGTCGTCAGATATCGAAAGTAATAAGCCATTTCATATTCCATTTAGTGTCGGTTTAATCGATGCTCAGGGTAATGAAGTTACGGAATCGGCCAGTGTTATAGATATTACTCAAGAACATCAAGTTATAGAGTTTGATGCAATAGAAGAGGGTACTACTGTATCGGCACTGCGAAATTATTCAGCACCAGTGAGATTGAATTTTAAACAGGAAAATTCTGAACTAGCATTCCTGATGGCACATGATACAGATGAGTTCAATCGCTGGAACTGCTCTCAGCAGCTGGGTATGGATATACTGTTGAATCTTATCGATGATTTTCAGAATGGAAAAGCACTTACGCTTGATGACTTCTTTATAGAAACGTTCAAAAAAATATTACAAGACAGTACTCTGGATAAGGCACTTGCTGCACGTTTAATAACACTGCCAAGTGAAGATTATATTGCTCAGAATATGACAGTGATTGATGTTGATGCAATTTATTATGTCAGAGAGTTTTGTAAGAAGACATTGGCATTTGAATTAATTGATGATTTTTTACGGGTCTACGATCAGAATCTGAATTCACAGTTTGATTTAACAGCAGAAGCTATGGGGCAACGTAGTTTAAAAAATATTTGCCTTGCTTATATTATGTGCAGTGATACAAATACTGCAAAATATAGTGCTATTGACCATGCACAACGTCAATATAAAGAAGCTAATAATATGACCGATCAGTTATCAGCTTTGCGCTGCCTTGTGCACTACACGGATAGGCCTGGTAAAAAAGCCCTAGAGGAATTTTATCAACAATGGCAAGCAGACCCTCTGGTGATTGATAAATGGTTTACAGTGCAGGCTACAGCGGCTGGTGATGCTGCATTTTCACATATACAGAGTTTAATGGAACATCCTGCTTTTGATATGTCAGTACCTAATAGAGTGCGCTCTCTGATTGGTGCCTTTTCACAGGCTAATGCAGTGGAGTTTCACCGTTTGTCTGGTCAAGGATATGAATTATTAGCTGATGTTGTTATCAAGCTTAATGACACTAACCCGCAGATTGCTGCGCGACTATTACTACCTTTAATTCAATGGAAAAAATATAACTCGGCCAGACAGCAGATGATGAAAGCACAGCTGCAGCGGGTGGCTAATACACAGAATCTTGCAAAAGATATTTTCGAAATTACGGAAAGAGGTTTGAAAGCCTAACTTTTTTTGACTGTTATACTATTAAGGTATAGCTTTTTATTTTGTATCAAAGCCTGCAGGAGCATGGTGTTTGATATGTATATAATATAACAACAATAAATTATGAATGATTTTAGTGATGACGTTCAGAGTGAAAGCTCTGACACCAAACACGTTCCATTGATTTTAATTGCTGATGATGATCCATCTTTACGATTATTGATCAAACATGTCATGTATCAGTGTGATTTTCAAGTCATCGAAGCAGACAATGGCTTACAGGCTCTGGAGCTTGCAGCTCATCATAAGCCTGATTTAATTATTATGGATGCAGTAATGCCTGAAATGGATGGGTTTCAGGCGACTCAGAAAATTCTTGAGTTAGAGGGTTGTTGTGAGACACCAGTGCTTATGGCAACGTCTCTTGATGATGATCATTCAGTTGAAAGAGCATTTTTAGTTGGTGCCAGTGATTATGTCACTAAGCCATTTAACTGGTCTGTTCTCAAGCATCGAATTAAACGGATTCTGTCTGCGGTAGAAGTGGAACGAAAAATTCGGCATATTGCCTATCATGATTCCCTGACGGGTTTACCTAATCGTATTCTGTTTACTGATAGAATAGCCCAGGCGATCAACCGAGTGCAGCGTGAAGGCGGTTTTTTTGCGCTTTTATATATCGATATTGATCATTTTAAAGTGGTTAATGATTCTATTGGGCATGCTGCAGGTGATAATCTCCTTAATATTGTTGCCACTCGACTTAAAGAGTTACTGAGAAAGTCGGACACAATTTCACGTTTGGGTGGGGATGAATTTGCCGTTATTATTGAAGGCATTGAGCAGGTTGAGAAAATAACGACTGTTGCGCGAAATATACTGGATGTTCTTCAACAGCCAGTTCAGGTTAGTAATAAAAATGTCAATGTCGGAGCCAGTATTGGCGTCGCCATGTATCCACAGGATGGCACTAATTTTGGTAGTCTACTAAAAAATGCTGATACAGCAATGTACAGGGCGAAAGATTGTGGCCGTAATACTTTTCGGTTTTATGCTCAGGAAATGAGTGAAAAAGCCATGCGGCGACTAGATATAGAAAATCAGTTGATTAGTGCGCTAGAACGAGATGAATTTACACTTTTTTATCAGCCTAAAATTGATCTTTCTACTCAGAAAATTTCGGGTGCTGAAGTACTTGTTCGCTGGAATCAACCTCAACAAGGCCTGGTAGCACCCTGTGTGTTTATACCTGTTGCGGAAGAAACAGACCTGATTATCAAGCTTGATCAATGGGTTTTAAAGCAGGCCTGTGAGCAACTGAAGTGCTGGCAAAATAAAGGCTTATCGCTTGATAATATTTCTATAAATATATCCAGTCGTCATCTGAAAGAGGGCGGCTTGCTCGAATATTGCCAGCGAATTATCGCTGAAGCAGAAATAGCACCTGAATTTATCGAGGTTGAGTTAACGGAAAGTGCGTTGGTAGATAATAGTGAAAAAGCGCGAACGATACTTTCACAGTTGAAACAGCTGGGGATTCGAATTGCATTGGATGATTTTGGTACCGGTTATGCTTCTATGTCTTATCTTAAGGAGTTTCCTTTTGATACGGTAAAGATAGATCGTTCTTTTATCAGTGGTGTACCGCACGATGAAGAAGACAGTGCAATTATTCGAGCGATGATTCAGCTGGCACAGGCATTAAGGCTTAATATGGTTGCTGAAGGAGTGGAAGTTCAGCAGCAACTGGAATACCTTGTTTCCTGTGAGTGTCAGTATGCACAGGGTTTTTTCTGGAGCAAGCCGGTACCTGCCGATGAGTTTGAAAAAATGCTGAAAGCGAATAGTTAACAGATTACTGTTTAATGATCTATTTTGCAGTGAGCCGACTTTTTCTTCATGGCAAGATCACAATTTATATAAATTGATTCGTTTTGATGTTCGCTTGTATAGCGATTGTTCTGTGTCAAAAGATAGCGTTGATGTTCGTATTCTGCACAAAGCGTCCATTCCACAAAATGGTAATTTATAAATGGCACATAGCTGCTTTTACGGGTAATGGGCTTAAGGCTAAATTTACCGTTTTTATCTGTCTGAGTGGATTTTTCGGCCTGGTTGCATTGAATATCATCAGGTTTCAGGCTTAATAGAATTCTGGCCTGCGAAATCGCTTCGCCCTGAAGTGTAAGCGTGCCGTCAAAGTATGGGCTGATATTATGTGTCTGAGGCGAAAAACTACAACCCTGTATAAGTAGCAGGCTGCTAAAAGATAAAACTATCCGATAGTTTGATTGCGATTTCATTGTTAGCTAGGCCTGATTCTGTATCCCAGATATCCCCATATAAAAGCGAGTATAGCTAAAATTACGGCATAAAGGTCATAATACCGGAAGTAAAATTTATCGGTTTTAGTAAGCGGCTCTTCAGCCACTCCAAAAGCGGGAAGAATTTTGCGTGGTATCCAGCCGTGTTGTTGTGAGCTTAACTGAACTTTATCCCATTGTAATTTATTTATTGTGCGGGTTTCTAAATAAACATAAATCTCACCTTTAGGTGATATTCTCAGTACCTGAGATTGCTTGCTGGGTTTCAACTTAACCGCAACCTGGTTGTTTATCACCTCGACGAACTGGTGGTTGCTCTGATATATGCTCTGGTGCCAGCGCTTTTTGAATGGCAGCTCCAGATAATAATTGAATGCCGTAAAAAGTAATATAGTTAGGCAGGCAGCAAGTGAACCGCTGAGAATACGAAGTAATACCCGTGAAATAAAATCGATTCTCACAAGATAAATAATAAAGCTAATCAGTAGTAGCACTTGAATTGCCAGTACCAGTGGATAATCAGTGGGTAGCTTTTCCGAAAAAGAGGATAGCTCGGGAAGAATATTAAAGTCAGCCAGCATAAAACGAATGTAGTGCTGATAGAGAAAGAATAAAGTAAAAAGAATAATGCTAAGGTAACTTATTATTTCAAACTTCTGCCGCTTAAGAATAGGCAGTATTGCATCCGCGCTGATATTTTGTGCTAAATTTTCATGTTGCTTCCAGTCACAACTGAAAAGTTGGATTTGTTTAATCTTGCCAGCAAGCTTTAACTGACTGTGAGGCGTGATTTCAAATGCCGTTTTGATGCGGGCCTGGGTAGATGATGAAATCAGTATTTCATTAGCCTGTGCGGTGTGCTGGATTTTGGCGGCGACATTGACCACATCACCAAAAATGTCTTCATGTTCGACAATGCATTTACCCGTATGAATTCCTATTCTGGTTCGTAAGCTGAAATATTTATCTTTTTGTCGCTCGGCAGCTAGCACCTGCTGCATAGCGATACCGGCTTTAATGGCGTTATCAGCATTATCAAAAGCAGCCATTATGGCATCACCCAGAGTTTTGATAATACGCCCTTTGTATTTGCGAATCACTGGAAATAGCAGGCGATTATGTCGGTCGATAAGCAGGCGTGCATCGATATCACCGCGTCGCTCCCAGTGTCGGGTGGAGTGCTCAATGTCCGAAAACAGGATGCTGACCAGCTTGCGAGATTTTTTTATTACTTCAACAGTGCTTTTGTCGGTTAGCATACGAGTTAGTACTTATTAAAATTACTCAGGATATGTGTGGATGGTTTTTTATATAAGGAGTTGTCGCTAAGCATGAGGTGGGTATCTAGAGTTAATATGCCGCCAGCAAGCTGGCGGCAATATCAATCAGGCTTTACCCTGTAATTGTAACAGGATGTCTTCGTTTTCCAGGGTCGATGTATCAGAGGTAATCTCTTCACCACGTGCAATATTTCGCAGGAGTCGTCGCATGATTTTTCCAGAGCGTGTTTTTGGTAAGTTGTCTGAGAAACGTATCTGATCGGGTTTGGCGATGGGGCCAATCTGTTCACCAACCCAGCTGCGGAGTTCCTGAGTCAGAGCTTCATCAATGCCGCCTTCAGGGCGCGGGCCGCGAAGCACCACATAGGCAAAAATGGCTTCGCCTTTGATATCATGAGGGTAGCCTACTACAGCCGCTTCAGCGACACGTTCATGGGCAACCAGTGCAGATTCTACTTCCATTGTGCCAAGTCGATGACCTGATACATTCAGAACATCGTCGATACGGCCCATAATCCAGAAATAGCCATCAGCATCCTTACGTGCAGAGTCGCCCGCTAGATAATACTTTCCACCAAATTTGGGCCAGTAAGTTTCCTTGTATCGTTGATCATCTCCCCAGATGGTGCGTAATTGGGAGGGGAATGGTTTTTTGATTACCAGATAGCCACCTTTGTTGGCTTCATTGATGCTGTTGCCATCTTCATCGACTACATCGGCATCAATGCCGGGTAGGGCAATCGTACATGATCCAGGTTTAGTGGCGACTACACCAGGGAGAGGTGCAATCATATTGGCACCTGTTTCTGTTTGCCACCAGGTGTCTACAATGGGGCAGCGCTCTTTACCAATTACCTTGTGGTACCAGATCCAGGCTTCCGGATTAATGGGTTCACCCACGGTACCCAGTAGACGGATTGATGACAGGTCATAACTGTTTGGTAACTCATCACCCAGCTTCATCAGTGCACGAATTGCGGTTGGTGCGGTATAGAAAATACTGACTTTGTGGTCTTCGCAGATTTTCCAGAAGCGTCCACCATCGGGTACCGTCGGTGCACCTTCATAAATAACAATGGTGCCACCGGCTGCAAGAGGTCCGTAGGCAACATAGGTGTGGCCGGTTATCCAGCCGACATCGGCCGTGCACCAGAAAACGTCATCGGGTTTGAGGTCGAAAACCCACAGGTTCGTCATAATGGCGCCGAGTAGATAGCCTGCACTTGAGTGCTGTATGCCCTTGGGCTTGCCAGTGGAGCCAGATGTGTATAGCAGAAACAACGGATGTTCAGAATCAACCCACTCGGGCTCGCACTTTGTGCTTTGTTCGGCAATTGCATCATGCCACCAGATGTCACGACCTGACTGCATTGTAATGTCATGTTGAGTTCGTTGGTAGACGATTACATTTTCAATGCTGGGGCAGCCTGCATCTAGTGCTTTATCGGTAGCCGCCTTGAGTTCAACGATTTTTCCCCCGCGATGGCCGCCGTCTGCAGTGATCACCATTTTTGCACCCGCATCATTGATGCGGTCACGTAGGGACTCTGCTGAGAACCCGCCAAATACCACGGAGTGGATGGCGCCAATGCGTGCACAGGCTTGCATGGCAATAACGGCTTCTGGAGTCATAGGCATATATATAACAACCCGATCACCACTTTGAATATTGTGAGATTTTAATGCATTAGCAAACTGATTAATTTCATTACTCAGTTGCTGGTAGCTAATGTGGCGAGTGTCGCCTTTCTCGCCTTCAAAAATAATCGCGGTTTTATCGGCCTTGTCCTTCAGATGACGGTCGATACAGTTGTAAGTTACATTGAGTTTGCCATCTGCAAACCATTTAAAATGAGGTGCCTGGGTGTCATCCAGCGTTTCAGTAAAGGGCGTTTGCCAGTCCAGCATCTCTCTGGCTTGCTGAGCCCAGAATCCAGTGTAGTCGTCACTTGCGGCTTTGTGCAGAGCGTCAAAGTCGGCCTGTTTGACTCTGGCGTTGGCGGTAAATTCTGTAGAAGGTGAAAACTGGCGGTCTTCTATTAGTACCGATTCGATATTGTTATCGGACATGATTACTCCGTCGTCTCATTTTTTATATGGTTAGCAAAGCATACCGCAGAAAATTCAGCAATTAAAGTTGTCGATAGATGATCAGAAAAATATACATTGGTTCAGGCGAGGACAGGTGGGCTCAGGCAGTGCTGCAGTTTATTTTACCTTGTCGATAGACCAGTTCTGGATTGCCCATTGCCAGACCGTTGCTAATGATTCCTGAGCCAGCTCTGCTGGTGGTTGCTGGCCAAGAAAGGAAAGACAATCAACGAGAAGTGGAATATTGGCCTGAGTACCAATACCTTCTGCACCCGTTTGCTTGCTGAGTTTATCGCCATTGTCATGAAGTATCAGGGGGAGGTGAGTGTAATCTAGCGATGGGTAATCCAGGCACTGCTGAAGATAAATTTGTCTAGGGGTTGAATCTAGCAAATCAGCCCCCCTGACAACACTGCTAATCATCTGGTAGGCATCATCCACAACAACCGCCAGTTGATAAGCAAACAAACCATCTCTACGGCGGATAATAAAATCCCCAAGTTCAGCCTGTAGCTGTTGAGAGTATGCGCCCAGAAGACGATCAGAGAAACCGACATTCTCCGAGGGTGTCTGGATACGAATAGAATAATCAGCTGGGTCAAAATCAGCAAACTCATTATGAATGCAGGTGCCTGGATATATGTTGCCTAGTTTACTGGTGCTGATGTCACCATTTTGTGCCAGTCTTCGAAGTTGCTTACGACTGCAGGTGCAAGGGTAGATGAGCTGTTTGCGCTGTAGTTCGGATAGTGCTTCCTGGTAGGCCTCTTTACGTTGAGTCTGGTATAGCACCTCACCATGCCACTCAAAACCATAGGCTTCCAGGCTACGCAGGATATTATCTGCAGCACCTTTGACATTGCGTAGTTCATCAACATCTTCCATGCGTACCAGCCACTCACCGTGATGACTAATTGCTTCCAGATAGCTGGCTACAGCGGCAACCAGTGAGCCTTTGTGAAGGGGGCCAGTAGGAGATGGTGCAAAACGTCCGCGATAATTGGGAGCTTGATTACTCATGAGAAGCCAGATCAGGCTTAGAATAGTGCAAAACTGGCCACACAGAGCAGTGGCCAGTTTGCTGAGGTATTACTTGCCTTTGTTCTGCTTTTCCTTGATTTCATCAAGGCTCTTGCAGTCAATACACTGGGTAGCTGTTGGGCGTGCCTCCAGACGGCGAATACCAATTTCAACGCCACAGGTTATGCAGTAGCCATAATCACCCTTGTCGAGCTCATTCAGTGATTCGTCAATTTTCTTGATCAACTTACGCTCACGATCACGGGTTCGTAGTTCCAGGCTGAATTCTTCTTCCTGTGAAGCGCGATCTGCGGGGTCAGGGAAGTTAGCGGCATCATCTTTCATATGATCCACAGTACGATCCACTTCCTGCATCAGTTCACTTTTCCAGGCGTTTAAAATTGAACGAAAATGCTCAAGCTGATTATCGTTCATGTATTCTTCGCCCTTTTTCTCTTTGTAGGGCTTAAAACCGTGTAATTGTGCCGAGGTGGTATCTGGCATCGAGATCTCCGAATTATCTAGTTACGCTTAGCGATGCGCATTATTATCTACTTATTATCCAGTTTTCAAGCATCTGGGATAACCAAACCAGATAATTTACCTTTATTTTTATGTTTTGGCGAGTTTTTATCGGCTACGAATCGATGTCTGGTCATTAAAAACTAAAAATTACTCTTTGATAAACGCAGTGTTTTTTTGCTAAATATCTGAAAATTATAAAAAAATTAAATTTCTTCTACGCGGCTCTTAATTTCGCCATCAGCCAGCATTGTGGATATTAGTTCACCGGGTTCGACCTGATCTTTATGGTAGATGGTCTCTCCTTGCTGGTTACGTGTAATACTGTAGCCTCTAGAAAGTGTATTCAATGGGCTGACAGCCTGAAGTGTTCTGGATAACTGTGCCAGTTGAAGTTGTCGACTCTCAAGAGAGGCTTGTGTGGCATATATCATACGGCTAGTCAGGTCTTCCAGTTGTGATTTCTGATAATCGATAAACTGGTCTGGGCGGTTATTCAACAAATCCTGTAACAGGTATTTCAGGCTGTGCCGGTGCTCTGATAATTGAGTGCTAAAACTGTTAACCAGTCGTTGATTGAGGTCATCCAGATGTTGTGCCTGCTGATTGAGCTGGCTAGTTGGGTGCTGCCTGTTAAGGCGTTGTTGTAGCCACTGGGCTCTTTCTTTATGGCGTAACAGGTAATCATTGATTAGCCGTGTCAGGCGTTGCTGAAGGTTTTGAAACTGTGATTGATAGACTAGCCGATTAGGGCTTACCAGTTCGGCGGCAGCCGAAGGTGTCGCCGCTCGTTGATCCGCTGCAAAGTCCGCAATGGTGATATCGACTTCGTGCCCAACACCGCTGACGATGGGAATGTCGCACTCGGCCATAGCACGAATCACGGCTTCTTCGTTGAAAGCCCATAAGTCTTCCAGAGATCCGCCGCCGCGTACCATCAACAGAACATCGCATTGCTGCTGCATGGATGCCAGCTGCAGCGCGCGTACAATTTCCGGTACCGCATTATCACCCTGTACAGCAACTGGAAATATTTTCACAGGAATAGAAGGAAAGCGTCGCTTTAGCACACTTAATACATCGCGTATTGCAGCACCGGTGCCAGATGTAATCACTCCAATGCACTCGGGTAGTTCTGGGACGGGTAACTTAGCTTCTGCATCAAACAGACCTTCACTGGCCAGTCTTGCCTTGAGCTCTTCAAATTGACGACGCAGTGCACCGGCACCAGCCTCTTCCATATGCTCAG
The DNA here is from genome assembly GCA_041589455.1 of Gammaproteobacteria bacterium. Classification (GTDB taxonomy): domain Bacteria; phylum Pseudomonadota; class Gammaproteobacteria; order SZUA-229; family SZUA-229; genus SZUA-229. The sequence goes on along the minus strand of JBFHVQ010000006.1, from coordinate 32,432 downwards.
CAATCAGTTGAAATTCACCACGTGCCTCATAGAGTCCTATTTTGGCTCTGATTAAGACTTGCTGACCGTTTTCAGGTTGAAACTTGAGAAGCTGCTTTCTGCCTTTAAACATAGCGCAACGCACCTGAGCATTACTATCTTTCAGGCTGAAATAGATATGTCCGGAAGCCGGTTGTGCCAGGTTGGAAATTTCGCCTTCGACCCAGATCAGTGGAAACTGACTCTCTAGCAGGCCACGCACAGTGCGGTTAAGTTCACTGACACTGTATATGGTACGGGGAGGCTTATTTGGTGAATTTGGCATAAGCGGAATAATACGGGGAATCTTCTGTCTGTAAATAATTTTCTAATAGTGCCAGCGCCAATGGGGAATGGTAAATAGGTTATGCTGGTTTTATTGTGTCCATAAAAAAGCCGGGCTAGCTATGTTTGCCCGGCTTGATTTTTTCGGTAAGCCCGATTGTTTGACCACAAAAATCGGTTTACTGGATAGGGCCAGCACCTACTTGAGCAGATGCCTGAATGATTGCCAGTTCACCCTGGCGTTTAGCTTTTAAGGCTAATTCAGTGGCTTTTTCAAAATCACCAGACTCTGCAAGTTTTACTGCTTTATTTAGTATTTTTCTACTATCTCTCCAGACATTGTTCGCCTGAGCTGCATTTTTAATGGCTGCATCGGCTTCATTTGCGGCCATCTGGTATGAATTCAGGTCAGCAGTCGTGCTAGCGCTGTCACCCCCCATACTAGCGCAGCCAGTGTGTATTAGCGCTGCCAGTGAAATGACAGCAAGTTTTTTAGCGTGGTTCATAAGTACCTCTAATTATATTTTATGTAGTGATTTTCTATATTAGTAAAATCTAGCTGATTATTTTTACTCAGCAGACAGATTGTAACTGAGAGAGCGATGGGTTCAAGTGGATTTTTTAATTCGGGCGCACCTTTTGTTGACCATAAAAAAGATGAATTGTTTAGATTTTCCTTATATAATTTATCGATTTACCAGACAGAACAGGAGCCGATATGCGAATTGTCCAGGAAGCACTCACTTTTGACGATGTGCTGCTGATTCCCGCCCACTCAACGGTTCTGCCCAATGATGTAGTACTGGGCACACAGCTAACACGTGATATTAAACTCAATATTCCCCTTATTTCGGCCGCGATGGACACCGTAACCGAGGCTCGTCTGGCAATTGCACTGGCACAGGAAGGTGGTATTGGCATTATTCATAAGAATATGTCGATCGAAGAGCAGGCCAGAAATGTTTCTACAGTCAAAAAATATGAGTCGGGTGTTATCAGTGAACCGATTACAGTTTCTCCGGATACAACCATCCAGGAAGTGGTCGATCTAACCCAGGATAATCGCATTTCTGGTGTACCTGTTGTTGAAGGTGAAGACCTGGTCGGCATTATTACTTCACGTGACAGGCGTTTTGCTACAGACCTTACACAGCCTGTATCGAGCATTATGACACCGAAAGATAAGCTGGTTACTGTTAAAGAAGGTGCGGAACGTGAAGAGGTATTGAGCCTGCTGCACAAACATCGTATCGAGAAAGTGCTGGTGGTTAATGACCATTTCAAGCTGAGAGGCATGATTACGGTTAAGGACATGCAAAAATCTGATGACTTCCCCAATGCATGCAAAGATGAGCTCGGTCGTTTGCGCGTTGGTGCTGCTGTGGGTACCGGCGCAGAAACTGAAGACCGTGTCACTGCACTGGCAGCAGCGGGTGTAGATGTGATTGTTGTGGATACAGCGCATGGCCATTCCCAGGGTGTTATCAGCCGTGTTGCCTGGGTTAAGAAAAACTTCCCTCAGGTTCAGGTTATTGGTGGAAATATTGCAACGGCACAGGCGGCTCGTGACCTGGTTGATGCCGGTGCAGATGGTGTTAAAGTTGGTATCGGTCCCGGTTCGATCTGTACGACACGTATTGTGGCTGGTGTTGGTGTTCCGCAGATCTCAGCGGTATCCAATGTTGCCAAAGAACTTGAAGGCACCGGTGTTCCATTGATTGCAGATGGTGGTATTCGTTATTCTGGTGATATTGCAAAAGCTCTGGCGGCGGGCGCTTACAGTGTGATGATTGGTGGGCTACTAGCCGGTACTGAAGAAGCACCGGGCGAAGTAATTTTATATCAGGGTCGTTCATATAAGTCTTATCGTGGTATGGGATCAATCGGCGCAATGGAACAGGGTTCCAGTGACCGTTACTTCCAGGATAAAGATGCAGGTGCTGAGAAGCTGGTACCGGAAGGTATCGAAGGCCGTGTGCCTTATAAAGGCAATATGTCGGCCATTGTGCATCAGTTATTAGGTGGTATTCGCTCCAGTATGGGTTATGTGGGTTGTGGTGACCTGCAGGAGATGCGTACGAAACCGGAGTTTGTGAAAATCACCGGTGCCGGTATGAAAGAGTCTCATGTACACGATGTGACCATTACAAAAGAAGCACCTAACTACCGAACATAATCGACAGCTAGTAATGCCCGGGGACAGACTTCAGCTTTTTGAGCTCTGTCCCCATAGTGACACCACCCAGCTCTATACGAAGTCATGCCAAGGCTTTAAGGCCAGAGCTAATAAGATAAGCCTTGTCAAAGGCGATATAAACCTACATAGAAACGGCATTCCATGACAACACAAAATATACATTCAGATCGTATTCTTATTCTCGACTTTGGTTCTCAGTACACACAGTTGATTGCGCGTCGTATTCGCGAAGCAGGTGTTTATTGTGAGCTTTATGCCTGGGACGTGAGTGATGAAGATATTAAGGCGTTTAATCCGAAGGGAATTATTCTCTCGGGTGGTCCTGAAACCGTAACCGGTAATGATTCACCTCGTGCACCGGATAGTGTTTTTGAAATGGGGTTGCCGGTTCTGGGTATCTGCTACGGTATGCAAACCATGACAGCTCAGCTGGGTGGTAAGGTTGAAAATGCCGATCATCACGAATATGGCTATGCCCAGGTGCGTGCCCGTGGTCATACCCGTCTGTTAAAAGATATTGAAGATCACGTCACCGAAGAAGGTTACGGTATGCTGGATGTCTGGATGAGTCACGGTGACCGTGTGGTTGACATGCCGGAAGGTTTCAAACTGATGGCGTCAACAGATTCCGCACCGATTGCCGGTATCGCCAATGAAGAGAAAAATTTCTACGGCGTGCAGTTCCACCCGGAAGTGACGCACACTAACCAGGGCCAGCGAATTATCGAGCGCTTTGTGCATGATATTTGTGGTTGTGCAAATCTGTGGACTGCTGACAATATTATCGACGATTCAATTAGCACGATCCGTGAACAGGTTGGTGATGATGAGGTTTTACTGGGTCTGTCCGGTGGTGTTGATTCCTCTGTGGTTGCCGCGCTGTTACATCGTGCAATTGGCGATCAGCTAACCTGTGTGTTTGTTGATAACGGGCTGCTGCGTTATAAAGAAGGCGATCAGGTAATGAAAACCTTCGGCGAGCACATGGGTGTGAAAGTCATTCGTGTGGACGCAGAGCAACGTTTTCTCGATGCACTGAAAGGTAAGAACGACCCGGAAGACAAACGTAAAATTATTGGCAATATGTTTGTCGATATTTTTGAAGAAGAAGCGGCGAAACTATCGAATGCCAAATGGCTGGCGCAGGGTACGATCTACCCAGATGTGATTGAATCTGCCGGTGCAAAAACCGGCAAGGCGCACCTGATTAAATCTCACCATAATGTCGGTGGATTACCGGACTATATGAAGCTTAAACTTTGTGAGCCACTGCGTGAACTGTTTAAAGACGAAGTGCGTAAGCTCGGTGTTGAGTTAGGTCTGCCATACGATATGGTTTATCGTCATCCTTTCCCCGGCCCGGGTTTAGGTGTGCGTATTCTTGGTGAAGTGAAAAAAGAGTATGCGGATATTCTTCGCCTTGCCGATCACATCTTTATCGAAGAGCTTTACAAGCATGATCTTTATCATGGTGTATCCCAGGCGTTCACGGTATTCCTGCCAGTGAAATCCGTTGGCGTAACCGGCGACGGTCGCCGTTACCAGTGGGTAGTGTCACTCCGTGCAGTTGAAACCATCGACTTTATGACGGCACGTTGGGCGCATCTGCCCTATGATTTTCTTGATAATGTGTCGCGACGCATTGTTAATGAAGTCGATGGTATCTCGCGTGTGGTATATGACATTACCGGTAAACCACCAGGCACGATTGAGTGGGAATAAGATAAAATAATTCCAGATTTTCCCGATGTCCCCGAATACTTTTTCGGGGACAGTATCATTCATGTTTAATTCTAGCTTTTCTCCGAAATGGCATTTATTCGCTTTAACTAAAAAAACTGACTGGATATTGGTTAGAGTAACCAGATAACAGCTTGTAGGAGTCAGATCAAATTTATTACATAAAGGTTTGCTTCTCACATAAGCGGGCAACAGAGAAATGAAACTGGATGGGTAAAACGCTCTAGCGAGATTGTGACTTATTCAGGGCTGATTATTAGCAATAATTGCGGTTTCTCATTATGTATTCTATTTTTACTGGTAGATTTTACCTTTATGTTTTAACCACCCATGTGCATGTCGGCCTGCCGGGTCATCATGTGTCCAGTGGACTACGCCGCCCTGTTTGCTCCACTCATATTCGCCATAGAACTCAACACGTTCACCTTTATGTAGTGAATCGATTCGTGGTGCCAGGTCGATATTATGTGCAATCAGTATTGATTGGCCGGTATCCATTTGTAGAATGAATTTCTGGTGTCGACTACCTTCGTTATCATCTGGAAGTATGCGCTTAACTGTGCCAGTACCCTGAACTTGTAGATCGCTTTTCTGGTTTTTATATGCATCAAGTAATTGTTGGTCGGCTGAATTATTAGCTGCTGCGTTAGTCTGCGGGTATGCGTCACGCTTGTTCAAGTCTCCAGATTGAGTAAGGCTGGTGCTAGATAGCAAATTGTTTAGGTTGCCAGAAACGAGGCCATAACCGATGAGCACGGCAATAGCGATGGCGCTGCCTTTGACACCTAGAAACTGAAAGGCCATGGGGAGATAACGTAAAATTCCACCCCGATTTTTATAGCGTAGGATATCTTGCAGGCGCATTACTTTCCCCTTTATTAAGAACGCGTATTGTATGTGATTTGACTGTTTGGAATAAGTGCTTGAAATGTTAACTTTGTAAATTTTTATTTGAATAAATACTTCAATATGAAAAGAAAAAACTGGAGAGATGAGATGGCTTGAACCTTGTTACTTTCATGAGACGTTAGATAAGATAAAACGATTTTTTATTTAACTATCCAGGTGTATGTTCAGTGAACTGTAAATAGTGCCAGCGATAAAAGGGGGGCGGAATAAAGGAGTCTGTATCCTTTTGTTTATGGGCTATAAGAATGCTAAGTCTTATAGCCTCTAACTGGATTTTCCTGTGAATTTTACTCTACCTCTGAAGTTAACATTTATAAACTCTAACCAGAATCAGCTTAATCAATTACAATATCGTCTTTTCTCACAATAAGAATCGGCCAATATGAGTTTACCCAACTGTCCTGAATGCCAATCGGAATACACCTATGAAGATGGTGAGATGTTTGTTTGTCCCTCTTGTGGGCATGAGTGGCCTCAGGATCAGTCGCTGGATGAATCTTTAGTGCGGGATATGAATGGTCATATTCTGGAAAATGGTGATTCGGTTATTGTGACGAAAGATTTGAAGATAAAGGGTTCATCGTCTGTAGTTAAGGTGGGGACCAAGGTGAAAAATATTCGCCTGATTGATCCGGCTGAAAATGCAGATCATGATATCGACTGTAAAGTACCAGGGCTGGGTGGCTTGAAGCTTAAGTCCAAGCATGTCAAAAAGGCCTGATTTATTGTTGTTCTAATAAGTAGCAACAGTTTTATCAGGCTGGTTTATTTTCATAGCGTATTTAAACGCGTTTCCAGTATGTTTAGAAAATCCGGGTGTTCGCAGATTAGCGGTGTCATACGAATGCGTAAATCCGGATATTTGCTGAGTACCGAATGGCAGATCATGTCGATATCCCCATTCACGCCGGCATGTTTGCCTGGAAGGAAGAACATCAGGGCAATAATCACGGCGGTTTCGCCGTTTTCGGCCTGTTGAGTCAGCCAGTTTTCCAGTAGTTCGCCATTAAAGTCATACTCGCTACCTTCGCGTCTCTCCATTACTGCCTGTTCGAGCTGGATGTGTTTATCCAGTAATGGTTTTATGTTTTCAGCGATGTGTTTTCTAACCTCGGTGACGTTGGGGCTGGGGGAGCCGTGATCGACCAGTACCGCTTTTTGTGTGCCTTCGATGTCTTCGAAAAGGTTCTGATTGATATGTTCTGCCAGAATATGTGGCAAGCGTTGTTCGCCTTCGGGCAGAGGATAAATGATATCCGCGACATCAACGGATAGATCACTACCGGTTGATTTGAGTTTTTCTACCTCATCAGGAATAAACTTGCTAACGGCTTTGCTGTTACCAAAAAACAGTGGCAAAACAATAAATTCATGTTCGCCACGCTCCAGCATGGCCTGTAAGAAAGGCGTGAATGTCATCGCCGGGATATTGTCCAGTTCTTCAGCAGGAATTTTGTCAGCATGTTGTAGCGATACCGGGTATATGGTTTTGTTGACTTTCTGGCTTAATCGAGCAGCCAGGTAACGTAATTGTACGGTTGCCTGAGGTTTGCTGGAGCCATTGTCGCAGAGAAGTATGATTGCCATGCGGGTTGTTTTTTACGCTCTATCTATAAAGGGCGTATTTTAAACTATCCTGGCGAATCAATATACGCACCGAGAGAGAGTAAATAGGCTGGTGTAAATGATTTATGGTTGCGATGTGGAGCTGTAATTGCGAGTATACGTTGCCAGGATGGCTGATTAAGCCATAATAATAACTCCCCTGATAAAGCTGTGTCGTTCATGATGTGTGAAACCAAAACCGATGAATACTGGATGCAAAAAGCGCTGCAACTGGCGGCCAGGGCCGAGGCGGAAGATGAAGTGCCCGTTGGAGCCTTGATTGTAATGGACAATCAGCTTGTCGCAGCAGGTTGGAACCAGCCAATTCAGTCGCATGATCCTTCGGCTCATGCAGAAATGCAGGCGATTCGGCAGGCCGGTAAAGCGCTTAATAATTACCGCTTAATCGATACCACCCTCTATGTGACGCTGGAACCCTGCTCGATGTGTGTGGGTGCGATGATTCATGCCCGAGTCAGGCGTCTGGTGTTTGGTGCCTATGATGAGAAGACAGGAGCTGCTGGCAGTGCCATTTCTTTGATTACAGATGGCATACACAATCATAGAATTGAAGTGCAGGGTGGTGTGCTGGAATCTGAGTGCCGGCAGCAGCTACAACAGTTCTTTCAGAAAAAACGTAATAAAAATAAATAGTTAATAATGGCTTCAGGCAAAATGAATTGTCTGGGAAATATGCCCATTAATATGTCACTTTGCTCACCTGCTAAAATGCTTGCTTTTTTGCGTTTCGTGACTAAAATTCCCGCTTCCTAAACTATACCCAGAGTATTTATGGTTCCCGAACTGTAGCGTTGCTTTTTGGTCCTCACTGGCTTGAAAGCAGCGCGTATTTTTTACTAGCTGAACTTATCAAGCTGTCTAGCTGTTGAGGAGACACGAATGCATATAGCTGCACCTGTTGAGGTGGAACTGGAAGATCCCACCGCGGAAGTGGGCCGTTGGAACGACAACTCGGTTGACGTACTGGCGGCCCAACAAAATACGGCATCCAATGATCAGAACTCTGTTGATCTGGTTGAAGCCAAAGACCACTTTATTCAGCGTAACGGCGTTGAATTTGCCGGCACACACCTGCTGCTAGATCTATGGGGGGCGAGTCACCTGGATGACCTCGATCGCATGGAAAAGGCGATGCGCGAAATCGTCGAAAAATGTGGCGCTACACTACTTCATATTCACCTGCATCACTTTACGCCAAGTGGCGGTATTTCAGGTGTGGCAGTACTTGCTGAATCACATATCAGTGTGCATACCTGGCCTGAGCGCGACTATGCAGCGTTCGATGTGTTTATGTGTGGCGATGCAGAGCCTGAAAATGCTGTGCCAGTATTAAAGCGTGCATTCTTCCCGCATCGATTAGAAGTCACAGAAGAGTTGCGTGGCCGGGTACAGAAATGAAAACCTACACTGAAACGCTATATGATGCCTACGGTCAGGAATTTTCAGTAGACAAGGTCTATTTCGAAAATAAAACCGAGCATCAGCATCTGGTGATTTTTGAAAATGCCAAGTTTGGACGAGTGATGGCACTGGATGGCATTATTCAGACTACAGAAGCCGATGAATTCATCTATCATGAAATGTTAACTCATGTGCCGCTACTGGCACATGGGAATGTTAAACGTGTACTAATTATTGGTGGTGGTGACGGTGGCATGCTGCGTGAAGTATGTAAGCATGCAATGGTAGAGCATATTACCCAGGTTGAAATTGATGACCAGGTGGTCGAAATGTGTAAAGAGTTTCTGCCAAATCACAGTGCCGGTGCCTATGATGATTCGCGGGTAAATATAGTTATTGATGATGGTGCTAATTTTGTACGTGAGTGTAGTGAGAAGTTTGATGTCATCATTTCAGATAGCACCGATCCCATTGGTCCTGGTGATGTATTATTTACATCAGATTTTTATGAAAATTGTAAAAATTGCCTGAATGAAGACGGTATTCTGGTAACGCAGAATGGTGTGGCGTTTATGCAACTGGATGAAGTCACCACCACGGCAAAGCGCATGCAGACATATTTTTCTGATCAGTCATTTTACAGTGCTGCGGTGCCGACCTATATTGGTGGCATAATGACCTTTGCATGGGCCACACAAAATACGGAATATCGTGATTTAAGTGTTGATCTGATAACACAGCGCTTTAATGCGGCAGCTATTAAAACACGTTATTATAATCCGGCAATACATGTGGCCAGTTTCGCCTTGCCTCAGTATATTGTGGACGCCCTCTCAGCAGGATAAATGCCATGAATCGCATAACAGTTGAAAGCACAGATAAAGCAAAAGAGTATCAGCAACTGGTACAACAGTATGGTTCACCATTGTTGGTACTCGACTGTGACAAAGTGACAGCCCAGTATCAGGCATTGAGCCAGGCTTTACCTGGTGTTGGATTATTTTATGCGATTAAATCCTTACCACATCCATCTGTAATCAAAACCCTGAATGCACTGGGTTCGGGCTTTGATATTGCCACCAGCGGAGAGGTCGAGCTACTGCGTGCGCAGAAAGTGAGTGCGCGTAATACGATTCATACTCATCCCATTAAACGCGATAAAGATATTCGTGATGCCTTACGCTTTGGTTGTACAACTTTTGTTGTCGATAATGTCTGGGAGCTGGAGAAATTTATCGATTATCGGCATCGTGTTGGATTGCTCGTGCGAGTCAGCTTTCCAAATCCAGATACACCTATTGATCTGTCGCGTAAGTTTGGTTGCCGCGCAGATGAAGTCACATTGCTTATTCAGAAAGCGCAGCAACTCGGTCTCCACGTGAAAGGACTGTCATTTCATGCAGGCTCACAGTGCCCAGACTCGCGTAATCATGTGCATGCTGTACAACAGTGTGTGCAGATAATTGAACAGGTGCAGGATGAGTGTGGCAAGCTATTATCGATACTGGATATCGGTGGTGGTTTCCCGGTGCAATACCAGGCGTCGGTGATGGAAATCGAAGCTTTCTGTGCGCCGATTAGAACGGCACTACAGCAGTTACCTGATCACATTCGTGTTATTGCAGAGCCCGGGCGCTTTATTTCTGCACCCTCAATGGTTTCTATCTCAACGGTAATGGGTAAGGCAAAGCGTGGTGACACGACCTGGTATTATCTGGATGACGGTGTTTATGGCTCATACTCTGGGCAATTGTTTGATCATGCGAGTTATCCACTAACATTATTTAGCGATATGGATAAAAACGAAACAGCCGTACTCGCAGGACCAACCTGTGACAGCATTGATGTAATTGCTGAAAATATCAGTATACCGCCACTAAGTATTGGTGATCTATTAGTGGGGCATCAGATGGGGGCATATACATCTGCTACTTCAACAGAATTTAATCTGTTTGATAAAGCAAAAATTATTGCCATCAATGAGCCAGTTGTTGAAGCAGCAAACGTGGTGTTCCTTGATGGGCAGTGATCGGAATAAATATTTTCACTGAATTGCTTTATTAGCGTAAGTACTAACCATGCTGGTGAATAACACTAAACGCTAATAAAACGCTATAGTTTATATGTTCCTCAATGTCATCACGTGTTTGTATGCCTGGTGTTGGCTAATTGTAGTTAGTTTTACTTCATCAGATCTGATAGACACTCGTGTAGTGTTACCTCTCATGCCTGATTGATTTTCGGCAGAATCACACAGCAATAAGGAATAAGAAATCTTCGTTGTTCTCAATATTTATAATTAAGCTTGTCATCTACCGAAATGAATATTTAAGTCGATATTCACCGAAAGTTATATCCAATCCGTTATCCATCTAAAGTTATATTTTAGCTATCACTCAGCGGATTTTATTTTTAAGCCGTCACTCCCGAATGCTTCTATAAACCATTTAATACGCGGGTTGAATAAACACAGAATAAATACATAACTATCTATCACCACCAGACATAAAGCATTATGTATAATGATAAAAAATCATAGTTCATAATCCGTTCACGCTTTGGAGTAACCTGATTTGCACAGCTTATTACATTCTGCAGCATTTCGCCCGTTTATCGGAATTATTGCAGGGCCGCTGTTATTTTTGATCATGCTATTACTGCCTCAACCGGAATCTATGCCGGCTCAGGGAATGTCAGTGGCAGCGGTTGCTATTCTGATGGCGGTATTGTGGATTACTGAGGCAGTTCCTATTCCGGTTACAGCTTTATTGCCCATTATACTCTTTCCATTGCTTGAAATAGTGCCCATAAAGGAAGTCACAAGGTTTTATGCGCATCCACTTATTTTTCTTTTTTTAGGTGGTTTTCTGATTGCGCTAGCAATTGAAAAATGGAATCTGCATAAACGTATTGCGCTACTCACTATTTTACTGGTGGGCGTGTCATCACGACGTATTATACTTGGCTTTATGCTGGCGACCGCGTTTTTATCTGCATGGATTAGTAATACCGCCACTGCGATGATGATGGTGACCATCGGGCTCGCTGTGGCGCGGCAGGTTCAGCCTGAAGGTGAAGTTAAAACGCCGTTTACCACATCCTTAATGCTGGGTATTGCCTATGCCGCATCCATTGGGGGAGTAGCAACACTGATTGGTACGCCGCCAAACGCGATACTGGCCGGTGTGATTGAATCGACTTATAACATCGAGATTGGTTTTCTCCAGTGGATGATATATGCAGCTCCTTTGTCTGTTATTTTTCTATTTATTTGCTGGGGTTATCTGGTGTTTGTTGCCTATAAGCCAGAGTTTAATGAGCTTCCCGGTGGGCGAGAAGTGATACAGCAACAGCTACAGCGCCTGGGCCCAATAAGTACCACAGAGAAGAAAGTGCTGCTGGTGTTTTGTCTGGTTGCGGTTAGCTGGATTGCGCGCGGCCTGTTTGATATCCCTTTGCTTAATCTGCTGGGTGATACCGGCATTGCTATTACCGGCGCTATCCTGTTGTTTGTGATTCCAGCTGACCTGAAACAGGGACAGTTTCTACTCGACTGGGAAACGACCCGTAAACTGCCCTGGGATATTATTATTTTATTTGGTGGTGGTTTTGCACTAGCCGGTGGATTTAGTCAGAGTGGTCTGACAGAGTGGATGGCGCAGCAGCTCACTAGTGTTCAGTATTATCCATTGATTGTGATCGTATTAGTGACTGTATTATTTGTGATTTTTCTGACCGAGGTGACATCCAATACGGCTACCGCTTCGTTGTTGTTGCCGGTGATGGGGGCGTTTGCACTGGCGATACAACTTCATCCTATGTTACTTATGGTGGCAACGGCAATGGCTGCTTCATTCGCCTTTATGTTGCCTGTGGCAACACCACCTAATGCGATTGCATTTAGTAGCCGCATGTTCACCATTCCACAAATGGCACGCACTGGTTTCTGGTTAAATATTATCGGTAGTTTGCTGGTGACATTATTTGTAATGTATTACCTGTCACTGGTGTTTGATTTAAATTGAATAATATCGATGAATTAACTCTGATGTAAGTTTGTTCTGAAATTAAATAGATTAGCTGTAGAAATTTTATTTTGATGGATTATGTAGAGGCTTTGCGCTCACTATCCTGTATCAGAATAAGTGGTATTTCATGAGAGTGGCTATGGAATTCTGGGTTATGAATAATTTCTTTGGCGAGCAGGTCATCTTTCGGTGATACCAGAAATTGTAAATCTGGATTGTTATTGCAGAATTCCTGAAAAGCATCTTCCATATCTTGTAGTAAGTAGGCGACACTGTGTTCTCGTCCGGCTTCTGTTAAGTGGGAGCTTAACGAGATGACTTTCTGCTCAAGCTCAGGATCCTGCCCATGTGCCAGTATAATGACTTCAGTGTTGAAAATATAAGGTGTGTTCAAAATATATTTCATCACCTGATCTGAGGCATGGCCATCAAATATAACGGCAGCTTGTGGATGGTTTTTTTCGTGTAAAGTGACTTCGGTAACCGTTGAATGTATGGACGAATGTACCGGTGTATGGGTGGGTACATGACCAGCGCCTAAAAATTCTTTCTTATTTCGAAGAGACATATTTTCGCATGCATCCTCATAAGTCAGGGCGGCAAACATGCGCTTCAGGTCACTGGCTATCTTTTTCATTCGGTATACCCTGTATGATCCACTGGCTCAATATGCCAGTCTGATGTGGTTTCAACATTCGGATTATAATATATCAAAACATAGTTTAGTCTGTCGAAATTTGTTTCAACAAGATGCTTTGTTACTGTGTGTAATTTAACGAGTAAATAAAAAGTGATCAATAACCTTTTTTACACATATAAGTGTATCTTGCTCATTATGATTGAGGATAAATTTTATATAATTTATATGGGTATAATGCAGGCAAATGACTGCTTATCATTAAATTAATTGTAATATTTTCAATATACGGCCTAATAGTAACTCGCAATTTGATGTTAATCAAAAGCATAATGGTTGAAAAGGCAATGAGTAGAGATTCTGTCCACTCAAAGAAGCTATGCGGTTGTATATCAGTTTTACCAGTGCTAGTTTGAATTGATCTGATCAGCTCTTGTTGTGGGGTGTTTATTCTGTATATTCGTGTAAAATTTTCTGGTAATTACTGAAGCGTTGCTGTGAAATTTTGCCTTCGGACAGGGCCTGCTGGATTGCACAGCCTGGTTCCTGCTGGTGACTGCAGTTGGAAAACTTGCAATGGCCTATGTCTTCTCGTAGCTCAATAAAACCATGTAGTATATCGTCTTCTGAAATGTTCCATAAACCAAAATCACGCACTCCCGGTGAGTCAATCAGGTTGCCGCCGCAGGGCAGGTGATACAGGGTTGAGCTGGTGGTAGTGTGAGTGCCTTCGCCACTGGCTTCAGATAATTCACCAACTCGAATATTCAGCTCGGGTAGTAGCTGGTTGATTAATGATGATTTACCAACACCTGATAAACCGACAAAGATACTGGTGTGTGTTTTGAGTGACTCCATTAAATCATCAAAACCATGATCCAGTACTTTGCTGGCAGTTATCACCTGATAGCCAATGGATCGATAATCGCTAATCAGTTTTTCAATATGGTCACGATTAGAGTCATCCACCAGGTCAATCTTATTGAGTAAAATAATCGGCGTGGCCGGCAGATTTTCTGCGGCGATCAGGTAACGATCTATTAAATATGGGTTTGGTGCAGGTTGCACTGCAGAGGTAATGACGATCTGGTTAATATTGGCCGCCATCGCTTTAAGCTTGCCACCAAAACCCGGTTTCTGTAACAGTGACTCACGTTCTTCTATGGCAATGATGACACCATCCTGATTAATGCTAGGTTGCCAGATAACATTGTCTCCACAGACAATGGAGCCGAGGTTCTGTCTGGCGACACAGCGAAATAAATTACCTTTCTGGTCTTCTATCAGCAGGGTTTGGCCGTAGTTAGTAATAACCAGACCGGGTTGTTCTGCACCCAGGCCATGACTGGAAATTTCGTCGCTACGCGCCTGCTGGTTTTTTGCGGATTTTTCTCGACGCTTCTGCTGAATGTTTTTTATGCGCCTTTTCTGCTGGTCACTGATACGCCGTTTTGCCATAACTCAGAGAGTATCCTTTAATGGGAAAACGGCGTAAATTAAACTCATCAATAATAATCCTAGAATTTGTAGTAACGGTCGTTAAGAAACTCGATTACTGAGGAGGTTTCGCTGGGCGTCCATTCGGCTTTTGCAGCACCGGTCATACAGTTACTGACCTGGTTTTCCAGCGCAGCCATGGTACGTACCATACGATCTTCACGTGTATAAACTTCATCACGGTGACAGCTGGTGCATTTATCATTATGCAGGTTTTCACCCTGGTAATGGGTGCCGGTAGCGACCTGAGTAACAGCCTGTTTCTGTTCGGGCGCTTGTGCGGTAGTTTTATCTTCAGCACAGGCGATGGTGCTTAAGGTCAGTGCCGCTAGAATCATTATGTTTTTCATTGTGTTCATCTCTTACTGTTTGGCCAGGTGCGCAATGCGTACCGGCGCGGGAGGGTGACTATCATAAAAACTGGAATACAGTGGGTCCGGTGTCAGGGTGCTGGCATTTTCTTTATACAGATTAACCAGCGCCTGTATTAAAAACTGTGCATCGGAATTCTGTGCGGCAAACTCATCTGCTTCAAATTCGTTTTTGCGTGAGAACATGCTCATTAACGGACTTAGCAGGAAGGTAAATACTGGCATAACGATGGTAAATAATAGCAATGCCATGTAAGTCGACGGTGTGCTCACACCGAGTGCCGTATAAAACCACTCCGCTTTCATTAACCAGGCCAGAATGCCCAGGCCGATCAGTGTTGTGACGATAGTGATCGCCATGCCTTTGACGATGTGTTTACGTTTGAAGTGACCTAGTTCGTGAGCCAGTACCGCTTCCAGTTCGTCATCGCTAAGTGATTCCAGCAGCGTGTCATAAAATACAATGCGTTTGTTTTTACCAAAACCAGAGAAGTAGGCATTACCGTGGCTGGAGCGTTTTGAACCGTCAATCACAAACACGCCGTCGCTGTTAAAGCCACAACGGCTTAGCAGGCTCTTGATGCGATTTAAGGTGTCGCCTTCTTCCATCGGTGAAAATTTATTAAAGATGGGGGCAATCCAGGTGGGATAAGCCCAGGCGATAAACAGGCTGAAGCCGGTCCATACCGCCCAGGTATAAATCCACCAGAGTTCACCGGCCTGTTCCATTAACCACAGCACAACCCAGATCAGGGGAATGCCCAGAATGGCAGCTAGTAGTGCACCTTTTAACATATCAACAATAAAGGTGTTGGCAGTGGTTCGGTTAAAGCCAAACTTTTCTTCAATCACAAAGGTGCTGTAAATTGAGAACGGTAAATCCAGCAGGGCAGAGATGATCATCATACTGAAAATTACCAGGATGCCGGTGGAGATAGCGGATAGTTCGAAGCCGCGTGCAGTTTGATCAAGCATTTCAAGCCCGCCGCCGAAGGTCCATACCAGTAGAACGCCGGCATCATATAACAGTGGCCAACGGCCAAAAGTGACTTTTGCGGTGGTGTAATCAGCGGCTTTCTGGTGCTCTTCGAGTGAAATTTTTTCCTGGAATGCCTCAGGTACCTGAGCGCGATGCTTGTGAATATGAGTCAGATGGCGTTGAGCGAGCCATAGCTTAACCACGATAGAGAGTATAAAGAAGGCTAGAAAAACAACTGCAAAAGTGTGCATTAATCATCCTGTTTAATAATGGGGTTAGTAGATTATCGCTTTTCTGACTAAAATGTTCTACTGTGTATTTTTAAGAAAAACGGGAGCTTACTATGCCACAGCCAGACTCGAATAATCTGATCTGGATTGATCTTGAGATGACAGGCCTCGAACCGAAAACAGATCTAATTATCGAGATTGCCACTATCGTCACCGATAAAGACCTGAATATTCTAGCCGAAGGCCCGATGCTGGCGGTTCATCAGAGTGATGAGATTCTGAATGGTATGGATGAGTGGTGTACGACTCAGCATGGTAAGTCAGGCCTGACCCAGCGGGTAAAAGACAGTACGATGAATGAGGCGATGGCTGAAAAGCAGACCATTGAGTTTTTACAGCAGTATGTGCCTGCAGGCGCTTCCCCTATGTGTGGCAATAGCATCTGCCAGGATCGTCGCTTTCTTGCTAACTATATGCCGCAACTGGAAGAATTTTTCCATTACCGGAACCTGGATGTCAGTACAATCAAGGAACTGACACGTCGCTGGTCCCCTGAGGTATATAAAGGCTTCAATAAGGAGTCATCCCATCTGGCGATGGATGATATTAAGGATTCCATTAACGAGCTTATCTATTATCGCGAGCATGCACTTAAAATCTAGGGGATTATTTCGATAGGTGTATCGTCCCGGTTGCCCCATTCGCTCCAGGAACCGGGGTAGCCGCGTACCTTTTCATAGCCCAGATATTTCAGCATAAGGTAAGACAGCGCTGAGCGATGATGACTCTGGCAATAGACAATAACTTCCTTATCCGCACTTAGGCCTAGCGCATCCAGCATTGGCTGTAAACTCTCTGCTGAGAGTAAACGGTAATTCGCATCTGCATCCATGGCGCGGGTCCATTCGAAGTGTGCCGCGCCGGGTATGCGTCCCTGGCGTTGTGCATAGCGTGCAGTTCCGTTGTATTCTTCCAGACTACGAGCGTCTAACAGGGCGGTCTGCGGGTTATCCAGATTGTCTTTAATGTACTGGGTGTCGGCAACCACACTGGCACCTTCAAAACTAACCAGGTATTGTTTGTCCGATGGATTGGGCTGGCTGCTGACCTGTTCATTACTTAATGGGTGCTGTTCACGATACCAGGCAATTAAGCCGCCATTTAGCAGGCTAGCCTGTTGATGGCCCATGGCATGTAGTGTCCAGATAAGTCTGGCCGCCTTGCCACCACCTTCTTCATCATAGGCCACTATTTGTGTATCGGGCTGTATGCCCAGTGAATTGAGAATGTGGGCAAAAGCCTCCTCATCGGGAAGTAGTCCAGTGTAGGGGCGGTTCATGCCAACGATATGGGCATAGTCCAGAAATACAGCACCGGGTATGTGTGCCTGCACATACTGATGGTGAGTGGAAAGATCGACCAGTACGACATTGCTGTCATTTAGCAGCGGTTTTAACGTCTCGGGTTCAATCACCAAAGGAAGAGGTTCAGACATATTATTCAGGCTTTAAAATGGTGTTTACAGGGGGCTTATTGCTCTGTTCTGGGTAGTCCAGTGTGTAGTGCAGTCCGCGGCTTTCCTTGCGTTGTTGGGCGCAACGAATAATCAGGTCGGCAACTACTGCCAGGTTTCTTAGTTCGAGCAGGTCAGCGGTCACCCGGAAGTTACCGTAGTATTCCTCGATTTCCAGTAGTAGCAGGTCAACACGGCGTTTCGCGCGTCGCAGGCGTTTGTCGGTGCGTACGATGCCAACATAGTCCCACATAAAGCGGCGTAGCTCGTCCCAGTTATGGGATACCACGACTTCTTCATCGGAGTTAGTGACACGGCTTTCATCCCAGTCTTTGATGGTGTCCCATTGATGAGACGTACCTGAAGATTCGGTAATGTGTTTTGCCGCGGCGCGAGCAAACACCAGGCATTCGAGTAATGAATTGCTGGCCATGCGGTTAGCACCATGCAGTCCGGTAAAGGCAGTTTCACCGATTGCGTAGAGGTTCTCGATATCGGTCTGTCCATTCAGGTTGGTCATAATACCACCGCAGGTGTAATGTGCTGCGGGAACGACCGGTACGGGCTGTTTGGTCAGGTCGAAGCCATATTCGAGGCATTTGGCGTATATGGTTGGAAAGTGTGAGCGAATAAAGGCCGCTGGCTTATGGCTAATATCCAGATACAGGCAGTCCACACCCAGGCGCTTCATTTCATGGTCGATGGCCCGGGCGACGATATCACGGGGTGCCAGCTCAGCCCGCTTATCGAAGTCTTTCATAAAACGATGGCCATCGGGTAGCAGCAGGTGACCACCTTCTCCCCTTAGGGCCTCGGTCAATAGAAATGACTTGGCATCCGGGTGGTACAGACAGGTCGGGTGGAATTGCATGAATTCCATATTGGCAACCCGGCAGCCAGCACGCCAGGCCATGGCGATGCCGTCTCCAGTTGAGCCATCAGGATTCGAAGTATAGAGATACACCTTACTGGCACCGCCAGATGCCAGAATCACATAGCGAGCCTGAAACGTTTCGACACGCTGTTGTTCCTTATCGAGGACATAGGCGCCGATACAGCGGTCATGGGATAACCCCAGCTTTTTGCCGGTAATCAGGTCAACCGCGATATGGTGCTGGAATATTTCGATATTGCCGCTATGACGGGCATGGTTGATCAGGGTAGTTTCCAGCGCTTTACCAGTGGCATCTGCAGCATGGATTACGCGGCGATGGCTGTGTCCGCCTTCTCGGGTTAAATGCCAGGTTTTACGGCCATTAGCATGTTTGTCTGTAGTAAATGGCACACCAAGGCTCGACAGCCAGTCGATGGAATCAGGGCCATTCTCAACGGTATAGCGTACCGATGTTTCATCGCACAGGCCGCCGCCGGCATTCAGGGTATCCTGGATATGGGATTCAAAAGAATCTTCATCCCGTAATACCGCTGAAATCCCGCCCTGTGCATAGTAGGTGCTACCTTCTGTGTCCCGTTCCTTGGTGATCACAGCCACTTTCATGGTGGACGGCAGATTCAGTGCCAGACTTAATCCAGCTGCGCCACCACCAATTATGAGAACTTCGTGGCGAAAGGATTGTCTATTACTCATCTTATTGGACATTCTTCTTTAATAACCAGGGTTGAGTCTTTATGTCAGTAATCGAATCAGGTATTGTGTCAGCTTTTGGACGTGATGTTACACTAATTCCGGTCACCACGCCTAAACCAACCATGCAAACTAACCATGGCTTAAAAAAATTGACTCAGAGTAATGCATCACAGGATGTGTCAACAACCAATATAGCGCAAACAAGCGAGCGTGAAATCGACCAGGCTCTGGTTGAGAGAGTGCAGCAGGGCGATAAAAAAGCATTTGATGTTCTGGTGCTAAAATACCAGCATCGTATCATTAAACTGGTGGCGCGTTTTATTCGCAATAGCGATGAAGTTCAGGATGTGGCGCAGGAAGCCTTTATCAAGGCCTACCGTGCGTTAAAAAACTTCCGTGGTGATAGTGCTTTTTACACCTGGTTGTACCGCATTGCGATTAATACAGCGAAAAATTACCTGGTGTCAGCAGGGCGTCGTGCAACAGAGTCAGCCGTTGATGCACAGGATGCGGAGCAATACGATAGCGGTGACTGGCTACGAGAATACGCAACACCAGAAAAAGAACTGCTGGCAGCCGAGATTAAGCAAGTTATTTATAGAACCATTAGCGACTTGCCGTCTGATTTGAAAGAAGCCATTACACTTCGTGAAATGGAAGGCTTAAGTTATGAGGAGATCGCCGAGGTGATGGAATGTCCCATCGGGACTGTCCGTTCAAGAATATTTAGAGCACGAGAGACCATCGATAATCAGCTAAAGCCGCTGCTTAATGGTCAGGATTAAGGTGTAGGTGCATACAATGAATGAATCAGATATCAAAAGAGAAGAGCAATTATCCGCACTACTTGATAATGCACTGGATAGAAATCAGCTGGATGACTTCATGCAGGATCTAAAACGTGATCCGCTAAGTGATGCTGAGACAGCACAACGTTATCAATTGATGGGTGATGCGATGCGTGATGAGCTTAATCAGGCTTCGTTTATGGATATTAGCGCAGCGGTACACCGTGCCATTGAGCAGGAGCCGGCTCTTAGCGAAGTTGCTGAGTCGTCACCACAGGCTTTCAATCCTCTGCTGCTTATTTCTGATGCTTTGAGCCGCTGGCTTAAACCATTAGCCGGTGCGGCGGTTGCCGCTTCCGTTGCCATGTTGACTGTGGTGACTTTCAATACTGTACAGCAGGGAGAAACAGAGACTGAGGCGCAACTGGTGCAGTCAGTGACTCCGTTAAAAGTGAACCCGGAAATCGCACGTCACGTTCGCGTGGCGTCAACGGTAGATCAGCAAAAAACCGTAGAACAACAGAAACAGCTTAACAGCTATATGATGCAGCACTCTGGTTATGCCAGCCAGTCAACTATGCAGGGCATGATGCCTTATGTGCGTGCTGCGGACTTTAAGGCTCAGGAAACTGAATAAGTCGAATATCTGTGAGGCGTCAATTGCAATTTAGAAAAACGTTACTGAGAACGTCATGATCGTGAGTCGGCTATGCCTGGGGAGTCTGCTTCTATTACTGAGTCTATTCAGACCACTGTCTGCGGATACCGATAGTTCGGGGCAACAGACTTCAGGAAGCATTTCATTATTACAACCTGTGTCTACGGTTCAGGCTGAACCTGCGATCACGGCCTCGGTTGATCACTGGCTGGATAAAATGTCGCAGGCGTCGCGTCTGCAGAACTTCACCGGTACGCTGATTATTCGTCAGCAAAATAAACTACAGGCAATCAGGGTTGACCAGGGTGTAACAGAGGAAGGTAGCTGGCAGGTGCTGGAGTCACTTAATGGCGAGCAGCAGAAGATTGTTCGTCAAAACGACCAGGTGACCAGTATATTCCCTGCTAAAAAGCTCATTACCATTTCCGGTGAATCGGGCCGAGCCCCGTTGCATCCCATTCTGCCTGAGAATCGTCGTATACTGAAAAAGCATTATCAGTTGTCACTGGCTGGTGAGGAACGCATCGCCAACAAAAGAGCCCAGGTGATTCGTATGAAACCACTGGATCAACATCGTTATGGCTATGTCTTCTGGCTAGATAGTGAAAGCGGTATTCTATTGAAGTGCGATATGCTGGATCAACAGGGTAAAGTGCTTGAACAACTGATGTATAGTAATGTAGAGCTGCTTGGTGATGAGCCGAGAAGCCCGCTGGATATGTCTGAACTGGACGATTATCGGACCTTTAACTTCAGGCAGGCAGATACGCCGATTGCTGCACGCTGGAAAGCAATGAAGCTACCCGCTGGTTTTAATCTTAAACGCTCGGTAAAAACCCAGGGACTCAATGCGCAACCTGCCTATCACCTGGTTTACAGCGATGGTATGGCTTCGGTATCGGTATTTGTTGAGCAGAAGAAAATTGAAAAGCCGATGATTGGTGCTTCCAGTATGGGGCCAGTGAATGCCTTCAGTTCTTATGTGAATGAGCGGTATGTGACGGCAATTGGTGAGGTGCCAGGTTCAACCGTTAGAATGATTGCTGAATCAATGGAAGTGGTACGCCAGAATGATTGAGGAATCAGCGGTTGTTGTCGAAGTCCGAGGGCATCAGGCGCTGCTGCAGACTCAACGAAAGAGTGCCTGTCAGAGTTGCTCGGTAAAAAGCGGTTGTGGTACATCGACATTGTCAAAAGTCGTCGGCAAACGTAGTTCCCAGTTTGTAGTAGAAAATACCCTGCAGGTAAAACCGGGTGATGAAGTGGTGGTGGCGATAGAAGAAAACGCACTGGTACAGGGCTCAATGCTGGTTTATCTATTTCCGCTATTGCTCATGTTGGGTTTTGGCTTGCTGACTGAATGGCTGTTTGCCAATGAGCTGTTAACCATTCTATCAGCTTTAGCGGGCTTACTGGTTTCTATGTGGCTGGTGCGCTATCTGCTTGCTATTTCAACTTTAAAACAAAGTATTCGTCCCCATCTGATTCGAAGAATATCGTGACATTAAATACGAATGAGAAAATTATGTTTTTGAAAACACGTTTATTAATATTAATTAGTTTCCTGATAATGAGCTTGCAGTTACAGGCGCGCTCATTACCCGATTTTGCTGAGCTGGTTGAAGAAAATGGTAAAGCGGTGGTCAATATCAGTACCCGCACTAAGATGAATTCGAAACATCACCCCTGGGGGCGCCTCAAAGAGGAGCTGGAAGATGACCTGAAACTTCCTGAGAACACCCCTTTTGATGAGTTATTCAGGCATTTTTTCGGCGCACCGGGTGTGCCCAGTGAACCCCAGGATGCCACCTCATTAGGTTCCGGTTTTATTATTTCCAAAGACGGCTATATCATAACCAATCATCATGTGGTTAATGGCGCCGATGAAATTATTGTCCGCCTGAGTGACAAGCGTGAATTTATTGCCCGTGTTATCGGCAGTGATGAGTCGACGGATATTGCCCTGCTTAAAGTCGATGGTGAAAAGCTGCCGGTGGTAGAAATTGGTAGCTCTTCTCAGCTTAGAGTGGGCGAGTGGGTGCTTGCGATAGGTTCGCCCTTTGGTTTTGAGCATTCGGCGACTGCAGGCATTGTAAGCGCCAAAGGGCGCAGCCTGCCAAGAGCTAATTATGTGCCATTTATTCAGACCGATGTGGCAATTAATCCGGGTAATTCTGGTGGCCCCCTGTTTGACCTGGATGGCAAGGTGATTGGTATTAATTCACAGATTTATAGCCGAACCGGTGGCTTTATGGGACTGTCATTTGCAATACCTGTAGAAGTTGCGATGGATGTGGTTAGCCAACTCAAAGACAAAGGCTCAGTCAGTCGTGGCTGGCTAGGGGTTTATATTCAGGAAATCACCCATGAGCTGGCGCAGAGTTTTGAGCTGGATAAGCCCGTTGGGGCACTGGTGTCTCAGGTTATTAGTGATAGTCCAGCTGAAAAAGCCGGCATTAAGGCAGGTGATGTTATTTTGGCATTTAATGGTGTCTCGATTATGGATTCATCCGATCTGCCGCCCTTAGTTGGTCGGGTGAGTGTGGGGTCACCTGCAGAAGTCGATATATTGAGGGACAACAGTAAGAAAACCCTTAAGGTGATTATCGAGGAGCTACCTCAGGAAGACCAGCCGGTTATGGAGAGTCGAAAAGAGCCCTCATCTGTTAACCGTCTGGGTGTTGATGTGGCAGAACTGGGTGCCGAATCTCGGCAGGCGCTAGGTCGTGGCGTGCTGGTGAGAAAAGTCTATCCTGGTAGCCCTGCTGCACAGTCAGGGCTACGCTCGGGGGACATTATTTTGCAATTAGATCGCCAGAACATAAAAAATACCGCAGATTTTCGTAAAAAAGTTGCCAATTTGCCCACAGAACGTATGATTCCGGTTCTGGTTCATCGCCAGGGGGCAGATCAGTTCATTGTTATGAAGATTTCTGACGCCGAGTGATTGATTTAACCGTCTATTCACGGCACGGCTGTCATCTCTGTGAAGACCTGCTGCAGCAACTCTACGAGCTGCAGCAAGTGCATGATTTTAGCATTACAGTGATCGATGTTGATGCGAGCCCCCAACTGATTGAACAATATGGGACCCAGGTACCCGTGGTAACCTGTGGTCAGCAACAGATTTGTCATTACTTTCTTGACCAGGCCGCCGTGTTGCAGGTGCTGTCAAATGCGGGCTAATAGTTTACAACATGCAGAATATTCGTAATTTTTCCATCATCGCTCATATCGACCATGGTAAATCGACCCTTGCTGATCGATTTATTCAGGTATGTGGCGGCCTTTCAGAGCGTGAAATGGAAGCACAGGTACTCGATTCCATGGATCTGGAACGAGAAAGAGGTATCACCATCAAGGCGCAGAGCGTCTCGCTTGACTACAAAGCAAAGGATGGTGAAATCTATCAGTTAAATTTTATCGACACACCGGGGCACGTGGACTTCTCCTATGAAGTTTCCCGTTCACTACAGGCCTGTGAAGGTGCGTTGCTGGTGGTGGATGCCTCGCAAGGGGTAGAAGCACAGAGTGTCGCCAATTGCTATACGGCGATTGACCTGGGCCTTGAGGTTATGCCGGTTCTCAATAAGATTGACCTGCCAGCAGCGGATGCAGACCGTGTTAGCCAGGAAATTGAGGATATCATTGGTATAGAAGCCACTGATGCCTGTCAGGTGAGTGCTAAATCAGGCATTGGCATTGATGAGTTGCTAGAACGTCTGGTAGAAACAATACCCGCACCGGAAGGTAACCCGGATGGTCCGTTAAAAGCGCTGATTGTCGATTCCTGGTTTGACTCTTACGTGGGTGTTGTCACCCTGGTGCGTATTGTGGATGGTAGCATTCGTAAGGGTAATAAAATGAAAATCATGTCGACGGGACGCACCTATGGTGTCGATTTTGTCGGTGTGTTCACGCCGAAGCGCCAGGATATGCCGGTGCTTGAAACCGGACAGGTTGGTTACATTATTGCGGGTATCAAGGAAATTGATTCGGCCAAAGTGGGGGACACCATTACTCTGGTAGATAATCCGGCTGAGGAAGCATTGCCCGGTTTTAAGGAAGTTCAGCCACGAGTTTTTGCCGGTATGTTCCCGGTAGAAGCAGATGATTACGATGATTTTCGTGAGGCGCTGGATAAGCTGACGCTAAATGATTCAGCATTGCAATATGAGCCAGAAACCTCTTCTGCACTGGGTTTTGGCTTTAGAATTGGCTTTCTTGGTATGTTGCATATGGAAATTGTGCAGGAAAGACTGGAACGTGAATATGATCTGAATCTTATTACAACTGCACCAACGGTGGTTTATGAAGTTTTAAAAACTGACGGTGAAATAATACAGATTCATAATCCATCAGATTTGCCGGAAGTGAATTATATTGAAGAAATTCGCGAGCCGATTATTCGTGCGAATATTCTGGTACCACAGGAATATGTGGGGAATGTCATCAGTTTATGTGTAGAAAAACGCGGCGTACAAACCAATATGCAATATATGGGCGCTCAGGTCTCATTGAGTTATGATATGCCGATGTCTGAGGTGGTACTGGACTTTTTCGACCGCCTTAAATCAGTGAGTCGTGGATATGCTTCGTTTGATTATGAGTTTAAGCATTTCCAGGAGGCTAAGCTGGTGAAAGTGGATATACTCATCAACGGCGAGAAAGTAGATGCACTGGCAGTGATTACTCATACAGATGTTTCACAGCGCAGGGGGCGTGAAGTCGCTGAAAAAATGCGTGAGCTAATTCCACGACAGATGTTTGATATTGCCATTCAGGCTGCGATTGGGCGTCATATTATTGCGCGTAGTACAGTTAAAGCCTTACGTAAAAACGTAACAGCCAAGTGCTACGGTGGTGATGTGAGTCGTAAGAAAAAACTGTTGGAAAAACAGAAAGCCGGTAAGAAGCGAATGAAGCAGTTTGGTAAAGTAGAAATT
Organism: Gammaproteobacteria bacterium; assembly: GCA_041589455.1. Classification (GTDB taxonomy): domain Bacteria; phylum Pseudomonadota; class Gammaproteobacteria; order SZUA-229; family SZUA-229; genus SZUA-229. The sequence goes on along the minus strand of JBFHVQ010000006.1, from coordinate 7,021 downwards.
CCGCAAGATGCCTTCTTATCTGTGCTTAAAGTTGATAATAATTAAAGAGTAAACTGGAACTGATTTGGTCCGATTATGAATATAACGTATGACTTTGCATTTTTTCTTTTCGCTGGAACTATTTTTACCGGCATTATCTGGCTATTAGATAGCCTGGTGTTGGCACCACGTCGTAAACTGAAAAATCCTCACGAATATAGTGGCGAGTCTTTATATGGAAAATCGGCTGGAGAAAGCAGTAAAGAGCCAATTATTGTTGAATACTCGAAATCATTTTTTCCGGTATTGCTGATCGTCTTCCTGCTCAGAGGTTTTCTGGTTGAGCCGTTTCGAATTCCATCTGGTTCAATGATTCCCAGTTTATATATTGGTGATTTTATTCTGGTTAATAAATTCGCTTATGGCGTCAAAATGCCGGTTTTTAATAAAGTGCTATTTGAAGTCGATAAACCTGAAAGAGGTGATGTCGCGGTTTTTAAATACCCAAGAGATCCTGCTGTTGATTATATCAAGCGCGTAGTGGGTGTGCCGGGTGACCATATTGCATATTACAAAAAAGTACTCTATGTAAATGGTAAGAAAATAAATACCAGAAGCATAGGAGAGTACAGTGGACCTGGAGAACACAATCCAGCGCAGGAGTTAACAGTGGATCTGATGGGAGTGAATCATAATGTCTTGGTCATCCCATCTCGCCCGGGCCTGGATGCTGAATATATTGTACCGGAAGGTCATTATTTCATGATGGGAGATAATCGTGATAATAGTAATGACAGCCGTTACTGGGGTGTTGTGCCAGAGCAGTATCTGGTAGGTAAAGCGTTTATGATCTGGATGCACTGGGATGGTGGTATCGGTTTTGAACGTATCGGTAAGACAATAAACTAGGGTAAAGGCATGATAAAAAAACAAGCAGGTCTAACCATGATTTCCTGGATCTTGATTCTGGGGTTGCTCGCAACACAGGTGATTATGGCAATTAGAATTATACCGGTCTATTCAAACCACCAGACTCTGGTTACTGTGATGAATGAGTTGGCTGCTGATTCAGGAATGAAAGGCAAAACACCCAAGCAGATTCAGAAAATATTAAAAAAGCGACTTAATATTAATAGTCTTTATGATCTGGAAAGAGATAAAGAGGCGTTTACTTACAAGAAATTGTCAGATGGCTATGTTCTGACAGCTAAATATGAGGCGCGAGGTCCTATCTTTAAAAACCTGGAGTTTGCGGCTAAATTCGATCATCAGGTTGAGATAAAAACGAGATAATATGCCAAGAGGCCCAGATTTAGCCAAGCTTGAAAAACGCCTTAACTATCGCTTTTCAAAACAGGACCTTCTGCGCGAGGCGTTGACACATCGTAGTGCTAGTGCACAGAATAATGAGCGTCTTGAGTTTCTTGGTGACAGTATTTTAAATTTTGTCATTGCAGCTGAATTGTTCACGCGTTTTCCAGATTCACCTGAAGGAGACCTGAGTCGACTCAGGGCAAGTCTGGTGAATAAAGATGGTTTATATAAAGTGGCTTCGGAATTGCAGCTAGGTGACTTTCTTATACTGGGGAGTGGAGAGTTAAAAAGTGGTGGCTATCGTCGAAATTCTATTCTAGCGGATACAGTAGAAGCAATATTTGGTGCAGCCTATCTCGATAGCAATTTTGAGGAATGTCGAAAACTGATTTTGGCTCTATATCATGAGCAGCTTGAACATGTGCCAGATGCAAACTCACTCAAAGATCCCAAAACGCGGTTGCAGGAACTGCTTCAATCAAGAAAGCTAAATTTACCTACATATACGGTTACTGAAGTTACTGGTCAGGCGCATAACCAGCAGTTCAGGGTCAATTGTGCGATCGATGAATTCTCACTAACGGCTGAAGGTGTCTCGACAAGCCGCCGTAAAGCAGAACAGTTAGCGGCGGAAAAGGCGATTCAGCTGGTAGAAAAAAACCTTTTAAAGAAAGAATTTAAATAATGTCAGATACAGCATTTAAATGTGGCTATGTTGCTATTATTGGGCGACCAAATGTTGGTAAATCGACATTGCTAAATCATGTGCTTGGTTTAAAACTCAGTATAACGTCGCGTAAACCACAAACAACTCGCCATCAGATTCTGGGTGTTAAAACACATGATGATGGACAAATTATCTTTGTTGATACTCCGGGTATCCATGTTGAGAACAAGCGTGCGATTAATCGATATATGAACCGAGCAGCTAGTTCGGTGATTCACGATGTAGATGTTATCTTATTTTTAGTGCAGGCACTGAAATGGACAGAAGAAGACACGCTAGTACTTAAAAAGCTAAAGAATGTTGAAGCACCAGTAATATTGCTGGTTAATAAGGTCGATAAGGTCGAAGATAAAAATCAACTGTTGCCGTTTCTTCAGGAAGTGACACAAAAGTTTGAGTTCCAGAATATTATTCCTATCTCTGCAAAGCGTGGCGATAATCTTGAAGATCTTGAAAAGCAGATTCTTGGTCTGTTGCCTGAAAATCCACCTCACTTTCAGGAAGATCAATACACAGATCGTAGTACACGTTTCCTGGTTGCCGAAATCATACGGGAAAAGCTAATTCGCGAGTTGGGTAAGGAGCTGCCTTATCAAACCACGGTTGAAATTGAACGTTATAAGGATGAAGAAAAAATAACGCGCATTAATGCCCTTATACTTGTTGAAACCAAAGGGCAGAAAAAAATTGTGATTGGTGATAAGGGTGCTAGATTGAAAAGTATCGGCTCGAAAGCTCGACACGATATTGAAAACCTGATTGATCGAAAAGTGTTTCTACAGCTCTGGGTAAAAGTGAAGGCTGGCTGGTCTGATAACGAAACCTCATTGAGAAGCCTTGGTTATGACAGTGATTAACACAGCGTAGTATCAGACGCAGCAAAGAGTTATATGCGAATTCAGGAACAACCCGCTTACATTTTGCATCATCGCGCGTTTCGCGATACCAGCCAGATCCTTGAAGTGCTGAGTCGAGATCACGGACGGCTTTCCTTAATGAGTAAGGGAAGTTTGTCTGCCAAATCACGTTTAAAAGCCGTTTTGCAACCATTTCAGCCCTTATTACTTAGCTGGTCTGGTAAAGGCGAAATGCAAACATTGACGTCTGCTGAGCCACAATCGGCACTTTCTATTAAGCTCAAAGGCAAAGCATTACCCAGTGCATTTTATATTAATGAACTGTTGATGCATTTGCTGCCACGTCACGATGTAAATGAACAGATTTACGGGCTATATGAATCAGTGTTAGCTTTATTGGCAGATTCACATCCTGTCGAACCTGTTTTACGGTTGTATGAAAAACAGTTGCTGGAGTCGCTTGGTTTTGGTCTGATACTGGATCATACAGCGGATACAGCACAGCCAGTGTTGCCAGAGAGAGACTATGCCTACTATCTTGAGCATGGCCCGCTAGAGTTTAGTCAGGTTAAAGATGAGGCATATATCGCCCGTGTTTCAGGTAAGAGTTTACTGGATCTACAAAATAATACGCTGGAAACGATAGAGTCATTGAGGGATGCAAAACGTTTGATGCGGCAAGTCTTGAATTATTATCTAGCAGGTAAAACGTTAAAGAGTCGTGATCTATTTCGTTAAAACAGAACTGATTATAGCTTCTGACTTTTCCAGTAATTAGACTTCTATATTATTCAGTAACTGAGTGTTTTTAGTCTGGCTACCATCTGCGGCATAAACTTGATGTGAATCGAGTGGCTTTCCAGTCATCAGAGCAATTGTTTCATTACAAAGCTTGCTTTGGCGATTGAGTAAACGACCGTTGATTTCATTTTGTTGCTGGCATTGGGCAATCAGGTTACGAGTATTGTTCCACTGTGACATTAAACTCGGATTGTTGTTTGTCGTGAGATACTCACTAATGCCTTGTTCAGGGGTAATAACTTTGCGTTGTAGTTCCAGCTCTTCAAGTTTGTTTAATAGCTGTTGTTTGGTTTGAGTTAGGGGAATGAGCTCTTCATAGTCCCGGTCATCCAACGCTTTTTTTTCAGCAGTCAGACAATCCAGCAATTGCTGGCTAGATTCTTTAATGTCATCAAGGAGAGAGAGTAGTTGGGTCATGATGTTTTCCAGTGGATATTATTCGAGCAGAGATTTTTCCAGGTTGATCATGTTCTCTGCGATTTTCTCAGCATCAAGTGGATAGTTGCCGTTGGCAATTTCCTGTTTAATGGCTTCTACCTTTGCGCTGTCGACTTCAGGTGCGTTTTTAAGTTGCTGTTGCAGACTAATAACCTGTTGTGAGCTATCAGAAAGGCTGACAGTATCATTGGCCGGGCTGCTATTGCTTTTTGCAGCAGGGGCTTGCTGTTTTTCGTTTGCTTTAACTGCAGAATTGCCGACATTTGCAGCAGTGCTTCGGTTAAATGGGTTGATTGGGCTAGTCATCATGATCTCCCGGTCATTCGTGGCATACAATTTACTCTCTCACAGTCTATATCGGCCACTATATACATAACTTTAATATTTAATTTAGTGGATATTGACCACGCCGTGAGTCATGACAGTACCTTCAATGACTCGTTTTGAGGATAAGTTTTTGACTCTGATGCGGTCGCCTTTTGTTCCATTGGCAAGCGCTTTACCGTTCATTTTTACAGAAAATCCAGTGTTTTCGGCAATGATCGTGACAAGTTCGCCTCTTTTAACCATGGTGGGCGGGGTAATGTAATTGGCTTTTATAATACGCTTCTGGGGTAATCTCCGCTTAAGTTGTTGCCCAATTAGAGAAGACTTATCGTTGTAATAGCCCTGATTCAGGCTGGTGATCTCGGTTTCGAGTGGGGTTAGGTCCTGTGCTGTCAGGATATGTCCACGATCTAGCGGTCTGACGGTTGCTATAGCTTCTTTGTAGAGTTTAATCTGGGCGCCGATATACACCGTCCAAGGCTTTTGACTGCTGCATTTTACGAGAATGGTGCTCTTGCCACTCAACTGGCTTCCAGGTGAGAGATTAGTCTGAAGAGGGTGTGTGCACTTATTGAGGTTCAGCCTGTGATCAAGCTGACCCATGTTGATTTCTACTTTTGTGAACTGGCTGTGGTTAATATTTTTCTCAATAAAAATCTTTGCCTGTTTGATGATGTCACTATGAGGGTGGTAGCTCGTACTGGCGACTGCTGAAGTAATGCTGCCTAGAAAGGCCAGGGTTGTCATCAGGGCTATAAGGCCTCTAGAGCAGCATATTGCAGTCATTCTGGTCACGATGAGTCAGCCTCACTTGATAATTGGTCGATTAAATCAAATAGCTGCTGACTGTATTGTTCGATTTCGACAATTTTTTGACTCGCAGCAGCTGTTTGTCCTTGAGATACTAGAGAAGCAACTTCTCTGCCAACATCGTGGATTCTTGCGTGAGGTGCTTCCATCTGGCGGAAGGCATCACTTTGGCCAAATAGTGCCTGACCTTTGCTGTAGTACCATTGGCCAAGACGACATTGGGTGTGGTCAACCAGCTCTTGTTCCGGAATCAGCTCACCGGTCATTACCATTGTCGTAAGTTTGGTTCTCCAGGTAATGTGATCAGCCTTTACGGTCTGCAGCAAAATCTGATCCTGATTAAAGGTCGATAAGTGCTCAAATTGAGCTAATACATTGGTATTTAGCTTTAGTGCATGTGCCATCATGTCGTAAACATGCTGATTTTCATGTTGAACCGACAGGGTTATCTCGTTTAGCTTCGAGGCCATTTCTGCGGAAACACTTTGCTGTTCATTGGCTGAAGTAGAGATCGTTTGCACCTGTGAGGTGACATCATTTACCACGGCAGTAACATCGCCTAAGGCAATCGCAACGGTTTCAAGGCTGTCCAGACTGGTCCCCAGGCTCTCCTTACTGGCTGTCATTGAACTACCTACTTCCTCCATCAGATTATTCATGGTGGTGGTGACAGTTTCAATTTCGACAGTTGCTTTTTCTGTTTTGGAGGCCAGTTGTTTAACTTCATCGGCCACTACGGCAAAACCACGGCCTGCTTCACCAGCTCGTGCTGCTTCAATAGCTGCATTAAGTGCTAGTAGGTTAGTCTGGTTTGCAATATCACGTACGATAGCCGTGAGATTATTGATTTCTTCAGTGAAACCAGCAAAACGCTGAACTTCATTAAACATTGAGGTTAAAGCACCTTCTAGCGCGTCCATGTCGCCCATCATTGAGGATATTGCCTGATTCCCAGATTCGGTCTTCTCATAGCTTTCATTGGCTCGGTTAGCAGTAGCACTTGCCGACTGAGATATTTCAGATGCAGAGGCGGCCATTTCTTCTGTGGCAGTGGCAACACTGGCAATAGCGTCACTGATAACAGAGGCCTCTTTCGCGAGCAAATGGTTCTTGCTTAGAATTTCGAAATTTTCAGAAAGTGAGTCAACTCCGGCGGCAGCAACCTTTTTCAGTATCTGATTGTGCTGATCGATGATAGAGGTAATGCTTTGCAGAGCATTCGACGTAACACTACTGGATTTATTAAGTTCGTTAAATTGTTTTAAGTCAGCTTGTAGTGCGGCTTCCAGTATGGGTAGTGCACGTTTTGTCAATATAAATGGGCTGGGCATATATTATCCCTGTCTTATGGGTTATTCTATTTTTAGTATATTACGTTCACATGTAAAAATTACTAGCGAATCATTGTATATAGACTAGTATATTTACTAAGCAAAATACATATTCAGAGTGAAAATATTTCTGGATGTCTTTGAGTATAGAAGAAAAACTCTAATTCCAGTGATAAAATAGACTGCGTGTTAGTATAGCGAAATAATTATTATCAATTGATAAGAGCAGATTGGGAGTCTTAAATGGCAGGTGTTTTAGACAGTGTAGATAGTCGCACCCAATTAGCGGGTCATAACCGGCTCGAACTTTTACTTTTCAGGCTAGAAGGAAAACAACGCTACGGCATTAATGTTTTCAAGGTGCAGGAGGTCATCCGCTGCCCCAAGCTAACGCATATGCCGAAGGCCGACCGCAAGGTCGTTGGTGTTGCACACTT
>JBFHVQ010000005.1:0-64169 GCA_041589455.1 Gammaproteobacteria bacterium | reverse complement strand
GACCGCTGGCATTACTGCCATTAAGTCCCAGTGGGTCAGCGGGTATACCCGCCGCACCAGGGGCACCAGCACCATTAACAATTTCATCGTTGGCTTCAGTTCCAGCATCATAGGCACTCAGCTGATAGGTGTAGGTTCCCTTTTTCTCGGGGATCGGTAATGCATCCAGTCCGACAAAACCATCATTGGTTGGAAGTATCATGGTAGTGATTGATAAATAGCTATTGGAGTTGTCGACTGTCATATCGAAACTGATACTCTGACCAGGTGCCATCAAACCCGCTGCCGGGTTTTCGACAATATCTGCACTAAGGGCTGTCATATCGCTTACCAGGCCTGAAATATCACCGCCTTCTGCCATTGCCTGCAAGCTGGCGGTTGCCGGCGTGCCAATCTCAAATAAATGGCCAGTGTTATGTGCGGCAACAATCAGTGGAGTAAAATGGCTACCATGGGTCAGATTGGTAAATTGCAGACTTAAATCACCAGCCATTAATGTACTGGAAGATAAAAGAGACGCGGCAAGAAGCAGTTTTTTCATGATGAAGTTCCTTTGGTTATTTAAGTGTTACCGTAGGAACAGGGTGACCTGTAAATCTCAAATAGAAATCACCGATTTATCACAAAAGCTTAACATTGCTACTAATTAGAGAGTGCGAATCATGTGAGGTGGCCAGTATGTTATTTTTTTGTTGAGATGACTACACAGTTTCGTCCCTGATGCTTGGCATCATATAAAGCACTATCTGCTGAGTTGATAAGTGTTTGCATATCATTATTATCCAGGCTTGATGCGATTCCGGCGCTGAAAGTTGCGCTAAAGTCGCCAAGGTCAGCTTTGAAACTTAGTTCAGAAAAGAATGAGCGTAGTTCATTGATGGTGGCTTTTGCCTGTTGCATATTTGTATCGGGGAGAATCAGTGCAAACTCTTCACCACCATAACGTGCTGGAATATCAGATTTTCTCAGGCGGTTTTTAAACAGGCGTGCCAGACTTTTGATTACCCTGTCACCGACGGGGTGACCATAGGTATCATTGATGGATTTAAAGTTATCGATATCAATCATGACAAAGGCTAGTTCATGATTTCGACGGTGCGCTATTGTGAGTTCTCTATCCAGAGTTAACTTCAGATTAATATGGTTGAGTAATCCGGTAAGACCATCAGTCGTCATGAGCTCGTTAAGTTGTACGAACCGTTTGAGTCGAATATTGACAGAGGTAATCAGGTGTTCATCTGAAATGGGTTTTTGCAGAAAATCATCACCACCTACCTTTAACGCGTCAAGCTGTTTTTGAAGGCTATCTTCCGTCGATAAATAAACAATTGGCAGATTAGTGTATGCACTGTGCTGTCTTATGACGGTAGAAACCTCAACGCCATTGCAGTCGGGCATATAAAGATCCATAAGTATCAGGTCAGGCAGAAACTCAGGTAGTACGTTAAGTATTTTTTCTGGGTTGGTTAACACCCTGGTTTCCATGCCAGCAGTGCGTAAAACCGATGCATAGTGCTCAGCAAGTAGTTCGGTATCATCTACAACGAGCACCCTGAATGGTATGGCTTCAGTGCGCCCCGAGAGATGATCAAGCAACTCAGTTAATTCTTCAAAGTTCACGGGTTTTGAAATATACGCCTGGCCATTTGCACGTACGGCATTCAGTCGATCTTGCCAGGTATCATGCCCCGACATAAAAATGATGGTAATGTCATCTTTATGGGTATTGCTTATTTCCAGTGCAAAATCGGAGCCAGCCTGCCGTCCTTCTCTCAGGCTGATATCAATAATTAATGCATTAGGCAGCTTTTTATCGATTGCTGATTTTATATCTTCAATATTATTAAACGGTTCTATCTTATAGCCGAAATTGCTAATCTGCTGTGTAGTTTCATTGGCCAGGGATATATCATCTTCAAGAAGATAAATAAGAAAGTTCTCATGAGAAAGCTGATGATGAGATCGTGCAAGTTTTTTCGGCTCAAAGCTAAATGTTTTATCAGGCCCCTCTGTGGATAGCTTTTCCAGTTTATGCAGAAGTTGCTTACACTGGTGTGTGTCGAAAGTCTGGTTTTCAGCGAAGGATTTGAGCGTATTCTCAAGTTGCATGGCAGTTTCACCCAGACGGATATAGCCAAAAGTAGCGGCTGAACCAGACAGGCTATGAATATTACGATAAAAATCCGAGGTAAGTAATTCTGTTTGTTCAAGGTTTTTCCAGCTAGCTTTAATTTCATTGATACGCTCTGGAAGTGCCTGGGTAAATTGTGTATGGAGTTTACTTAGTGTGCTGGCAATACTGTCTGGGTCAGGGCCTTTGGTTTCTAATGACATTAGCTCACGAATAGTGTCTGCCAATATCATAGGGTCAAAAGGTTTTTTAATGACACCAAGTGCCCCCAGATTCATATAGCTTTCAATTTCCGCAGGCTGTACTTTTGCGGTCATAAAGATGACGGGGGTATTTTTCAGGTGATTATATTTTCTGAGCTCCTTAAGTGTCGATGGGCCATCAAGCCCTGGCATCATGACATCAAGTAATATCAAATCAAAGTTTTCTTTTTGTGCAATCAGCAGTGCTTCTTTACCAAGGCCACAAATGGTTAACTCAAAACCTTCATCACTCAGGGCCATGTCGGTGATTTCCTGAATGTCAGGATCATCTTCCACATAGAGTGCTTTAATGATGCTAGTCATTAATGTAGCTCCTTAAGGCTCTGTGATAATGCCTGTAAAGCAGCGGAGCGAAGGTGCTTTATATTGGCAAACGATTTATTTAGAGTGGATTTCACTCGTATATCATCACCATTGTATTCAGATGAACTAAAAATAATAATCGGAGTGCCCTCTGGAATAATGCTGAGTAATTCTGTGCCATGTCCATCAGGTAGTGTCTGATCCAGAATAATGAGTTCAAAATGTTGACTGGATAGCATCTCTGTTGCTTGATTCAGTGTGGTAGCATAATTAAATTGAGAGAAATCATCAAACATTAAAGCAGTAATCTGTATCATATCCAGGTTGTCGTCCACATGGAGTATCTGGGCTTTAGGATGCTGTAGTAAATAGAGATTTTTTTGCAGGCGATCAGTATCTATGGGCTTTTGTAACCAGTCAATAATCATATCTGAATTACCCTGATAACGGTTACGGCCTTCATCAGCCATTGCAGAAACAATTATGATCGGAATTTTGTTACTTTTTTCTGATTGATAAAGTTTATCTACCAGATCGATGCTATTTCCATCAGGTAAACTGAGATCCAGTATTAACAAGTCGTACTGGTTTTTATCAATCAAGTTTCGAGCGTCATTTAGAAGGTGTGCGCTATCGACCCGAATGCCTTCTTCACTAAGTATTCGCTTGAGTATATCAGTGATGGACTCATTATCTTCACATATAAGTGCCTTTCTGATGTGTTTATGTTTTTCAGGCTTTGTTTCATCAGCAGTATGCTGAGCCGGTAACTGAAAATAAAAACGAGTGCCATTCTGGCTGGATGTCTCGTAACCAATAATTCCCTTATGTTTGTCGATAATGGCTTTTGATATGCTCAAGCCCAGACCAGTACCGCTTTTCTCTTTTGTATCGGAGCTATCAGCCTGCGCAAAGCGTGTAAATATGCGCTCTTTGAAATCTTCAGGTATGCCGGGGCCATTATCCTTGATGCTAACTTCAATCTGGCTTTCTGTGCAGTTAACAATGATCTGTACAACCTCACCATAGGGAGAAAACTTAATGGCGTTAGAAATTAAATTGGCAAATACCTGCATCAATCGTTGTTCATCTGCCATTGCAACTGCTGAATCCGTATTTATAACGAGTTCCAGTTCTGCATCGTGTTTAGCAGAAAAACCAACGTTTTCTTCATAGGCTTTTTTTGCAAGCTGAATTATATCAACAGGCTTCATATCAAGACGTAAAGCGCCGGACTGTATTTTTTCCAGATCCAGAATATCATCTACCAGTAGGCTAAGGCGTTCAGCATTACGATTTGCCATTTCTAGCATTTTGAATGCTTTATCAGGTATATTTCTGGAATGTTTGCCAATTAATAGCCCGAGTGCGCCTTTAATAGAGGTAAGGGGTGTTCTTAATTCATGACTAACCGTTGAAATAAATTCATTTTTCATCAGGTCGAATCTTTTACGTTCGGAGATGTCGTGCATGATTTTTGAGGCGCCGATGACATTACCGGCTTCATCAAAAATAGGAGAGATAGTGACAGAAACATCAATTAGCGTACCGTCTTTTCGGCGCTGTATGGTTTCATAACTTTCTACTTTATCACCAGCTGATATCCTGTTTATGACCAGTTGTTCTTCCTGTATTCTATCTTGTGGAAACAGGGTCAGCATTGATTGGCCAATGACTTCCTCAGGTTTATAACCTAGCATTCGTTCTGCTGCCGGGTTCCAGCTACTGATTATTCCATCGGGTGTTTTACTGATTATCGCATCTTCTGAGGACTGAATAATAAACTGGAACTGTTTTATGGCCTGTTCCATATTCTTCTGTCTGGTAATGTCCTGATTAACACCAATCATGCGCTCAGCTTCACCATTTCTATTACGAATAATATTCCCTGCGGCCTGAATATAGTGTATGGCTCCACTCGGCCAGATAACTCGGAACTCTGTATTGAATGGCTTTACACCCTGTATTGCATCCATTAATTCCTGTTCTGATCGAGCTTTGTCTTCTGGATGAAGTGCATGGCTCCAGGCTTCATATTCCCCGGGGAACTGATCACGCCTGATGCCATATAATTCGAACATGCGATCATCCCACTTGAGTTCATTGGTGAGAATATTGTAATCCCAGACACCAATATTTCCTGCGTGGGTGGCGAGTGCCAGTCGCTCATTTTCAATTAACAGGGCCTGTTCATTTGTTTTAAGCTGACTTTCGATATCCAGTACCTGGATATGCTCAAGCTCGGCCTCAATCAGATTTGAAAACTCTTCGAGTAGTGCCACCTTATCAGGTGTTATTTGACGTGGCTCGGTATCGAGTATGCTCAGGGTTCCTATGATTGTCTGGTCATGAAACTTTAGCGGAACAGCCGCATAGAACCGGGCATTAACAGGTGCACTGGCAAGGCTTGAGTTGCAATAGTTATCATGCTGAGATAGATCTGTAATTACCATAGGGCTTGCTGAGGCAATGCTATCTTTGCAGATAGACTTATCAAGGGGGATTTCCTTGATGGATACTCCCTGGGATGACTTAATCCACTGTCGTGAGTCATCGATCAGACTAATCAGGCAGGCAGAGACATCAAAAACCTGCTGGCAAAGTCGAGTAATACGGTCAAAACGCTCTTCTGGTTCAGTATCCAGCAAGGCGAGAGAGTTAAGTGCGTTTAGTCGGTCATTATTATCAGTTAGCTGAGTAGTATCTGTCATCTGGTGATTAATAAGTAAGTGCTGAATATTCTTAGAGTTTTTTATAATTCGTGGCTATATGCTTGAGTATAGTCTATCTGAGTAGAACCAAAGCATCAGTCTATTCAATGTATTAACTGGGTGGAGGGTGACAGGTTGATTTATATTAGATATAGCTAACTCTTTATTCGGTGGTGTGTCTCGATTAAAATAGCCATTCCTAGAGAAAAATTAACCAATTGGCGATTCTAAGGGGTCTTGGTTAATCTATGGCTGACTATAACAGGCGTAATTAATTGGATTCTCCACAAACTATTTCCTCGGTGCTGGTGATTGGACTGCTTAGCAGTCTGCACTGCCTGGGGATGTGCGGTGGTATTATGGGGGCTCTGAGTATGAGCCTGCCGGCTGATGTTAGAAACAACCGTATGCGCCTGGGTCTGTTAGTAACCAGCTATAACCTCGGTCGTCTCAGCAGCTATATGCTGGCAGGGGCGCTAGCGGCAACCTTTGGGGTAGAGGTTCTGGCCATGCTCGGCCTGGATGATGATGCCGCTCATACGGTGTTGCGTGTATTAGGTGCCGGGTTTATTGCAGCGATAGGTCTCTACCTGGGAGGCTGGTTTCCCCAGCTAATCCAGCTGGAGAAGATCGGTCAGCCTGTCTGGAAACAGATCGAGCCAATGGCGCGTCGCTTGATGCCAGTCAAGGTAAGCTGGCAGGCATTTCTATACGGTATGCTCTGGGGCTGGTTGCCATGTGGTCTGGTCTATGTGGTATTGCTAATGACAGTTACCGCGGGCTCTACACTGGAGGGCGCCCTGATGATGGGAGCTTTTGGTTTAGGGACTCTGCCTGCGATGCTTTCAGCTGGCATTATGCTCGGCTGGGTCAGGAAACTGGGGCAGTCGAAGCGAGCACGACAAATACTCGGGGCAGCACTGGTTATCAGCGCAATCGCCAGCCTGTTTTTTGGTGTCGATGGTGGCCATGAGCATCATCACCATACAATGTAATTAATTTCGAAAAGAGAACTGGGATCTTATGAATCATTTTTCACAATTAATTGGGTGTTCAGCAGAACTTCAGCAGGTGATTAATACCGCTGGCATGATAGCCGTTACCGATGCGACCGTGTTAATTGAAGGCGCCACAGGGACTGGCAAAGAGCTGCTTGCTAGAGCACTGCACGAATCCAGTTCTCGTAATAAACAACATTTTGTTGCAGTAAACTGTGCAGCTCTGCCGGAATCACTTGTCGAGTCCCAGTTATTTGGTCATAAAAAGGGCGCATTTACCGGTGCCGACAGAGATCACTCCGGGTTTGTGCAGCAAGCAGAAAGTGGCACGCTGTTTCTGGATGAAATCGGTGAGCTATCGCTAGCGGTTCAGGCCAAATTACTCCGTTTTATAGAGTATGGTGAATGTCAGCGAGTGGGAGACAATAAGCCGCTTAAGACCAATGTCAGAATTATTGCTGCAACTAACCGTGATCTACAGCAACAGATCAAAAATGGTGAGTTCAGAGAGGATCTCTATTACCGTCTGAAAGTTGTACCACTGGAGTTACCAACCCTGGCACAACGTCGGCAGGATATTCCTTACCTGGTAAAGCATTTCTTTTCTGAATTATCAAATCAGCACGGTCTGAGTGTGCCAAAAATTTCATCGGCCGCAATTAAAAAACTTCAACACTATCCCTGGCCAGGTAATGTAAGAGAACTTAGAAACCTTTGCGAATCACTATTGATTTTATTGCAGGGAAAGACAATAGAAGAAAGTAATTTGCCACCTCATATACATCAAATACAAACTGAGAGTTGTGGTTTTAAATTGCCCTCAACGGGTATTCGTTTTGATGAGCTTGAAGTCGATCTATTACATCAGGCGCTTGAAGCATCTTCTGGTAATAAGTCCAGAGCCGCTCGTTTGTTAGGTATAAGTCGTGATGTATTTTTATATCGATTAAAGAAATACGAAATCAGCGCATAAAATCACTTCAGATAGTTATCAGTGAAGCATAATCCTGTTGAGTAATGCCAATGGGCTGTTGTTATTTATTTTAACTATTCATAGTAGGCGTGTGCTTACGGATTTAATCACTATACAGAAAATATCTGATTTGCCGTCTGAGTACCGCGCATCTTCAAGTTTATGGTTTAAATTTAAAACTCGGAATATCTGCTTTACCAATCATCGTCAGGACAATGCCTACACATACAAAGAAAAAGACAGACGCACCCAGGCTGGCAGTAACAGGGTTGTTGCTCTCTACGCCCTGTATCTGGTAATACAAAGCAATACCCGTAATTACAGCGATCATGAAACTGATAACTCCCGATACAAATGAAATTTTCTGAAGTAAACCTTTCTTATTAGGCATGTCTTTTAGTCCTGATTTAGTGTTCGGATAATATAACTTTACGGACTTCGTAAAGTGTTCGATGTATATTGTGGCAGCGTGAACAGACATTAACGGCGATCTGCCCCATTAATTTCTGGCTATCTTTAATGCGGTCCTGTTGTATATGTTTTTTCAGCGATAGTAACTGTTGCTGTGTGGTATTTCCCAGTATGCGTTCCCTGGGATAGGGGTCGTCTTTATGGCAGCTGTTACAGCTTTCTTCCAGAAACTCTAGCTGTGATGCGAGATGGTCTCTAGCTCGTAGTGCGGCTGCTTTTCTGTTGTCGTCCAGGGCAATTAACAAGCTATTAACTGACATTGACATTTCGTTCATATTATCATCTAGTGATTGTTTTCGTCCTTTGCTGCTCATGATTTCAATATCATCGTAATTCGGTGTTCGATACAGGGTTGTCGCGACAGTCTGGAAGTCATCATGGCAGTCATTGCAAGTACGGCGAATAGAGTTTAGAGTTTTGTTAATTCTTATCAGATCCTTTTGCCGAGTAAAGTTTTTAAGATCTAGCATAAGCTGTGGTTTAATTCGGTGCTGCCATTCCGGCACCATTTCAGCAATAGTATTGTAATGCTTATCCAGACGTGACAGCCATTTTTCCATACGGGAATAATCACCAGCTTTAGCGTATTCATCAATGGCCTGCATTTCTCGGCGCAGCTTAAACATGGTGTGTAGCCAGGCCTGTCTTTTATTGCTGGGTTTATACCATTGCTCAAGTGACTCAGGTGGGAGCTTAACCTCAGTCTCATTGCTGCTGCTAGCTGGCAGGCTAAGCAGTAATAAGCTAATGAATAATATAAGGTTTCGTGTGTTCATGTGCTCGCCTGTTCTGATCGAAGCTATGACATTAATTGGTTATTTTACATGGGAATAAGAATGTTTTAATTGATTTTGGTTAAGAGAAATTGATCTGGGACAAGTAGTGATATTCGTTTAAAAATTTTTCATGGACATTGAAAGCATAAAGCGTGGCTGATCATTCAACTTTATAGGGTTTGTTATTGGGTTTATATACAGTACAACTTGGTGATTTTAATGTGGAAGTAATTGTGTTGATGATAGTGCTAAGCGACCTCGAATGAAATTTAGTCATAGAGTGCTATTGGCTTGCCAGATTATTAAATATGGAATTCTGATTAATGTAAGCCTGAAGGTAAGTTAATATCGGAATTTATAGATATAATAATAACGGGTATTACTTTGTTAGGCTTTATAATTGGTGTGCCTGTTGTTGCGGTTTATTTTAAAAGTAAAAGAAAACAAACGCTTTACTTTAGTGTTTTCTGGGTTTTCATGGTAATCACTTATTTTAAGTTAAGGTTATTATATTGATGATCCAAAGGAAAAGAAAAAATAATAAACGGGAAAACCAGAAATAAATTGTAAGTATGGCAGCATATTATAACAAGTGTTAATTTCCTATAACAGGAAAGCCACAAGCAGATGAATCCTCAAATGAACGCAAAGAAACACAAAACTAGGGAGGAATTATTGACTGTTAATTTAAAGCTGCTCATGATCCATGGCTTTTGCATAGATCCGTCGTTCTCGCATGATTTTTCGGGAAACCACTTGTCTTCAAGGTGCTTGATCACCAATTGTATATTTTTGCTGTGACGATTTAATCAATTATGGATTAAGATTTGTAAGGTCTTGAAATTTTCGAAGTCATAATCTGATAGATGTAAGAGTTTGTCCATGCGAAAATTTAACTTGAACCATCTATCTACAAAGCATCATCAGATTAAGTTAAATTCTTGTTATTAATCGGATGCTTTTTCTTTTGTTTTTCTCGTGGGCAACAAATAATGCTGTTTGGAATGGTGTGTTTGATGTGTGTTTCTGCAGGTGCAGGTGCTTAATGGTTAACGCTGTTTTCGCTTATCACGGTGCGAAAAAATTTTTATGTCACGGACAATCTCACTAAAAGGGAATGCTAAAACATTCTGGTATTTTTGTTGTGCAAGTTGCTGTATTTCTATGACATCGGGTTGTTGTTGCTGATTGCATAATATACGTTGCATACCTAATAAGCCGCCGCAGCGTATTTGCATTAATTGTTTGTGGGTTAATTCGTTTTCGTCTGTACTAAGTCCCAATACAAATCTGGATTTATCTTTGAAAATATCAACGAGTTTATAGCAGTTATTGAGATATTTGTCGGCCTGGAGGCAGGTCATTTTTCCGGCACAGCGCTCATCCATATTTGCGTGCTGGCATTTGCACCAGCCACCAATTATGGGTTTGGAAAATGGACACAGGGTTTTTTTCATTTGGAAACTCGAGTAGGTAAACGCTATTTTTAATAGCGATAGAGGCGTTCAACTGGATGAAATAAATAATATGCAAAGACGTGCATGTCTTAATGTCTATTTCTAAATAAAAGACAGGAAAACACGTCTTTACTATTGGTTATTCCATCAGGAATGTCATGTTGACGCCAGCGACTTCAATGATATCGCCATTGACCAGAGCCTGGGCCTGTGTGCCTATTTCAATATCATTGACTTTGGGACGGCTGGAACCCTCACCGCCATCGATATGAATCAGAAAAAAGCCAGTAGGTCGACGCGTTATGGCAGCAACCTGAACCCCGGGCTTGCCTAAAGTAGTCAGAACTTTGGTAAGGGGTAGCTCTCGGCCATTGTTTGTGCCGCTGGTTAAACGTATTCTGGCACTATGGTGGCTACTGTGACCACTGTCTGTGCTGGCGATTTCTGCGGCAATTTTTCCAACAGACTGATCGATAGCCGTACCACCTTCTGTTTCCTGCATGCCATCAGAATCAGGATTTATAATCATGGTTTTTTCGAAGTCATTACCTGTTGTTGCATTTTCATTAATGTATTTGAGATGATGCTTACCAATTTTAATAATGTCATTGTGGGTAAGTGGACTTTTCTTAATCAGGGTGCCATTTAGATATGTACCGTTGGTGCTATTCATGTCTTCAATAAACGAATCATTGAGCAGGGTAGTAATTCTGGCGTGGTGACTACTGACCGACAGGTTATCCAGATGAATGTCGTTATCATTCTTACGACCAATGGTTAAGGTTTCCTGGTTCAGGTCAAGTTGTTGTACAACATCACCATTGAAACTGATTTCTATCGTAGCCATTTTATTACCTGTCTATATTATGAGAATAAATCAAAAATTCGTGAATACCAGCCTGAGCCGTTAGGGAATGCCTTATTAACTTTTGCTAACATGACAGACACATTATCTTTACCACCGAAGTCCTTGGCCTGCTTTATTAGTTCCCTGTTCGCTTTTTCCAGGTCGTCACGGTAGTTTAACTGAATGTCATGTATCAGATCATCAGTTACCATGTCGGTGAGGCCATCAGAGCAGAGCAGATAAGTATCTCCCTGTAAGGTCACTTCTTCCAGTAGGTCTACATCAACCTGTGGATTAACGCCTACTGCTCGTGTTACCAGATTTTTATTGAGGGATTCTGATGCCTGCTTTTTGGTGTAGAAGCCACGGTCGACCATCTCCTGTAACAGGGTATGATCTCTGGTTAATTGTTCCATTATGTTATCACGCATTCTGTATAGTCTGGAGTCACCGACATGTGCTGCTGTGATGCGGTTATCATAAAAGAGAAGAACAACAACCGTGGTACCCATGCCTTCATAGTTCTTGTTATTTTTGGAAGCCTGATAAATTTTGCTATTGGCGTTCTTAATCGCTGCTTCAAGTGCCATGCTTTCCAGGCTGTAGCCGGTATTGTCATCGATTTTTCCAGGCGGCGTTTCAGGTAAACAGTTACGAAGTTCCTGTAGGATGCTGTCAACGGCCATAGCGCTGGCAACTTCTCCACCCTTGTGTCCGCCCATGCCATCTGCCAGCACGAGTAAACCAAGATCTACATCATGACCTATAGTATCTTCGTTGTGGTCACGTACCAGGCCTTCGTCTGTGATTCCGGTGATCTGTATTTTTTCTTTCAGGCTCATGATTTAGCAGCCTTCTTGTTTTGCGCCATAATTTGCAGACATTTACGCAGGTCTGCGGACATCATGGCACCATTCTGATAGCGTTTCTCCGGGTTCTTTGTAAGGGCGCGGTTAATGATAACAGAGACACACCGCGGTAATTCAGGACGAATGCTATCAGCAGAAGGGTGTGCTTCATTGGCAATTTTATACATAAGAGATGCCATGGAGTCGCCCTGAAAAGGTAATCGACCTGTGACCAGCTGGAATAGCATGACGCCCAGAGAAAACAAATCAGAGCGGCCATCAACTTTTTTACCAGCGAGTTGTTCCGGTGACATATATGAAGGTGTGCCAAGCACCATGCCGGTTTTGGTTTTACTGGAATC
Source organism: Gammaproteobacteria bacterium (assembly GCA_041589455.1). Classification (GTDB taxonomy): domain Bacteria; phylum Pseudomonadota; class Gammaproteobacteria; order SZUA-229; family SZUA-229; genus SZUA-229. The sequence goes on along the minus strand of JBFHVQ010000005.1, from coordinate 52,029 downwards.
AGTGATACGCGCAATACCAAAGTCAGTGATTTTTAACGTATCGGTTTTTGGTTCGTACATAACATTGGCAGGTTTTATATCACGGTGTACTACATTCTGCTTGTGCGCATAGTGTAGTGCCTCTGCAGCACGACGGATAATGTCCAGTACACGGGGTACAGGAAGCAGGGCATCGGGTTTCCCGTATTGCACCATGTCATTACCCTTAAGGAACTCCATCGCTATATAGGCCAGGTCATGTTCTTCACCGGCATCATAAATTGTTACAATATTCGGGTGGCTTAAACGTCCAGCGGTTTCAGCTTCACGGAAAAAACGTTCTTTAACATTTTGTAGTTCGTCTTCTTCAAACTCCTGAGACAGTGCCATGGTTTTAATGGCAACCACACGGGAAATTTTTGGATCCTTACCAAGATAAACTGCGCCCATGGCTCCCTTGCCTAATTCCTTTTCAACTTCGTAACGACCCAACATGGGTTTCTCGACACCACTGTTGTTAAGTAGCAAGCCCTTTTGTGCGGCGTTGGAATTGCTTCCTCCAAGGATAACCGTTTCCTCCATGGCATTAGCACGGTTAATACGGTTTTTGATATCGCGAAATTTTGGATTAATGTCACGCATCACCTGATAAACCGAGCCGGCTTTATTAAACTGACGTTTACGTTCAAAATCCAGCGCCAGGTTGTATAGAAGTTCCAGTTTTTCCGAGCTATTGGGTAGTCGACGGAATTTATCAAAGGCTGCGTCCAGCTGTCCCTGGCCCTGTAATGACAGGCCAAGCATACGGTTGGATTCGGCAGATTCAGCGTCCAGTGCTATTTTACCTTTTTCAGTGGTCAGGTAACGTCGAGAGGTGAGAAGCAGGTGACCAATAATCAGTAGAATAAGGGGTGTTGCCAGAGGTAGCCAGAGGCCGCGACTTCCCATAAGAGCCTGTTGTCCTAAAAAGAGTATCAGTAGAAAGACAATGGTAAGGGTGACGGACGCGCCGGCTTTGAGTCGAGGTAAGACAAGTATGATATACAGTGAAATAAATAAAATAATGCCCGCGATAGCCGGCTCACTCCATGCAGGCTCGATAAAATAGTCTTCGTTAAGAATGCTTGAAACAGAATGAGCCAGTGTGAGTACAGGTGCCATGCTGCTATTAATGGGGGTTAGCATGGTGTCACCGACACCTGTTGCCGTCGCTCCGATAAGAACAATTTTTCCGCGGTATTTTGAGGCAGGAATTTTACCTTCTAATACATCATAAAATGAGTCGACCGGAAATGCACTTACACCATTTTTGTCATTATAGAAAAAGGTATGCATGAGCATTTCATCATTGGTCTTAATATTCAGGCGCCCCAGTTGCAGACTATCACCCAGATTAATAACAATATCTGCAGGTTTTAAATTAAGGCTGCGCATGGCAAGCTGCAATGACAGTGAAGGAAAAATCTGATTATAGTAATCGACAACTAGTGGTTCGCTGCGGATTCCCCCGTCAGGGTCTGGGTAGGCGGCAAGGGCGCCTATACTGTCGGCCTGTTTACCGATTTGAGGGATAGGGTAAAGCACATTATTGATTGGTAGCGGTAACAGGTTAAATGGATTGTGAGTTGGGTTGTTTTTAATTTTCTCAAGCTGGTTGCGATTAATGTATTGGGGCAGGCTGGTATCGGGTTTGCCCAGAGGGACACCAATGCTCATATGCATGGCAAGCACAACATTGCCTGTATCTCGCAGGCTGTCAGCCAGTTTCTGGTCTGTGTTAAGGTCAATTTCTGCCTGTAATAACTTTTCACCTAGAGAGTCGATGTCTCTATTCAGAGCTGCACTAATACGCTCGGACTGTGACAGCTGGCTAGTGCTATAAAACTCGAGCAGATTCTGTATGTGCTGCAAGCCGGGGTCAATTTGAGGTTCAATAAAGAAAGTTGTTTGACCAATGACCTTGGCACCGCCATTGTGCAAGATTCGGTGCATTTCGGCATGCACATTACGGGGCCATGGCCAGCGGCCAATATTGGCAATGCTGATATCATCAATGGCGATGATGGCGATTTTATCACTGGGGATGCGGTCTGAGGTACGAACCCCCAGATCATAGGTGGCACGCTCCAGGCCGTCGAATGTACCGACTTTACCTAGTGAAACAATAATGATGCATATGGCAAGACCCGCAAACCAGTCTTTATTCCAGAATGCCTGTTTCATTCATCCCCCGATTATAATTATATTTCCTTAGCCACAGGCTGATGCCGGGCCTTAAAAGGTCTAGCATAGATCATAGTCGTTCGGCTCCATGCTCGCCATAATTAATTCAAACTTTTTTAATAAAATCACAGTCTTGGGAGGTTAATGTGAGACAGGTTGTGAGGGATGTGGCTGAGCAGGCGAAGGTAGGCTAAGTGGACTGCCCTGCAGAGAATCTACTGTCTGCAGGGCATGAATTAGTGATTAGTGTAGGGACGGTGTCAGTTGTTGTTCCACCAGCAGGTTTGCGACCTGTGCACCGATCTGCTTGGAAAAACGTTCTAAAAAGTCAGGTTGCACGCTGAAGTCAACGATATTTTCAGCGCCGATTATTTCACGAGCTACATAACTTGAACTACCAAGTTCGTCTACCAGACCGATTTCAACACCCTGATCGCCAGTCCAGATTAGGCCTGTGAACATACCTTCTACCTCTTTAAGGCGTTCACCACGGCCTTGTTTGACAGCATTGATGAACTGGTCATGAACGCTCTTAAGCAAGCTGGTCAGATGTTGGGTTACTTCAGGATTTTCTGGCGCGAAGGGGTCGAGTAATGCTTTGTTCTCACCGGCGGTCAGTGTGCGGCGTTCAATACCCAGTTTCTTCATGGCTTCCACAAAACCAAAGTTGTCCATGCGTACGCCAATGGAACCAACAATACTGGCCTGATCCGCATATATTTTTTCTGCTGCAGCTGCAACATAATAGCCACCTGAGGCACAGATATCGCTGATCACAGCATATAAAGGTATATCAGGGTGCTTTTCCCTGAGGCGTAAAATTTCGTCATAGATATAACCAGATTGCACAGGGCTGCCACCCGGGCTATTAATACGCAGAATGACACCTCTGGTATTGGGGTTCTTGAACGCATTGCGCAGTCCGCTAACAATATTGTCAGCACTGGCTTCTGCTCCGGGCGCGATGACGCCTTTAAGCTCAATCAGTGCGGTATGCTTCCCACCTGGACTCGGCATGCTCTGGTTAGGTGCGGAAGAAATCATAATAAGTATGATAAACAGGTAAGCAAAGGTGAGTAGTTTAAAAAAGATGCCCCAGCGACGACTACGCTTTTGCTCTTTTAAGCCTTCGGTGGCGATTGAGGTTAATACCTCTTTTTCCCAGTTTTGACTGTCACTCATCTAACGCTTTCCTGATACGATTAATTATGGGGTTAAAGTGTATGCGGCCAGACCTGATATTGCTAGCCCTTCAGTGATTTAAGAAAGTCTTCCAGTTGCTGGATATGCTCGAGGCAGCCAATCGGCTGATGCTGTTGCAGGCGTTCCTGTGGGTGTACCCCATAGCTAACTGCAAGACGATCCATGCCAGCATTTCGGGCCATTTCCATGTCATATTCTGTGTCGCCAATCATGAGTGAGTCTTTCACATCCATGCCTAGTTGCTGGAGTATTTCTTCCAGCATCAGAGGGTGAGGCTTGGAAAAGGTTTCAGAGGCACAGCGGGTTGTATGAAAACGATGGGTCAGGCCGGTCTGTTGTAACACCTGATCAAGGCCCTGTCGGCCTTTACCGGTAGCGATGGCGAGCCAGTAGCCTTGTTGCTCAAGTCGCCCTAACAGATTTTCGACGCCGTCAAATAGTGCCGATGCGGTATCGTTGACCTGCATATACTGGTGGCGATAGCTCTCTGACATCATCTGCAGTTCGTTTTCAGTGCAGTCAGGGTGTAGCTTCTTCAGGGCTTCACGTAAGCCAAGACCAATGACGTCTTTCAGCTCATCGTTATGACGAGGCTCCTCACCAAATGCTAGTTCACTGGCGATGCGCAGGCAATTGACGATACGGGCTTCTGAATCCATCAGGGTACCGTCCCAGTCGAAAATGAGGAGTTGGTAAGGGAGAGTCATAGTCATATTTCTGAGTTAAGGTTTAACAGGGTTTGCCAGTCTGCTTCGAGTGGAGCGCAAATGTTGTAGTTCTCGCCATTCAGGCTAAATTGCAATTGATAGGCATGCAGGAACATGTGCTTAAAACCCGCTTCGCGAAGCCATTGGTTAAAGCCGGAATCTCCGTACTTGGGGTCGCCTGCAATAGGGTGTCCCGTATATTGGGCATGCACTCGTATCTGGTGCGTGCGACCGGTATAAAGTTTTATGTCCATCAGGCTAAGCCGGGTTTGATAATCCAGTGGCATAAACAGGCTACGTGCTGACTTGCCCGCATTGTTCACTTCAACCATGCGTTCGCCGCCTCTGAGGGTGTTCTTTAGTAGCGGAGCGTCGATAAGTTTTTCGCCTCCCCGCCAGCGCCCCATTACTATGGCGCGATAAATCTTCTGCATTTCACCGTCTTCTTCACGAAAGTGCTGGTGAAGCTGATCCAGTGCTTTGCGGGTTTTAGCAATTACCAGGCAACCAGAGGTATCACGGTCCAGGCGATGTACCAGCTCCAGCATCGGTTCATCAGGGCGGGCCTGCCTTAGCATTTCAATGGCACCAAAGCGAATATTGCTGCCGCTGTGTACGGCAATACCAGCTGGCTTATTAATGACCAGAATCTGCGAGTCTTCGAAGATCACTGACTGCTGAAGTCGCTCAATGAGGTGTGCCGGTGCCTTACCGTCGTCTTTTTCGGCGGTTCTGACCGGTGGGATTCTGACGTTGTCACCCAGTTTAAGGCGATAGTCGGCCTTTTTTCGTCCCTTGTTGACGCGAACCTGACCACTGCGGAGCAGTTTATAAATACGACTTTTGGGTACACCTTTTAATTGGCTTATAAGGAAATTATCGAGCCTTTGTTGTTCGTTTCTAGGTCCAATCTCAACAAGTTTTACGCCTTGATGAGCCGCCTGGTTGGGGGTATTAGTCATGTTACGTATCATACCAGAGAGTCGACTGATATTTTAGTAAAGCTTTATATAGTGATAATAATCTGTTGTGAGTGGCCACTGAAATGAAAAATCATGCACTGCAAATGTGCACTTATAGTTAGGTGGAGTGAAATATCTGCTTGACCGGCCTGTCACAATTTGCAAAACTGTGGTTGTTCCGGTAATAGTAATATTTTTACCAGTCCTAAAATCAATGATTTACATAAATTGCACCCAGTTGGAGCAAGTAAATCAATAGATCAGGACTACTATTAAAGGCGTGCTCATTGGCATAGCCAGATGATGCAAACAGAATCCGGGTTTATCGCTCTGTGTTTGAATAAGCGAGTGTATGAGCCCTAGTGATGGTACGACGGAGCCAGCAATTCCGTTACCAATAGTTAATAATTTCATGAATCTCACACTGTTTAAAAATTTAAAACAAGCACTACACAGTCAAACTCCAGATGCAACGGCATTACTGGAAGAATGGCTTGTGGCTGTCTATTGGCTGTTAATGGGGCAACCGCCCAAACAGTACAGACGTCAGCCCGCCAGAGTAACTGTGCGTAGTGTTAAGACAGTGAGAGCTTCCAGATCAGGTTTACATACTAATGAAACGTATTTTAATCAACGCCCTCCAGAAAGAGGAGACGCGCGTAGCCATGGTCGACGGGCAACAGCTCTACGACCTGGATATCGAAGTTTCGTCTCGCGAACAGAAAAAAGCCAGCATATACAAGGGTACGATCACCCGCGTTGAGCCCAGCCTTGAAGCCGCTTTTGTCGATTATGGTGCCGAACGCCATGGCTTCCTGCCTTTTAAGGAAATTTCCCGCAGCTATTTTACCGAAGAAGCCCGTAATGCCTCTGGTCGCCCGGATATTCGCTCCGCGGTTAAAGAAGGTCAGCAGGTTATTGTGCAGGTTGATAAGGAAGAGCGCGGCAATAAAGGAGCAGCACTCACAACCTTCCTTTCACTGGCTGGGCGCTATCTGGTACTGATGCCAAACAATCCGCGTGCGGGTGGTGTATCGCGTCGCATTGAAGGGGATGACCGCAAGGAAATCCGTGAAGCGATGAATGGCCTGGAAATTCCACAGGGCATGGGCTTAATCGTACGCACAGCAGGTGTAGGTCGAGCAACCGAAGAACTGCAGTGGGATATGGACTATCAGGTTCAGGTGTGGAATGCGATCCAGAAAGCTGCAGATGAGCGCAGTGCGCCATTCCTGATTTATCAGGAAAGTAACGTGATTATCCGCGCGTTGCGTGACTACTTCCGCAATGATATTGGTGAGATCCTGATTGATAATCCGGATGTTTATAAGACCGCGGAAGACTTTATCAAGCAGGTTATGCCAAACAGTCAACGGAAGCTGAAACTTTATCAGGACTCGGTTCCCCTGTTTAATCGTTACCAGATTGAAGGCCAGATTGAATCGGCTTTCCAGCGTGAAGTTAGCCTGCCATCGGGTGGTGCGATTGTTATCGACCATACTGAAGCGCTTATCTCTATCGATATTAACTCAGCTCGTGCAACCAAGGGCAGTGATATTGAAGAAACGGCAACCAATACTAATCTTGAAGCAGCAGATGAAATTGCTCGTCAGCTACGCTTGCGTGACCTTGGCGGTCTGGTGGTTATCGATTTTATCGATATGATGGCCAATAAAAACCAGCGTGCAGTTGAAAATCGTTTACGTGAAGCGCTCAAAATGGACCGAGCACGCGTGCAAATTGGTCGTATATCACGTTTTGGCCTGCTCGAAATGTCGCGTCAACGTCTGCGCCCGTCTCTGGGTGAGGCCACTCAAATTGTCTGTCCACGCTGTAATGGTTACGGCACTATCCGTAACATTGAGTCACTGTCACTTTCTCTACTGCGTATTGCAGAAGAAGAGTCATTAAAAGAGCATACAGGGCGTGTGATTATTCAGGTGCCAGTTGAGGTTTCAACCTTTGTCTTTAATGAAAAGCGTAAAGATCTGGTTGAAATTGAAAATCGTACCGGTGTTGAGATTTCCTTTATCGCGAATGCGGCAATGGAAACACCACATTATGATGTGACACGGGTGCGAATCTCTGAAAGTCGTGAACTGGAAGGTAAGGCATCTTACAAGATGGCTGAAACGGATGATGAGGTTTATATACCAAGCCGTGATACCGAAGGTGTCGCCGTTGCAGAACAACCTGCGGTGAAATCGATTACACCAGCACAGCCAGCACCTATTGTAGAAAAGCAGGAGAATGCTGCTGCGTCTGAGAAGAAAAAGCCTGGTTTACTTACACGAATTATTAAAGCGCTTTCAGGTAGTGATGAAGCAGAGTCTGAAGAGCAGCCAAAGCCTGTGCGTAAGGAGCGAACGGGCTCTGGCGATAAGCGTCGTGGAAGAGGCCGTGGTAGACGTAACGAAAATCGAGGTGACAGCAAACCACGTGGTCGTAAGCAGGATACTTCACAGCAGCAGAAGTCTTCAGATGATAATCAGGATCGTCAGTCCAGTCGCCAGGAAGGACGTGGTGGAAAGGCGGATAATCGTAATAAGCCGAAGCGTGATCAACAGCCCCGTAAACAACAAGCTGATGAGCAGCAGGAGTTAGATCAACACGATCAACAGGGGGCTCAGGAATCGGAAGATCAGCAGCGCTCGGAAGCGCGTGGTAATCGACGTGGTAACCGTCGTGGTCGAGGACGTCGTCGTGGTCAGGGTGGCCAGCAGGGGCAAAGCCAGAGTCAACAAGGTCAGTCTCGCAATGACAATCAGCAAGGTGGTGTTGAAGCAGCCTCACAAGTGCAAGAAAAAAAGACGCAAACACCGCAGAAAAAAGTGGAGCGATCAGGTGCAGATTCTGCAGTAGATCAACAGCAGAGTGCTGGAAATGAGCCTAAATCTTCAGATAGAACAGCAAAAGAAAAAAGTGCTTCATCGGGTAAACCCGCTGCAGCGCGTGAGCCGGTAAAATCGTCTGAAGTAAGTCCCGAATTTTCGAAACCTTCTACTAAACAAACAGAAAGTAAATCGGACATATCGGTTAATGCTAAACAGGATATGACTGATAGCGTAAAACCAGAAACAGCTCAAAAAACAGCAAGGCCTAAAACTACAGATAGCAAACCAGTAGACAAGACAGAACGGCCAAAGCCGCGTCAGGAAAAAACGGCAAAAACAACAGATGAAGATAAATCTGCTAATACGCCACAGTCTAAATCTGCTCCTGTAAAAGCGGCTAAGCCGGTGGAAGAAAAGCCTAAGTCAGCAGCACCTAAGACTGCTAAAGAAGCACCGAAGCCATGGGAATTTCAGTCGTCGACTGGTGCTGGAGCTAAACCGGTAGCAGCTAAGCCAGTAGCTAAGCCAGTAGCTAAGCCAGTAGCCAAGCCTGATCAAGCTCAGCCTGCGGCGACAAAACCTGCTACAGAAAAAACAGCTCAAAGTGATAAGCCAAAACCCTGGGAATTTCCATCCTGAAGGTGATGCTTGATAAGTTGTTGATAGAAGCCCCAGTGCGTAAAGCCTGGGGCTTTTTTATTTGTTGAGCTAAAGATCTGAGTAATTAGTGAGGATATAGTGAAGAGGCTATTCAATCAGGTTAAAAGAGTGAATATGCTCGCTTGGTTTAGAAAAATTCCTTTGTCGATAAAAAATTTAGCTGTATATTGCAGTTGTTATGAGTTTCGTGAAAGAATTATTTAGCATTGTGGACAGAGTATGTTTAAATGAAATGAAGTGGTTACTTTTATATCGCTGATTATATGTTGTAGTGATGTTTAAGTGGATTTGATTATGTTCTCGTGTTTAGGTTACATGTGTTTTTATCTGCTGAGGGTTTAATGCTAGTCACAGATTAGTTTTATGCTAAGACACACTAATAATAATTATAAATTAAAACAATAATGGAAGTGTTATTTAAATGGTTTTTTATACTCGCGCACCAATAATGATCTCTGTCATCACCGGTTTTCTGTTTCTGTCTAGTCACTTGCAAGCTGTTGAGCTTGGAAACTTTGGCAGTCGTATTTTTCAGTTTCAACAAAAATTGGCTGATCGTGGAAATGTGCTAGCTCAGTATAAACTGGGTACACTTTATGAGTTTGGTGTCTCGGTTCCAGCAAGTGTAGAGCAGGCAAAGATATGGTATGAGAAAGCGGCTAAAAAGGAATATGTGCCTGCTATTAACCGATTAATCTATCTTGAAATTATTCAATCCGGATTTGATCAGAAGAAACACGGACAGTGGTTTGATAAGCTTCAGGAACAGGCGAGTCTGGCGGATGCAAATGCATTAATACTGTTAGGACAGATGCGTCATAATGGAGTGCATGTTAAAACGGACCTGGTTAAAGCATTGGCCCTACTGTCGCAGGCAAGTTCTTTAGGTCATACTGAAGTTGATTCCGAAATTGATGCTATCCAACGCAAAATCGAAAAAAATAATCAGGAAAGTGATGCTAAAAGAAATAAAGTTAAGAGTCAGTCTGAACCTGATAAAAAAACGGTGAAAAGTAGTAAGAAGCAAGAAAAGTTGATAGTCCCTGATACTAAAAAGATAGATGAACGATTAAGTAAAGAGGCTAAACACAGGCGCTATGAAGAAGCGATGCGTAAGTTACAGCAGGAAGCACAAATGCTTGAGGAGCAGCAGAAATGGGCTGAAGGAATATAGGTGGCGAAACACTCAATATCTTTTTTATTGATAATAATGGCAACTTAATTGCTGCCATTATGTAAAGCTGTTTTAAGGTGAGCGCTATTAAGTATTGAGAAGCAGATAATCGGAATGATATATCTACAAGTCAGATTTAAATAGAATGGTTTTCACGGATATGTTGCAATAAGCCATTAGATGCATCTTCCACTAGATCTAGAACATGTTTGAAGCCCTGTTCTCCACCATAATAAGGATCAGGTACTTCTTCTTCGCTGAATTTGTCAGCAAAATTTAAAAACATATGCAGATTTTTTGCCTTGTCTTTCGCTATATGAATCAGATCGCTGTGATTACTGTGGTCCATTGCGATTATATAATCAAATTGCTCAAAATCTTGTTCTTCTACTTTACGAGCGCGCTGATTGCTGAGGTCTATGCCTCGTTGAAGTGCTGCGGCCTGCGCTCTTTTGTCAGGTTCCTGCCCTACGTGATATGCGTGGGTGCCTGCAGAATCAATATGAATTTTCTCGTTAAGCCCGGCTTCATTGACAGTATGGCGGAATACACCTTCGGCAGTAGGTGAGCGACAGATATTGCCCATGCAGATGAATAATACGTTGACTTGTTTCATGGTTCACCCAAGTGTTTGAATTATAAGTATATAATGTATATTGCCCTGTTGTGTTTCATAGTGCGCAATGTTGTTTCATAAATAGCTCATGGCTGGGCACTAAGAACAACAAAAGCAGACAAACAGTAAAGTGGCAGAGAAAGACAAGGGTATTAATCTAGTCTAGCGACTGATGTCTTTAAAGTTTGTCGCTCATTAAAGATCTATATTATCCTCAAAATCACCAATGGTAAGCAACATTTATTTCACTGGGAAAAACTCGCCGTAATGTTTATATGACATGGTATATAGTTGATAATACAGTAAGTCGAGCTTCACAGGGGCTCTTGATTGAGTATTTCAGCATAGATCTAGCCTAGCTTTCCAGCAAGGCACCAGAACAGCTGTTTGTCTACCCGTGTGTATGAAAGATTGAGTTGATGGGTAAAAATGCTGGACCCAGTTCACTATGAATTCATCGTATAAGACGATGAATACAGCCGAATTATTTTACTGATAGCGAAATATCAAAGTTATCTGGATAAGATGCTAGAAATGATGATTAAGATTGCAGTCATTTAAGAGGATAGAACATGCGTTTGTCATGGCAGTGCAGGGAACACAGTTGTATTGGTGGTTTATTTTTGGCATATAATGACTTTGTGTTGCACTAGTGATATGACTAGTAGATGAAGAATATTATCAGTGATATTATAAGAATGCTTTAATTTATAGCCAAATGGACTTACCTTTTTTAGCAGCGGACAGGCAAGATTAATTTATAGCCGGTTCAATTTCTGATATTGATTTTCTTGGTCATTCAGGTGATATATTTAGATTATATTTACAAAAAAAGAAGTGAATTTTTAGGTTAAAAAAATTGCTTGGATATAACATGTGGTTATGAAGAAATATGAGATTGTTTAATAGTTAAATCAGAAGTTTTAAAATAATATATTCTTTGTTTTAATTGTTTTAATTGTTTTAATTGTTTTAATTGTTTTAATTGAGAGATTAGTTAGGTTTATTTTGTGAATTCGCGATATGTTTTGTTAGTAATGTTTTTCTTTAGTTCGCCAGTAATGGTTAATGCAGGAGTTTTGTTTTCTGAGTGGGGTATGACTGCTGATTCATTAATGAATGATAACAAAAATGAACTGGAAAAAAAGTCTTTGAAGTGTGAAGTCAGTTGTGCTGTTAAGGCTGATTATATTATGTTTAATCAGGTGATGAAAGTTAGATACTGGTTTACTGGTAATTACAGTGAAAATAGTAGTTTAAAAGAGATTTGGATGAATTCAGAAGAATATGATGGGGAACCATTAAGGAGTGATGAAGATAAAGAAAAGTTATTTAGTGAATTTAAAAAACTATACACTGCAAGGTTAGGTAGTCCTTCAGTTTCGTATAAAGATGATACTATGAGATTTCTAGATATTAAAACTTATAGCTGGGATGATAAAAAAAGAAAAAATAAAATCCAACTTGAAATGTGGATAAAAAATGTTCGAGTCAAATATGCGCCATTAATTGGATTTAAAGATAGCGTGAAAAAATGATGCAAAACATTATTTCCTAGTGAGGTCTTACAGGAATATTTGGGTTATCGCTCAATCAAAGAGTGGGTTTGCAAGGTGTTGGCGGGGCTAAGATAAATCGAATTTATACAATGTTTATTATGATCGCTTAAGAAAAGATCGTAATTTTAGCCATGTGCTTACATGTAAAGGGAAGTGTTAAAAAACTTGTGAATACAGCTTTCTTTTTCGCCATAAGGCATTGTATTAGCCAAATCTGTTAGTGTTGTCATAATAGTGATTATCAGATTGTAGAGCGGCATGTAAAAATGTTGCCAGGAGTAATATCTGTGTTTTAGATTCTCCATCGGCGGATTTAGTCTTGGGTGCCTATCGCTAGAAAACATATATTCTGGAGCATGTACTAAATAATTTGTAGATACTATTCATAGATATCAGTTATGTTATTCATGATTTCACTACATATTAAATAATCATAACTGAGCAAGTGTAGCTATATGGGCTAAAAATTTGTGTCATATGTGTAAATATGTTTCCGATAATCGGCTTTGACATAAAAACACCCTATGTCTATAGGTATAGTTTCCTTCCATAAATTATATACTCATCTGAATAAATCGCGATAAATGAAGTAAAGCTAAATATCAAAATGCATGGAATTTAATTAATCCGTTCAAGGAGATAGCAATGAGCCGTTTATTTATCATATTGTTTTCATTACCATTATTTTTCTCGCAAGTTGCACATGCCGGTGCTATTTATGATAAAGCTGTACGAGATGGCTATTATCGAGTGCTGAAAAACATGATCAATGATGAACTGAATCCTCTACTTAATAATTCTGCACTAATCACAGCAATTGAAGAGCAGAACAGGAAAAATAAGACGCTTAGCCAGGCAGATATAAAGAAACTGGACAATCAATGGCGAAAAGAATCCAAATCAGAGAATAGACCCCTGATTGATGCTACCCTCTCCCATACGGTATCTCGATACCTGCATAACTTTAAAGAGGCATCTGCTGGACTGTATACTGAAATCTTTGTTATGGATAACAAGGGACTCAATGTGGCTCAGAGTGATGTTACTTCTGATTATTGGCAGGGAGATGAGGATAAGTGGCTTAAAACCTATCCACTCGGTAAGGATGCAATTCATATAGGGGAAATTGTTATCGATGAGTCATCTCAGGAGGTTCAGGTGCAACTCAGTGTTGCTATATCAGATCATTCCAGGAATCAGGTTATTGGCGCAATTACAATTGGTGTAAATCTTTTAAACTATCAATAACATTTTAGTAGAATAATCCAGTAAAAATGCAGGCAAGTGCTTGCGTTTTTACTGTAGTATCAGGGTTGTGAATATCATACTGGTTCAGTTGATGATTGGCTAATCGTAAAACGATGCGCGTTAATTTTTATCTGCATCAAGTAGTATAAAGCTTGGTGTTTGATTGTAAGAATATAACATATGACAGTTGTGTATCTATTCAAGAATAAGAAAGATAGAAGCTTAATATATTTATACCAGTTAGATTATTACACACTCTTTTATGAGTAATATTTATTTCATTATGTAAATAGTTTCAGAATGGATTACAAGCAAGTGTTATCTCGTCATTTTTTATGCTGACTGATATTCTTCTCTATTTATCTCACGAATCTTGATGTGTTACCTGTTACATAAAAAATATGAAAATATGCTAATATTAAAACTCTCCTATTTTTTTGGGTCAAGATGCCAGATAGTAATGACGCACAGTTTTATTACGACCTGTTAAGAGCTTTCTTTGACAGTGCAAATGATGCCATCTTTGTTTTATGTGATGAAATGAAGTTTCTTATTTGCAATAAGACAATGCAAAGCTGGTTAGGTCGTTCAGAAGAGGGGCTCACTGAGCATAAACAGCGTACTCCGATTACCGAGTTATTAGGTGAGAGTGGAGATGTTTTGCAATTTACTTCCGCTTTTTCTCGTGCGCTTAATGGAGAAAGCGCGCAATTTGAGACCTTTATATCTCCACCTGATGGTGATAGGCGCTGGATAGAGCTTGATATGAAGCGTGTAGATATTGAAGTGGGCGATATGATCATTGCAGTTGCTCGAGATATATCTGAGCGAAAACTCGCTGAAGAAGAGTCAGTCAGAATGCAAAGGGAGCTTGCGCAATCACAGAAGATACAGGCACTAGGTGAACTTACTGGTGGTATTGCCCATGACTTTAACAATATTCTTAGTATTATCACAGGTTATGCAGAATTGTCGATTTCCGAGCATGATGCTAATCAGGGGGAGATATCGCTTAAGAATATAGAAAATATTCGTATTGCTGCTGAGCGAGCTAGATCACTAATTTCACAGCTGATGGTCTTTAGTCGTAATGGCGAAAACAAGCCTGTTAACTTATTTGTTGAGGCAAACTTAAATGAAACAGTTGATTTATTGCAGGCAACATTACCTAGTAATATAGAGCTTTGTTTTGAAAAAAAGAATAATCAGGCTCAAATTCAAATAGATCCTGTTAGGTTGCAGCAACTCATATTAAATCTTTGTATTAATTCAAGGGATGCAATAATTGATAAAGGTTATATTACGATCTCAGTTGATCAGGTTAGTGATGTGCTTGATGAGTGTAGGTGCTGTTTTAAGAAAGTTCCAGGAAGCTGGGTTTCCATTTCCATTGAGGATAATGGTATTGGCATGGATGAATCAGTGCAAAGTAAAATATTTGAACCATTTTTCACAACAAAAAATGTTGGTGACGGTACAGGGCTAGGCCTTTCAATGGTTAAACGAATTATGGAAGACTGTAATGGGCATATACTATTAAATACTGAACCTAATGCAGGAACTGTATTAAGCTTATTATTTCCACCGTCTAATCATAGGTTACTTGATATGAATCAGGATATAAGTGCAGAAGGACAGCCTGAGGTAACCCATAATTCTACAGTAATGGTAGTCGATGATGAAAATCTTATTGCTGAAATGTTATCTGAAATTCTGAATATGAATGGTTATTCATGTATGAGCTATACCTCAAGTGTTGAGGCACTTGAAAGCTATAAAGTGTCGTCTGAAGATATAGATGTTGTGATAACTGACCAGACTATGCCGTTAATGACAGGAACGGAACTCATAGAAAAAATGCTGGCAGTCAAGCCAGGTCAAAAAATCATTTTAACCACGGGTTATAGTGATTTGGTTAATCCTGATCTTGCGAATGAGCTTGGTGTTTCATTTGTGCACAAACCAGTTAAGCCTTCTGATCTGTTATTGTTAATTCAAGATTTGCTTAAGTAAAAAGCTGTTAGAGTGTATGGGTATTTAAAACTACATATAGTATGTTTCAGTGCGTGGTTTTTAAAGGGAATTTTTTCTCTAAATATTTATTATGTGATTAATGTTTTTAATAAAGACGTGGTGGCTTTTAAAGAATATGTAAGCAACAATTATAATTTTTTAACAGGGCGTTTTTCACTTATCCATTGTGTTATGCCATTTCGTACATTATAGATCTGGGTGTACCCCATTTTTTCGGCTAGATAACGGGCTAATTGACTGGTGCGATTTCCGGTTCGGCAAATCAGTATAACAGGGTCATTCTTTCCAACGGCAGCTGTAAAGCGTTGAATAAAGTCAGGTTTTACTCTGCCGCTAGAATCGACAAATGTCAGTAAATTGCTGCCTTCCAGGATACCAGTTTGCTTCCATTCGTCAATGCGTCTTATGTCATAGATGGGCACATTGTTATTAAGCATGGTGGAGAGTTCATTGTTATCCAGATTGTTATATGGCAGTTCGCCACAAGCTGAAACAAGTGATAGTGCTAGTACGGTTAAAAATACTTTAAGTTTGCTGTTGTACTTCATAGATGGTTCGCGGATTCAGATTAAGCGTTATAAATATCGTGATTGTAACTGAGTTTTATAAAACTGGATAGGGGGGCTTGATTTGATAAATGTATGACTGAGCGGGAAGGCTCTTTCTTTTTTGTGGCTTCCTGTTTTATAAGGTTTGTTGAGATGCCTATGGCTTACTTTTTTTCTTAGAGTGCCGACCTGATATCAGGTTATTATCTGGGAAGTCTTTAATGATCGGTGCTTTTTCCAGATTATGTTCTCCTGCTTCATAAATGGTGTCTGCACTGCCAACAATGAGTGGGTCTGCTGGTCTGACAATTGAGGTGTCTTTTTCTGCGTAGTCAAGTGAGTCTAATATAAAACGCATTGCGTTGATGCGAGCACGCTTTTTACAATCTGACTTTATCACTGTCCAGGGTGCGTCAGCGGTATCGGTATAGAAAAACATTGCTTCTTTAGCTTCAGTGTAATCTTCCCACTTGTCGAGGGAGGCAAGGTCTATCGGGCTGAGCTTCCATTGTTTTAATGGTGCTCCTTGTCTTGATTGAAAACGGCTAAATTGTTCATTTCGGCTCACTGAGAACCATAGTTTGAATAATTTAATTCCGCTTCTTACTAGCATTCGTTCCAGTTCTGGAGCCTGACGCATAAACTCAAGATACTCTCCTGGTTTACAGAAACCCATGACACGTTCGACGCCTGCTCGATTATACCAAGATCGATCAAGCAGGACAATTTCTCCAGCCCCTGGTAGGTGCTCTATATATCGCTGAAAATACCATTGACCTTGTTCGTAATCGGTGGGTTTTTCAAGTGCCACAACACGGGCCCCACGAGGGTTTAAATGTTCCATTATTCGTTTGATGGTGCCGCCTTTTCCGGCTGCATCACGTCCTTCAAATATGATCAGTATTTTCTCGCCAGTGTCTTTGACCCAGTTCTGCATTTTAAGTAGTTCAATTTGTAGTCCTTTTTTAAGTTCCTCATATTCTGTACGTTTCATTTTTTTAGTGTAGGGGTAATTAGCGTCTGAAAAGATTTTTCTTTTAGATTTCTTGTTGGTTTTCTGAGTGGCCGTAAGCTTCTGGTCCTTACGTTCTTTTGACAATTTTGGCATGCTAAAATTGCTTTTACTTGTCATTCGTTTTCTCCAGAATATAGTTACTCTTTGAAGTATAGATAAATTTAAATATGTAATAGAAAGATGCTATGTGTGATTTGTTCATTTATTGATGTGGATCTAGTTAATTTATGCATAATTGTTAGAGATAACAATATGGAAATTAAGTCAAGGCAGTTTTTATAATTGATAATGACTGTATATGATTAAATTGGCTTATGACGGGAAGTTTTTGATCAATGTTCTGGATACAATTTGTTTTCTCAGTGCAATATTTAGATGTTAAGTGTGCTGATTTCTATTTTTGATAAAGATCTAGAGTTGATTTTGATATTGAGGAGATTTTGTTGCCTTTCGTCAATAATGATTGTTATGTATTTAAATATTATATGTTTTTTTTATCAGATTTACTGAGTTTAAGTGTACTGGCTTATCGTTTGCAGGGTAATTTATCAGAAATGTTTATTTCTTCGTGTAGTGTGGCTGCAGCAGAGAGGAATAGCTTTAGCTTCAGACATGTCTTTAATATAAGCAAATATATTGTTTTAGGAATATCAGCTTGAACTCACAGTTTATCTTGGATGTAAGCCGCTCATTGAGAGAACCAAACTGCTGGCATAGTGAGGTTAAACTTAAAATAGGTGCCATGGTAAAATACATTGTATAATTATCCACTTATGTATATTAATCTTAAGAGCCCTTAATTTATTTTAAGCCAGAAACCTATGTTGAAAATTTATAACAGTTACACCAACCAGAAAGAAGAATTTAAGCCCATAGAGCCAGGTAAGGTGCGTATGTACGTCTGTGGAATGACCGTATATGACCTTTGTCATCTGGGGCATGCCCGTGTTCTGGTGGTGTTTGATATGGTAACGAGATATTTGAAGTCTCAGGGCTATGATGTCACCTATGTTCGCAACGTTACTGATGTGGATGACAAAATTATCCAGCGCGCCAACGAAAATGGTGAGTCGATTAATCAGTTAACTGAGCGATTTATTAAGGCAATGCATGAAGATGCCGAGGCTCTAGGGGTGCTGCCACCGGATGAGGAGCCACGGGCTACATCATCAATGGGTGATATTATCGATATGATCAAGGTGCTGCAGGAAAAGGGGTATGCCTATGCGGCAGATAACGGTGATGTTTACTATGACGTAAGCAAATTTGAAGGCTACGGTCAGCTTTCTGGTAAAAAAACTGAAGATTTGCGTGCAGGTGAACGAATTGCGGTGGATGAGTTTAAAGATGACCCACTGGATTTCGTATTATGGAAAGCCGCCAAACCGGATGAACCTTACTGGGAGTCACCCTGGGGAAATGGGCGGCCAGGCTGGCATATTGAGTGTTCAGCAATGTCCACCTGCTGTCTTGGTAACACCTTCGATATTCATGGTGGTGGGCAGGATTTGCAATTCCCGCATCATGAAAACGAAATAGCTCAATCTGAAGCCGCTACGGGTGAAAAGTTCGTTAACCTGTGGATGCATAATGGTTTTGTGCGGATTGATGATGAGAAAATGTCCAAGTCACTAGGTAATTTCTTCACGGTTAGGGAAATACTGGAGCGCTATCGCGCTGAGGATGTAAGGTATTTTATTCTTGCCAGTCACTATAGAAGCCCATTGAACTATTCGGATCAGATGCTTGATAGTGCAGGGGCAGCATTAAGTCGTCTGTATAATTCACTGCGTGGAGTTGAGCCTGGTGCTATCGATGAAGATTGTGATGAATATCTGCAACGCTTTGAGGTAGCAATGAATGAAGATTTCAATACCGCAGAAGCGATTGCCGTGTTGTTTGATCTGGCCAATCAGTTAAACAAAATCAAATCGACAGATTCAACTAAGGCGATGTCCTTGGCGGCTTGTCTGAAACAGTTGGGCAGTGTGCTTGGGTTGTTGCAGGAAGATCCAGATATTTATCTTAAAAGCGGTGGTAAGGCCGAGGGACTAGATGATAGTGCTATTGAGGCACTAATACAGGAGCGAGCGCAGGCTAAAGCCGATAAAAACTGGGCGCGTGCAGATCAGATTCGTGATGAGTTGAAAGACAAAGGTATAGAGCTTGAAGATAAGGGAGGCGAAACGAGTTGGCGTCGTGCCTGAGTTAAGCATTGAGAATTATTAAAAAACCTCACTTAGCTGGGCCTTATAACACCAGAGATTGGTGATGTTTGAGTGTATATAGCGAATTTATTGCTATAGTTTATTAATAATCAAAAACTGCATTATGGCTGGACTGGGTTTGTGATGTGATCTAGCCGAATAATTATCGGGTATTTATTGTATGTCTTTAAAGGAAGTTAAAGTCAGAGTTGCGGATCTGGAGAAGGGGATGTATGTCTCACGACTTGATCGACCCTGGCTGGAAACACCCTATCTGATACAGGGGTTTGAGCTAAAAACACAAGATGACATAGACGAGTTGCTCAAATACTGCCAATATGTTTATGTGGATGTGGAGCTAAGTCAGGTTCAGGAGCCTGAGTCCCCTGAATTTGAGAAAAAGAAAAGAACCTCTGAAGAAGAAAAGGAATTTCTGACTAAGGTTAAACCTCGTATTTATAAGGATAAAAAGGATTTTGAAAGTGAAATGGTCGATGCGCGTGAGACTCATGCACGCCTGTCTGATACAGCAGAAAGTATCTTGCATGATATCTCCAGGAATCAGAAATTAGACCTGCCTACCCTTAAAAAAGCCATTACACCAATGGTTGACAGTATCATTCGAAATCCGGATGCATTTTCCTGGCTGACCCGGATGAAATATAAAGATAATTATATCTATAACCATTCGGTGAGCAGCTCAGTATGGGCTGTTGCTTTTGGGCGGCACCTGGGGTTGCCTAAAAAGGATCTGCAGTCACTTGCCATTGGTGGCTTGCTATTAGATGTAGGTAAAACTCGTTTGCCCGATAAATTAATCAATAATGCGGAACGCTATAATCAGTATGAGTTTAAGCTGGTTAAACAGCATGTTCAGTACAGTGTGGATATCGTCAGATCAATTAATGGTATTGATGAAAGTGTTGTCGAGATGGTAGCAACTCATCATGAACGGCATAATGGCAGTGGTTATCCTAGAGGCTTGAGTGGCAATATGATTCCTATTTTTGGAAAGATTGCAGGTCTTATCGATTGCTATGATGCGATTATCTCAGAGCGGCCTTTTGCGACACCAATATCACCTCATGATGCCGTGAAGAAGCTCTATGAATGGCGTGATATTGATTTTCAGGCAGAGTTGATTGAACAGTTTATTCAGGTCGTTGGTATTTATCCAGTGGGTACCATTGTTGAGCTGAGTAACGGCAAGGTGGGTGTTATCGTTGCGCAGCATAGAGTTTGGCGTTTGAGGCCAAAAATCATGTTGCTACTGGATGCTACTAAGCATCCATTGCCATCATTCGATACAATTGATCTATACACTACCGTCAATGATGAAGAAGGCCAGCCACTTGATATTGTGCGCAGTGTTGAGCCAGGCCTGTATGGTATTGACCCTGAACAATTCTATTTATAAGGCGTTTCGATGAGTGCTGCTCATACATATGTGGCTGACAGGGATGCTTTGTTTACCGATCTTGAGCACTATATGGAAGATCATCTGCGTCGAGACAAAAAATTTGCAGTGATTCTTGTCAATATTAATCACTTTCGGCAAATTAATCTGGCTTATGGTTATCAGGTAGGTGATGAGCTACTGGAAAATTTTTCCAGCCGACTTCAGGAGCTTACGCGAGACCAGGATTATATTGCACGTATGGGGAACTCTGAATTTATTCTGATGCTGCCTGAAATCCTCAATGTGGGTCATGCGACTCTGGCAGCAAATAAGATCTCTCGGGCCTTAGGTGTGCCGTTTGATATGGGCGAAAGGCAGCAGAAAATCACTGCTAATATGGGAGTCGCCATTTTTCCGGATCATGCTCAGGAATTAACCCGGCTTATTCAATGTGCCGAAAAAGCTTTAATGCATGCGCGAAAAAGTGTTGAGCCTTTCTCGATTTATACAGCTAAGGATGAGAGTAGTGATATTGATTCCTGGGATATTGAATCCCAGTTGAGTGATGCTCATGAGCGCGATGAGTTTGAAATGTATTTTCAGCCCCAGGTTAACTTGCAAACAGGAGCGTTATTTGGTGCAGAGGCGCTGATTCGCTGGAATCATCCACAGCAGGGATTCATCCGCCCGGATCTTTTTATACCTATTGCAGAACAGAGTGGTCATATTCATAAAATCACCTGGTGGACGATTAATGCAGCATTACGCTTGATCAATGATTGGCCGGAAACATCAGAGCCCCTTAAAGTCGCAGTTAACCTGTCGGCCAGGGTACTGCCGGACCCAAACCTGGTTGACTCTGTAAGAAGTGCATTGAATATATGGGGTACAGCGGAAGGGCGTTTAACCCTTGAGATAACAGAAAGTGCATTAATGCAGGATATGAGTACCAGCTTCATGACCCTGGATGAACTCAGATCATTAGGTGTCAATATTTCAATCGATGATTTTGGTACAGGCTATTCGTCAATGGCATATTTTAAATATATTCCAGCTAATGAACTGAAAATTGATCAATCCTTTGTACGGCATATGCTTGAGAACTCCATGGATCAACATATCGTAAAAACGGTTATTGAAATGGCTCATGGCTTTGATATCGATGTGGTTGCCGAAGGTGTTGAAGATATAGGTACACTAGAAGCGCTGAAACAGCTAGATTGTGATGTCATGCAGGGCTATTACCTGGCAAAACCGATGCCTCAGGACGCTTTTATTAACTGGCTAAAAGATTTTCACCCTGATCAACTCAAGGCTTAGTGCTCTTAATTCCGAAACTGTACTCAGTTGACAGGCTTGATTGGGTATTTATCGTGCACGATCGTTACGGCTGATTAATAGCCCTCAATTAAGGTGATAATTTTATTTAAATCAATAAGTTGCTATGGGGGCTGGGCGGGCCTGTTAAGTAACAGGTCGCAGGAATGGTGTGCTTGAATTTAAGTCGTTATATAGATATAATTCGCGGCCCTGAGAATTTATCTCAGTTCTATTAACTCCTTGTTCTACTGATGGCATCGCCATGCAGAGGGCATTAACCGTAGGGAGCATATAATGCGTCATTACGAAATTGTATTTCTGGTTCATCCTGACCAGAGTGAGCAGGTGCCTGCGATGATCGATCGCTATAAAGGCATTATTGAGTCTAATGGTGGCAAAATTCACCGCCTGGAAGACTGGGGCCGTCGTCAAATGGCTTACTCCATCAATAAAATCCATAAAGCACATTACGTTCTGATGAACGTTGAGTGTGGTAGTGAAGAACTGGCTGAGCTTGAGTCTGTATTCCGTTTCAACGATGCAGTACTGCGTAATCTGGTTATCAAGATGAAAGGCCCGGTTACTGAGCCTTCTCCTTTACTGAAAGAAGAAGATAACAAGAAGTCTGAAGCTCGTACTGAAAAAGCAGAAGAGGCTGAAGAAACTGAAGAAACAACTTCTGAAGCTGAAGCAGCTGCTGAATAACTATTGAGAGGATAAAGCAATGGCCTATTTTCGTCGTAAAAAATTCTGTCGTTTCACTGCTGAAGGCATTACAGAGTGTGACTACAAAGACCTGAACCTGCTGAAAAACTTCATCAGCGAAACAGGCAAAATTGTACCTGCACGTATTACAGGTACTAAAGCTAAATACCAGCGTCAGGTAACTACTGCAGTTAAACGTGCACGTTACCTTGCCCTGCTGCCATACACTGATCAGCACTAATTGCTCGGGTCATAGATTGAGGATTTAATGATGAATGTCATTTTATTAGAAAAAGTTGATCGCCTGGGTAAACTGGGTGATGTGGTAAATGTGAAAGCGGGCTATGCTCGTAATTTCCTGTTACCATTTGGCAAAGCGAAAGTTGCCAGCGAAGATAACATCAAAGAGCTGGAAGCGCGTCGTGCTGAATACGAAGCGAAAGAGGCTGAAAGCCTGTCAACAGCTGAAGCACGTAAAGCACAGCTGGATGAGATGGCTGTAACTATCACTGCTAAGTCAGGTACTGAAGGCAAGCTGTTTGGCTCAGTTGGTAATGCAGATATTGCGGATGCAATCACTGCAGCAGGTGTTGAGGTAGAAAAGAAAGAAGTACGTCTGCCTACTGGTCCTATTCGCCTGGCAGGTGAGTACGAAATTGACCTGCACTTGCACACAGATGTTGATGCAACTGTTAAGCTAACGGTTGTTGGTGAAGAGTAAGTCTTTAGCCACTCAGGCTGCAAGTCACAGACATACCGTTGTTCATATCAATTGTAAGTAAGTGACTAATAAAACCCCATGCCGTGAGGTTTGGGGTTTTTTTATGGGGCCACATCAAAGGCCAGTGATCGAATACGGTATGGCAGGTATAATTATCTAGCGTATTAGATAAAAGCGTTATACCTAAATACAAAAAAACCTTAAGCAGTGTATTGCAGTCCGCTTCTCGAAAAGGCAAACTGGTTGCCCAGAAGCTTAAAGAAATAATCAGTTAAAACCCATGGCAGATTCCCTTACTTATCCCGTTAATGACAGCTATCAGGTCAATGAAACCGATCTAACCAGCAGGCTTAAGGTGCCGCCTCACTCTATTGAAGCGGAGCAGGCGGTACTGGGTGGCTTAATGCTCGATAAACGTGCCTGGGAACAGATTGCAGACCGTGTGACTGAGCATGACTTTTACCGTCATGATCACAAGCTGATTTTTCGAAGTATTGCACAACTCGAAGCCTCGGATAAACCCTTTGATGTAGTGACCTTGTCTGATGAGCTTTCCAAGACTCATGAGCTGGAAGAAGCCGGCGGTCTGTCCTATTTGGGTCAACTTGCCAAAGATACCCCCAGTGCGGCGAATGTTGGTGCCTATGCTGATATCGTGCGTGAACGTTCTGTGCTGCGTCAGCTGATTGATGTGGGCACTGATATTGCCTCTAGCGCTTATAACCCGGAAGGTAAGGACAGTAAGGCATTGCTGGATGATGCGGAACGCCGGGTATTTACCATTGCAGAGCAGGGTAGTCGAACCGGTAATGGCTTCAAGGGAATTAAGGAACTGTTGACCAAAACGGTTGAGCAGATTGATTATCTGTTTGAGCAAGACGGCAATATCACCGGGGTGACCACAGGGTTTAAAGACTTTGATGAGCAGACCAGTGGTCTGCAGAAGGGTGATCTGGTCATTGTTGCAGGGCGTCCATCGATGGGCAAAACGACCTTCTCGATGAATATGGCTGAAAATGCAGCGATTGCACAGGGTGTTCCCGTGGCTGTTTTCAGTATGGAAATGCCAGCCGAGTCACTGGCCATGCGTATGATCTCCTCTATGGGGCGTATTGATCAGCATCGATTACGAACCGGTCAGCTGAATGACGAAGACTGGCCACGTATCACGTCTGCTGTTTCGTTACTTTCGGAAGCTAAAATTTTCGTGGATGATACACCGGCACTTTCGCCGACTGACCTGCGTGCCCGTGCGCGTCGCCTGAAACGAGAGCATGGTCTTGGGCTGATCGTGATTGACTATCTTCAGTTGATGCAGAGCAGTAGTAAGTCAGAAAACAGAACCAATGAAATATCGGAAATATCCCGAAGCTTAAAGGCACTGGCTAAAGAACTGGAAGTTCCGGTAATTGCCTTATCACAGCTTAACCGTAGTCTGGAACAGCGGCCGAACAAGCGTCCTGTGATGTCGGACTTACGTGAATCGGGCGCTATTGAGCAGGACGCCGACTTAATTGTCTTTATCTATCGAGATGAAGTGTATAACTCGGAAAGTCCCGATAAAGGAATAGCCGAGATTATTGTCGGTAAGCAGCGTAACGGCCCTATCGGCACCACACGCTTGACCTTCCTGGGGCAATTTACCAAATTTGAGAATTTTAGCCCTGAAATGTACACCTCACAGGGTTTTGAATAAGCTTGGCCATGTCGGATATTCGAGCTGCAAGCGTTTCGTTAGACCTGGCTGCACTGTTACATAACTTCTCACGTATCAAAGACTTTGCCCCTCACAGCAAGGTGATGCCCGTTATTAAAGCCAATGCCTATGGCCACGGCATGATACAGGTTGCCAGAACGCTGAAAGCAGCAGATGGATTCTCGGTTGCACAGCTCAGGGAGGCACTTAGCCTGAGGGCAGCGGGAATTGATAAGCCACTCACGGTGTTTCAGGGTTTTCAAAATAAGCAGGAGCTGGAGCAGAGTTTTCAGCATGAATTGCGCCCTGCAATCAGCCAGCTTTGGCAAATAGAACTACTGGAGCAATATAAAGGTAGTTCGTGTATCGATGTCTGGCTTAAGGTGAACAGTGGCATGGGGCGTCTTGGGGTACAGGCAGATGAGGTGGAAGACGCCTGGCAACGTTTAAACGCCCTTAAATGTATTCGTGCATCTGGCCTGATGACTCACTATGCCAATGCCGATGTGACAGGGCATATATCTAACCAGCAACAGACAGAATTCTTCAAACAGTTACAGCAGCGCTATGCAGCAGAGAGCAGTGTTTCCAATTCGGCTGCGATTGTGACGCAGTTATATCCCGACCAGGATTGGCTCAGACCTGGAATTATGTTGTATGGTGCTTCACCCTTACAGGGAGTAAGTGCTCAACAGCTGGATTTGCGTCCTGTGATGCAGGTTCAGGCCAGGTTAATTGCGATTAATAAATTAAAGAAAGGCCAAACGGTTGGATACGGTAGTTGTTGGCTGTGCCCTGAAGATATGCCAGTTGGTATTGTTAATATCGGCTACGGCGATGGCTATCCACGTCATGCCAATGACAAAACTCCGGTAATGGTGAATCAGCAAAAAACACACCTGGTGGGCAGAGTCTCCATGGATTCTATTGCAATAGACCTCAGGAATGTGAAAGCTCAGTGTGGAGATACTGTGGAGTTATGGGGTACTCAGGTTGCTGTCGATGAAGTGGCCCTTCACTCGGAAACCATATCCTATGAACTATTATGTCGACTGGGAAACCAGCTTGATATTGCATAAACTATCCGCTAGTGTTTCAGCTAATAAGCGCATAATTCTAAATTAAAAAGTAAATATGGAGCCAAATATGATCAGGGGACTTTCCTTTCTTGTAATTTCATTACTGACTATGACACTGAACGGTTGCGGTGGTGGTAATGCAATGTATCGTGAGTCACCTCAGCATACAGGCGTGTCATCAGAGTCGGGCCCTACACGACTTGATAAACTGCTATGGAAATACTCTACACCTGATAAAACCTATTCTTCACCCATTGTTGCAGATAGTACGGTATATATTGGTTCAAAAGACGGTCATGTTTATGCGCTTGATCTGGATAAGGGGTTTGTAAAATGGAGCTTTAAGACAGAATCCAATGTGGAAGCAGCGGTGGCCGTTGTCGGTGACACATTATATATCGCCAGCTGGGATGGCAACCTCTATGCAGTTGATACGGATTCACACGAAGAGCGCTGGAAGTTCCGTACAGATGGTCCGATTTATTCTGCACCCACAGTAGAGGATGGCATTGTGTATTTTGGTAGTAAGGATAAACACCTTTATGCAGTTGATGCAGTTAACGGTGCTGAGAAGTGGCGATTTAATGCTAAAGCAACGATTTACACGTCTCCAGCTGTATATCGTGACAAGGTGTACTTCGGCACGCTCGATGGCTTTGTGCGTGCGGTGAATCTAGGTTCTGGTCAGGAACAGTGGAAATACGCAATGCGTGCACCGGTTTATTCGTCACCCAGTATTTATGACGGACATCTCTTTATTGGTAGTGACAATAAATATATCCATTCGATTAATCTCGACACAGGCCAGCTGAAATGGCGAAAGAAAACAGCGGGTAAAGTTTTTTCTTCACCTGCGGTTTATGATGGTGTCGTCTATTTTGGTAGTGGAGATGGTTATGTCTATGCCTATGATGCAAAACAGAGTGGCCGCATCTGGGAATTACAAACCGATGGTGCTGTTTTTTCATCGCCTGTCATAGCATCAGGTATGGTTTATATTACCAGCACAGATGGCAACCTGTATGCCATTGATGCCGATAAAGGTAAGATTCGCTGGAAGTACCAGGTGGATTCTAAAATGTATTCATCACCTATTGTTGCCGATGGTAAAGTCATATTTAATGCTGTGAATGGTGAGGTTTTTGCTATTCGTTAGTAACAGACATTTGGTGTTACCAGGAATAATAAAAGCCCCGGTTGATTAAACTTCGGGGCTTTTTTATGAATTTAATAATAGAGAATAGTCAAAGAAAATAACTAGTGACGATTTAAATAAGTAAGTGTTCCCGGATTATCAGGGGGAAGCCTGCTCAAGCTTTCTACTTCTCCATGGTTAATGAGTGATTCAATATGCTGAATGTTTTTCTGTAAATAATTCAGATAAAGGTTATCTCCACCAAAGTGAGCTTCAGCATATTTATATACCTGTTTAAAAAGGCCGTCGAGACGCTGTTTTACTTCGCTATGATAAAACTCAGGTGTTTTTATCAGTAAATCATTAGCAGACTGAAACAATACAGGTGAGGGACTACGGTCAGCTTCACCTGCCATGCCGCCATAAACGAACTCAGGGAATAGGCGATCGCGGCATTTTTCCAGGTAGCAACGGTCTGACATCTGAGCAATCAGGTCGGCAGTGCCTAACATGTAACCCATTAGGTGTAATTTTTCATCTGCCAACTGGATTTTCTCGGGAGGAACTTCATACCCGGTATAATGAACCATGTTAGCAGCAATTTCCGAGTATTCACCCATGCCGTTCATATGCAGGTAGTTATGCAGAAAACTGGCACTACGAGTAACATGAATTGAAGTGTATTCAGCACCATTTTCACTGGCATAGTCATTCTGTTCACGGATATAACCTGAGTCATGAAACAACGCAGTAATAATGGCAAGTGCAGTGAGTTTGGAGCCAAAGGTATGATGTCGATCACTTTGACGCTCATGGCCATCGATTAAGCGAGCCAGCGCCAGTGTCATATCCAGTGAATGTTGTTTGTCATGATAGAACGTATCACATGCCTGAAAACCACCGTAGTATCCCTCAAACAGGTTATCGAAGTCTTCGAAGGCGCGACGAATCTTACTATCATCAACAGCCAGGTAACAGCTGTGGAAAATATCACAAACCGCGTTGCAAACCGCCTGGCTGTTGGTCACATTAACGGTATTAGTGACATCAAATTGTGAGTTACGTGTATTCATCTGGTAATGTATTCTTTAACAATAATTAGTCTATATTAGATGCCTGGATTATCTGTGAGCTGTGTCACATGTGAGCTTAGGATAGGCGGTAAAATGTGATCAACTTCACATTTTGGTAATTTATAGATAATAGCCTAATGTCTAAAGTTATTCTGACTATTTGGATGTGTGCACAAAAACACCATCCCAGTCGGTGTCAGGTGGCGTCGTCCTGAAAAAGGCGATTCTATCCAGGTAGAGAGTATAGATATAACGCTTTGGATCTAGTTGATTAAGCTGAAAAAGAATTTTTTCTGCATCATCCCATTTCTGTTGTCGGTACAGGTCGATGGCATGATGAAATTCCTTAATTGTAGTACGATCAGATTGACTGATGTTCTCAATTAGATCAACAGGTTCGTATATTGTTACGGGCTTATCCTTGCCTTTGACTTTTACAATATCGAGTAATCGGTATTCATATTCTGGTGCAGCATGTTGGGTAGCTTCGCTAACAATAAACTGAACACCATAATTTTTAGTGAGCCCTTCGAGGCGTGATCCCAGGTTTACTGCATCGCCGAGTACAGTATAGTCAACGCGGAATTCTGAGCCCTTGTTACCCACATTCATTTCACCAGTATTAATGCCAATACCAATTTTTATTTCAGGTTTTCCCTGTTTGGAAAATTTTATATTCAGATTTTCAATTGCCGTTAGCATTTCCATGCCAGCATTAATTGCATTCAAGGCATGCTGATGATCTTTTAGTGGTGCGCCCCAGAATGCCATAATCGCATCACCCATGTATTTATCTATAGTGCCACGATTGTGGTGGATGATTTTCGTTAGCGGTGTTAGAAAGGCATTTATGAACTGAGTTAGTTCCTTAGGTTCCATATTTTCTGAAATCGTTGTAAAACCTCGCACATCAGTAAACAGGACACTCATTTCACGTAATTCGCCATCCAGGTTTATCTCTCTCAGGTTGCGGCTCATTTCATCCACCAGATCAGGTGGTACATATTGTCCAAACAAATGAGTTAATTGCCGTTTGCCTCGAGACTCAACAAAAAAACCAAAAGACATATTGAGTACATAAAGTAACCCAATTAGAATCAATGGTGATGCAACTGGCATAATGACCAGCAGCTCATTCCAGGCGTAATAATCAAACAATAAAATAATACCAGTGGCGATCATAGCGCTGATTGTGCTCCATGCAGGAGATAATATTGGTAAGAGAAAAGTGAGAGCAATACCCATAAACAAGATGATGAGTATTTCAAAACCAATCATGTATTCAGGTTTATGTTTAATTGTGCCATCTAAAATACCCTGAATAATATTAGCGTGAACTTCGACTCCGGGATAGGCTGATTCAAGTGGTATAGTTCTTAAATCTAGCAGGCCCGCAGCGCTGGTGCCAATGATTGCTATTTTATTGTGAAGTGTTTCTACGGGCAGTGTCTTGTTAAGTACATCTATTGCAGAATAATATTCAAAGGTTTTCTGCAAGCCAATATAGGGCACCATGACAGCTGAGTGTTCGTCTACTGGTATTGCAATATCGCCCACATAAACCCATTCCAGGGATTTTATATTCTGTGTTTCATCGGTTGTACCATAGCCTAGTTTGACAGTGTTATTACCGGGGAAAGAGGCACGAATTACTTCTAGTGCCAGTGATGGATAGACATTTCCATTGTATGCCTGTAGAAGGGGGACTCTGCGAAACACACCATCGTCATCGATAAAAGGGTTGTCAAAAAAACCTGCAGATAGTGCTTTATTTTGAAGTGTATCTATATTTGCGATATATCCGGCCGCGTTATTAAATGCAAAACTGTCGATAACATCCTGGGTGAAGTTAGCAATTGCAGGAGGTAGTTGTCCTATGGCGATATCACTATCGTTGCTGTTAAATACAATACCTAGAACAGTATTACGGTTGTCCAGGCTGTTCGCGAAGTGAAGATCACGATTACGTACATCCTGATTTTGTTGCAGAATATTGATGAAATCTGGATGTTCAACAAGGGACGTTCTGGCAAGTTGTGATAATATGATATCACTGGGGTCTTCATCCTTTTCGGCAAAGACAATATCGAAACCAAGCACATTCAGCTGGTAATAATCAAATAAATTATCAGCTATTTTGCCGAGAACATTACGTTCCCAGGGCCATTGCCCAATCTGGGCCAGACTATTTTCGTCTATATCGATAATAACAACTTTTTTGTCTACCGAAGAAGGCAGGGTCAACTGCAGTCGAAAGTCATAGGCGAGATTTTCAAGGGTATCGATTATTCGAAACGAAAATAGTCCACTGGCATTAGAAAGCAGAATAAATGTAATTAAAAGTCCTAGAATGTATCTAAGGATTCGTTGTTTTAACACGCATTGGCCCCTGTATTTCGCGTATATCTATTATTCTATGGTGGATTTATCATAGGACAATAGCAGAGAACCGGGTTGACTGCCATTCTGCTAACTGGGAAGCAGTAGCAATTTAAAGAAAGCCATTTAAACCCGTCATTATTTCTAATAAAATAACGGCACTTAATTTCAGGAACACTCGCATGTCTGATAACGACGCAATTTATCTTGGTGTAAACATCGATCACGTGGCCACACTTCGTCAGGCAAGGGGTACGCGTTACCCAGATCCCGTGCATGCAGCATTACAGGCTGAACAGGCAGGTGCCGATTCTATTACCCTGCATCTCAGAGAAGATCGCCGACATATACAGGAACGAGATGTGCTGATGTTAAAGGATTGTCAGCTAACGCATATGAATCTGGAAATGGCAGTAACAGATGAAATGCTGGCATTTGCGGAAAAAATTAAACCTGCTGATTGCTGTCTGGTGCCTGAGAGACGTGAAGAGTTAACTACTGAGGGTGGGCTGGATATTATTAGCCAGGAGAGAAAAATTGCTGATGCTTGTCATCGCCTTGGTGATGCAGGTGTCAGGGTTTCATTATTCATTGATGCTGACAGGAGCCAGATCGAAGCGGCTAAACGCTGCGGCGCACCCGTGATTGAGATTCATACCGGGCAATATGCTGAGGCCAGAAGCCGTGAAGAAGAAAAGATAGAGTTAAAGAAAATTTATGAAGCAGTTGATATTGCTCATGATCTTGGTTTGCAGGTTAATGCAGGGCACGGGCTACATTATCACAATGTAAAAGCAATAGCGGCTATTCCACAAATCACGGAGCTTAATATAGGTCATGCGATTATTGCTGAATCGGTCTTTTTTGGATTGCAGGAATCAGTAAGAAAAATGAAACAGCTGATGCTTGATGCCAGACAGAGTAAGCAATTATCAAGTTGAGTCCAGGCGCTATAAGAATATGACTTTCACGAAAAGTCAGCTTAAGGCTAAATTAGGGAAGTTCACCTGATATCTGCGTATAATTCTGTTGATAAAAACTGTGCAGATCTTCTATTGCCTTTATAACTGAATCATATGCATTATCGATGTTTTCTAGCTGTTGGTTGTCTATAATATATTCAAAATCTGCAGCAGCCTGCCGTAGCGCAGGGACACCACAATATTTAGCACCACCATGTAATTTGTGAATATATTTTTTTAAGTCTTGCAGATTATTTGTATGTTGTGCTGTAGACAGGTTTTCTCTATGTGTGGGTAGTTCTGCCATAAGCATTGGGAATAACTCTTGTGCTAGCTGTTCATTGCCGCCTGCAAGCTCAATTGCTAGCTGATGGTCATATACTGAGAGAGATCGATAAGGCTTATTTGCTTCATGAGCTTTATTGATTGATGGTGAATCATCTAGCCAGTGAATAAAAGTATCCATAAGCTGCTGTTCATTAATGGGTTTGAGAAGAATGTCATTCATGCCTGACTCAAAAACCTGTTTCTGTTCTTCTGGAAGAACATTTGCCGTTAAGGCAATGATAATTGATTCCTTACATGGGTTGTCTGTATTTCTAATAGTGTTTGTAGCTGAAAAGCCGTCTACCCTGGGCATGTGCAGATCCATTAAAATAAATGGAAATAACTGCTGTTGGCATAGTTCAATAGCAACTTCTCCGTCGGTGGCCGTGGTTACCTGAAAACCCTGTAATTCGAGCAGAGTTTTTGCCAGTTTTAGATTGATTGCATTATCATCAACCAGTAATACATGAAGTGAAGAAAAGTTGGTTGATATACTAGAGTATTCAGTTGCTTCCTGCACAGTCGTTTCCTCCTTTTGAATATGTGTAAATGAGTTTAGTATATGATTACGTAATATGCTTGCTCTGGAACAGCGATAGACAATGTTATTAAGTCCGGCGTCTGTGAGTTGTTGTGCATCGCCGATATCAAAAATGCTACAGAGTGTAATGTAGGGTAAGTGTAGTTTATTTAACGTATTAGATAGATTTTTTAGGAAACTTTTGTTATTAATGTTATTGCGATTGATACCAGCAACAATACCGCAAATCTGATCTGATTGTTTTCCGTTTGCATAATCTGAAATTTTCTCTATTCGGCTGGTTTCAATCGTTTTTATACTAAGGCTATTCAGCAAAGAACGGCTGGTAACTCTATTTTGATCTGTTGGTTCAAACAGGATAACACTTTTATTAGTAATGATATGTTGTTGCTCATTTTTATTCTTGTCCTCGCTCACTTCCAGTGGAATCGAGAACCAGAAGCTAGAGCCTTTATTTGGTTCGCTTTCAAAACCAATTTCACCAAACATTAACTCAGTTAGTTTTTGAGAGATTACCAGGCCGAGTCCTGTTCCTCCAAACTTACGGCTGATGGAAGTATCTGCCTGGGTGAAAGCTGTAAACAGGCGATGTTTACTAAGGTCATTCAGTCCAATACCTGTATCAGTAACAGTAAACTTGATGTTAACAATATTTTCATCATGGTTTTCAAATAAAACACGAATAATCACGTGACCATGTTGTGTGAATTTTACTGCATTACTAATCAAGTTGATGAGAATTTGACGTATGCGTACAGGGTCGCCAATTAATTTATCGGGTATTTCCAGAGATGGATGATATATCAGCTCAATATTTTTCTGATAAGCCATGGGTGCAAACATGCTAATGATATCGTCCATTACATCTTCAAGACTGAATGAAATATTTTCTATGTTAAGCTTTCCAGATTCAATTTTTGAAAAGTCGAGAATATCATTTATGATAGTTAACAGATTGGTAGCTGAGCTACGTATGGTATTAACATAGTCATACTGTTCTCGATTAAGAGCTGTTTTTCCGAGAAGTTCTGTAAAGCCAATAACACCATTCATAGGGGTGCGAATTTCATGACTCATATTGGCAAGGAATTCGGACTTGATTTTACTTGCAGATATCGCCTGATTACGTGCCAGATCGAGTTCAATGTTCTGTATTTCCAGTTCTTCCAGGGTTTTCTTTAGATCGGCAGTCGCACTGCTTACTTTACCTTGTAGATCGGCGCGAATGTTTTGCATTTCGCTGGACATTTTGTTAACGCCCTTTTCAAGTGATCCGATTTCCCCACCACTGTCTACTTCTATGCGTGTATTTAGCTCACCCTGGGCAATCTTTTTTACTGCTTTTGTAAGGCGTTGGATTGGTCGAACAACGCTTCGACTAATGCTAATTGCAAGGAATACCGTGAAAAATAAACCGGTACAGGTAATTAGTATGCCTTTTAACAGGCTATCTAGCTGTTGAACCTTTGTCGAAAGATTATTCAAGGTTACATAGACATAACCAAGATTTTTTTGTTCATCTAATGTCCCTTCTGTTATGAGTGAGAGCTCATCAAAATCAGAAATAATAACCTCTGTACCAGTAATTGGAGCGCTATACACAAACTCCTCGGGTGTGATAAATAATGGTAGAATGTTATTTGGTACTATTATTTCTCGAGTACGACTGACCAGGATTTCATCACGGCTATTACTGATGGTAATGTTGGTAATGTCATTTTCCAGAAAGGAATTGGTTATAAGCTTATCGAGTATCTCAAGGTTGCTGGAAAAAACACCGTATTCACTTGCTGGCGCCAGGTTTTTAGCAATGAGTTCGCCTTTAATATGAAAAGCATCTTCGATGGAAGTGTAACGCACAAAACTAAAATATGATGCTAATGCAAAAGCGATAATCAAGGTTGGCAGTAATGCCAGAAACATGACTCGCTTATTAATGCCCCAGTTATTCATTTATTGTTCTGCCTTCTTAATGCGTCTGATAATAGCGGCGCTGTTATCAAGACTAATGCCGAGTGAGTTAGCAACATTAATATTAAGTGCAATGGAAAAATCATCTGGATAGTAATTTCGGTTTGAGAAGCGTTTATTTATCATGAATTCATTGATTATGCCTGCCATTTGCTGGCTTATTTGAGTCGGTTCTGAATATATCGCAGCAATAGCGCCGGCTTTTACATAGGCTCTTGAAAAGCCGATAATTGGTAGCTTTTTTCTATAGGATGACAATAATATTCCGCGAATAGTATTTTGATTGAATATCAATGGATCGGGTAAAGTAATTAGCACATTAGAATGTTGATTAAGTGTATCTAGAGATGACATTAGTTGTTCTGTGTTATCGACATGTTCAACAATAATTTCATGTCGTGTTTTGCTAGCAGCCATATCAAGCAGGGCTTTCATTTCTTTAGTATAGGGGCTAAGTAATATACCGGCTTTCTGGTTCTTTCCAAAAATAGATGTAATCAGGTGAAACTGTCTTTCCATGGGCTGGTCAATTAACAAATTGCCCCAGTGTTTATGGTCAGGATAAGATTGATATAATGCGTCTGCGAGATGACGAGGCATTAGTACACTCAATATTGGGCGAGTTATCTTTGCATCGAGTAACTGCTTGGTTGTTTTACTGCCTACGGAAATAATTAAATCGGCTGAGTTTATATCAGTAGATACTGGATTGTCTGCGTTTAGTTTATAGCTGTCTGCCTGGTAACCCTGGCTTGTAAGATCCAGTTTCATTTGCTCAATCAGGTGTTTATTAAACTCAGTTGATTGCTGATAAGCGATACGGATATTTACTGAAACAGTTTCAGAATAGGCATTACAGGTATAACTAAATATTCCCAGAGTCAATATGGCACAAACAATTGTTGCCGACGTTCTAAGTAACTTCAGCAAATGCAAGGTTAACTTGTTGTGCAAAGTGCTTAACAATATTTATCCCTGTATAAAATATCATTCCTTACGAATAGTATGCAGTCGTCTTCGATGGTACGCCAGGCATCTGCACTCGCTAACAATACGCTCATCATTCGATCTAGTTAAATTTGAATGAAAGTTCAAAATACCCTCTTGGATCTTGGATACTGCCAGGTACCTTGATGCTTGAAAAACTGGCATCTGTATAATTTGAGCGTGTATAGTCTGCATGCTCGCCATTAATATTCTGCAGTATTACCGAGTAACTTAACAAGCTTCGTCCAATTTTATGTGATTTACGTAACACTAGATCAACGCGTGTGTATTGTTCGGCTGAGCGGTCAGTAAAACGACTACCTACTGGGTTGCTTCTGTTGTGTGTGCGATCTAACCAGTCCATATCCGAGACATGATAAATCGCCAGGCTGGTGTTAAACATATCAGGCCATTGTTTCATCAGCATAGCTCCATAACTACGACGAGGAACAGATTCTTCTAGTCGGCCTACGACACTGTCTTCAGCATGTTGGTTTATCTTAGTTGCTTCAATTTCAGCATAGCTCAGAAAACCGTAGAGTCGTAAATCGCTGTCAATATGATAATCACTATAGGCCTCAAAACCTTGTATTCGTGTTTCAGCGGCATTTGCAATGTCAGTTGCACCAATACTGCCTGGTTCTATCTGGTCAATATTTTCTTCTGGGACAGTGCCGATAAAAGGAATATCGGCAATCAGGTCTGTTGATATATCCCTGAATAATTTGAAATCCAGCATGAGTTTATGATCTAGCAATTGGGCAACCCAGCCTAGTTCATAGGATGTAATTTCTTCTGAATCTACATTTCCGCTGGTATAAAAAATGGAGTTGACAAGAGTGTCACTGCCACCGAGTAGAGCCAGTGCTACCGGATTGGTTAGCGGTTGTCCGCCGTCCTGTGTCAGTGTCTCACGAATTGCAAAGTTGCCATATTCATCAAACAGGGTAGGAGTTCGTGTGGCTCTGGATACATTTACCCTAAAGCTATGCTGGTCATCCAGGTGATGGATTAATGATAGGCGAGGTGCGGTATCAGTACCTGAAATATCATTTTTTTCAATCATCACGCCTGCATTTAACAGCCAGTCTCGGCTAATGCTGTATTCACCATGAGTAAAGGCACGATAAAGCAAGAGTGTATCATCTGCAGCTGGGTCAAAGACTTGTTCTGCATCGACACTGTCAGCACGGATGCTGGCGCCGGATACCAGGCGAAGGTTGTCCAACGGTTGGTAATAATATGCCAGTTCAAGGTCGTGACGCTCAGATTTCAGTGCAATTATTGAATAGATGTCAAAGTCATCAAGGTTGGCGAGCAAGGGTGAAAAATCCGCTGGAGAAACCGTTGTCTCATAGTTGGAATCGAAGCTACGAGTGTAATTGTAATAATATTGTAGCGTTAAACTGTTTTGAGAAGTGAAGTGATGTTCCAGTTTCAGGTGTTGATATGTTGTTTCAACTTCTATCTCATTATCGATGTCTGTTGAATTTTCAATCAGGTCCCCATACAGACTATCTTGATAACCGCCCTGGTAGAACAGCTGGGTTGATTCGCCTAACTGCATATCCAGTCGGTAGTTTAAGTAGTTTGAATCAGTAAAATCATCAAGCAGGTCTGTGCCTTCGTCATTTTTTGTGCCGATAGATACACGATAGTCCAGGTCTTCAGTCTGATCAGCAAAGCGGTAAAAAGTATTCCGTGTGTCATGGCTGCCTACGTTGACTTTTACACTATGACCGGTGTCTTCCGCTGCGTGTTTGGTAGTAATACTCACTACCGCATGAAATGCGTTATTGCCATAGCTTGACGCATTGGGGCCACGAACTACTTCTATTCGTTGAATATCTTCCATGCCAATCACCAGGTCTGACCATGAAACCCCGGAAAGGGTTGGCAGGTAAACAGAGCGGCCATCAATGACCAGCTGGATTCGTTTGGAGTAACGATCGCTTTGCCCATGGTAGGTCGCTACTGGCAAGTTGCCGGCAATGTAACCTACGGTAAATCCTGGTACCAGACGAAGCAGGTCGGCAATGGTCTGGGCGCCAGATGCATCTATCATCTGACGATCAATGACCGTGGTTGATATTGGTGATTCGTTAAGTGGCTGTGCCAGTCGAGTCGCTGAAATAACCACTGGCATATCTTCCAGATAGAGTAATTCACTGCCCAGCATAGCAAGGGTGTTGTCAGTTGCGGAAGCCAGTACAGGCAAAGGAAATAATAGCAGGGACAGAATCGTATTTTTAGAATTCATAGAGATATCTACAACAGGCTCACTGTTTGTCATTTAAATATGGGATAATGCTTCAATTCCTGATCATTCGGCCTAAAAATTAGGGTTGAAGCCTGTCAGGGAGTTAGTCATCTGGGAGTCAATCAAGCACCTGTGCTAATGTCCCCTTTTTATATGTGGCTGATTCTAACAGTTTTATTAAGAGAAAGGTTTTTTTGAAGCGAACTTATATGAATCCTGAAGATTTCCCCACCCTGGAAGATTTTGTCGGTAATACTCCGCTGGTGCGATTACAGCGTATGGTGCCGGGTAATAATATTATTATGGTGAAGCTGGAGGGTAATAACCCGGCAGGTTCAGTGAAGGATCGCCCGGCAATCAGCATGATTCAGCTGGCAGAGCAGCGTGGTGATATCAAGCCGGGTGATACCCTGATTGAGGCCACCAGTGGTAATACCGGCATAGCACTGGCCATGGCTGCAGCGATCAAGGGTTATAAAATGGTGCTGATCATGCCAGACAATATGAGCGAAGAGCGTCGCGCCAGCATGAAAGCCTATGGTGCAGAGCTGATTAGCGTAAGCCGTGAGGCTAGTATGGAAGGGGCGCGTGACCTGGCTTTGCAGATGCAGGCAGAAGGTAAGGGGATTGTGCTGGACCAGTTTAATAACCCGGATAACCCGGTGGCGCATTATAACTCCACTGGCCCGGAAATCTGGCGTGACACAAAAGGGCAGATAACCCATTTTGTGAGTGCTATGGGCACCACAGGTACGATTATGGGTACCTCCCGTTATCTCAAGGAACAGAATCCAGGGGTACAGATTATTGGCGTGCAACCGGAAGAAGGTTCGAGTATTCCCGGTATCCGTCGTTGGCCGAAAGAATACCTGCCGGGTATTTTTGAAGCCGCACGGGTTGATCAGACCATCGATATTAACCAGCAACTGGCGGAAGTGACCACTCGACGACTGGCAGCGGAAGAAGGTATCTTTTGTGGTGTCTCCTCAGGGGGGGCGGTGGCCGCCGCACTGAAACTCTGTGAACGGGTTGAAAATGCATTGATCGTTTCCATTATCTGTGACCGGGGAGACCGTTACCTCTCTACCGGTGTGTTTCCCAGTTAAGCCCAGTTCATTGAAATAAATTATTGATTGAGTAGTGAATGTCAAAACGAAGACGTAGAAAACGCCTGCCGGAAGAACCGGTCGAGGTACAGATAGAATCCCTGAGTCATGAAGGACGTGGTGTCGCCCATGTTGATGGAAAAGTCGTGTTTGTCGATTTTGCACTGCCGGGTGAGCAGGTGGAATTTAAATACACACGCACCAGCAAGAATTTTGATGAAGGCCGGGCAATCAATGTGATCAAGGCATCGGCAGATCGTAGTGAGCCGATCTGTGAACACTTTGGTGTCTGTGGCGGCTGTAGTATGCAACATCAGGAACATGAAGCGCAGATCCGCAGTAAACAGGATGCCCTTATGGAGCAATTTGAGCATATGGCACACACCCAGCCGCAAACGGTACTTCCGTCCTTGCGTGGTCCAGTGGCACATTATCGACAGAAGGCACGTCTTGGGGTGAAGTATGTGCATAAAAAAGGCAAGGTGCTGGTAGGCTTTCGAGAGAAGGGTAATTCTTTTCTTGCGGATCTGCAGCAATGCCCGATTTTGCATGAGTCCGTTGGTCAGCGAATTACTGCCTTGTCAGATTTAATTATGACAATGGATGCCCGTGAAACTATTCCGCAAATTGAAGTGGCGGTAAGTGATCAGCAGACGGCGCTGGTGATTCGCCATCTTGAGGTTTTGAGTGACAGTGATAAAGCCGCCTTGACCGAATTCGCTGAACAGACTGGCTTGCAGATTCAATTACAGTCAGCCGGCCCGGATTCCGTTGTGCCGCTGTGGCCGGAGAATCCCGAGCCGTTATCTTATACCCTGCAACAACAGAATATCACCATACAGTTCGAGCCCAATGACTTCACCCAGGTCAACAGTGAAATTAACCAGAGCATGGTGAGTCAGGCACTGGATATGCTACAACTCTCAAAAACCGATAAGGTGCTCGATCTGTTCTGTGGGCTAGGTAATTTTACCCTGGCAATGGCACGACAATGCGCTGAAGTGGTGGGTGTTGAAGGGGCTCAGTCGATGGTCACCAAGGCCCGTGAAAATGCCAAACGAAACCAGATCGACAATACAACTTTTTACGCGGCTGATTTGTCCACTGACATCAGTGGCGAGCCCTGGCTACAACAGCAATACGATAAAATTCTGCTGGATCCACCTCGTTCAGGTGCCATGGAAATGCTGAAATATGTGGGTAAGCTGGGTGCCAGTCGTATCGTCTATGTGTCCTGTAATCCGGCAACATTGGCACGTGATACTGATGCCTTGGTTAATGAATACGGTTATACACTGGTGGAGGCGGGCGTCATGGACATGTTTCCACATACCGCCCATGTTGAATCCATCGCACTGTTTACAAAATCATAATGCAGGCAAAACTCAAACAACTTGAAGCCCTGGTAAAACAGCACGCTGCTGAGCAGATCATGCCGCGTTTTAATCAGGTAAGTTATGAATTCAAACGAGATGGCAGCCTGGTAACCGAAGCGGATTCGGCTATGCAGAAGGCGATGATCGAAAGCCTGCAGCAGCACTGGCCGGAGTATGATGTGCTCGGCGAGGAAATGACGGAGCAACAGCAGCAACAACACCTGGATACCCACGGCAAGGGGCTCCAAGGTAAGGGGCTGTGGATACTTGACCCGCTGGATGGCACCACTAACTTTGCCAGTGGTGTGCCCATTTTTTCCGTGTCGATTGCCTTGCTGGTGAACAGTGAAATTGTTTTGGGGCTGATTTATGATCCCAATCAGGATGAAGTGTTTAGTGCAATTAAAGGTGAGGGGGCTTGGTTTAACGGTCAGCCACTGAAAGCCGAGAGTGAGCGTGAGCATTTGAGTCAATGTGCTGCACAGATCGATTTTAAACGGCTTGATAAACATCTGCGTGCTCATTTGTGCCTTGAGCATCCCTATGCGTCACAGCGTAACTTTGGTTCCGGTGCCTTGGACTGGTGCTGGCTAGCCAGCGCCAGAAGTCAGGTGTATATTCACGGAGGACAAAAATTATGGGATTATGCCGCAGGGCATTTGATCCTGGAAGAAGCTGGCGGTGTAGCGAAAACATTTGAGGGGGAATCAATGTTTATTCGCTCGCTAGAACCTCGCTCGGTGATGGCTGCAGTGAATCAGCAGCTATTCGATGAACTTAGAGACTATCTGGATAAACGTTAATTGCCGAGGGTTCTCGGTTTTTGTTAGCTCTATCAGGGAAATTTCATTTACAACGGACGATAATGCACTGTTGTCGGCGCTGTAAGTAAAAGAGAACAATTAAAAATGAAACCATTTGTTATCAATGAAAATCAGGTCAGGGCCTATGCATTAGGAGCCATTGGGGCACTGGTGTTATCGTTTATGCTGGGTTATGTCACCGGTATTTTTATCTCGGGTGAGAGCAATAGTGATTTGGCGCTCATTACCGATGAAAACAGCGTAATTCAGGAAGAACATGCTTCGGGAAGTAACCAACAAAGTGTATCGAATGAGCCTGCAAAATTGACACAGCAAAAGCAGGCTACGGATGAGTCACTGGCTAAGCAGCAGATTGAAGAGACCGCTGCAGCGGAAAAACTGGCCCAGAAGAAAGCCGCAGAAGAGAAAGCCGCAGCAGAGAAGCTGGCCCAGAAAAAAGCAGCAGAAAAGAAAGCAGCTGAGAGAAAGGCAGCTGAGAGAAAGGCAGCTGAGAGAAAGGCAGCTGAAAAAAGAGCTGCCGAGAAGAAAGCAGCTGAAAAGCGAGCACAAAAATTAGCGGCCGAGAAAAAAGCAGCGGAAGAAAAGGCTGCTGCTGAAAAAGCTGCAGCTGACAAAAAGGCTGCTGAGAAGAAAGCGGCTGAACAGGCAGAAGCGGAGCGATTATTAGCTGAAAATGACACGCAATCTATGTCCGTTACTGAGTCGAGTGGCAATCCGAGCGATGACACGGTTACCAGCAACAATAAGCGCTACTACTCGGTACAGGCAGGTATGTTTGCCAGTAAAACCAATGCCATGAGTTTTATTGATGAGCTGGCAGAAAAACAGTTTGAAGCCCACGTAACTGATTTTATATCAAGTTCGGGCGCGACCAAATATAATGTACGAGTAGGGCGTTTCGAAGAGCGTAACCAGGCGCGTGAACTATTACGTGAATTTCAGAAATCATTTACCTCACCGGCCTATGTGGTTATCACCCAATAAGTTCTATGTACAAACTGATTTGCTTTGACCTTGATGATACTTTATGGCCCTGTATGCCAACTATCCAAGGTGCAGAGCAAGCCATCTATGACTGGATGGCACAACACCAGCCTTTGATAACCGAGCATTACAGTATCGAACAACTCAGAGATAAGCGTAAATTGCTAATGCAGTCTCAACCGGAGTTATTCAATGATCTTTCAGAGGCCAGGCGCGTGCATTTGCGAGAGCTGGCAGATGAGTTTGAAAGTGGTTACCAGTGGATTGAAACTGCGTTCAATGTATTCTACGAAGCGCGCCAACAGGTGCAGCTGTTTGAGGATGTAACCCCGGTATTAGAGCAGCTCAAGCAACACTACATTCTGGCCGCCTTAACCAATGGTAATGCGCATATCGATAAAACCGGGCTTTCTGATTATTTCGATTTTCAGGTATCCGCCTC
Organism: Gammaproteobacteria bacterium; assembly: GCA_041589455.1. GTDB lineage: Bacteria > Pseudomonadota > Gammaproteobacteria > SZUA-229 > SZUA-229 > SZUA-229. The sequence continues at coordinate 9,773 of JBFHVQ010000005.1, read as the reverse complement.
CGACGTGCAGGCCGCTAAACCGGATCCGGCCATGTTTTTACACGCCATGCAACAGGCGCAAGTTAGCCCACAGCATACTCTGCATGTAGGGGATCATCCGGTGCATGATATCCAGGGTGCGCGTAATGCGGGCATCGAGGCGGTCTGGCTGAAACGTTTTGATCATCCCTGGGAACTGGCAGAAGCAGAGCCCAGCCTGCAGTTTGATGACCTCTATCAGTTGCAGCAGTGGTTAAAGGCACCAAAATAAGCAGGTAAAGCAGAGACTAGGACACTCGGCCTGTTTTTATATATAATGCGCTGTTCAATTAACTCATTTCGCACGGTATTTCTCATACATGAAGTATAAAACTGATGATCTCCGCATATCTGGCCTGCAGGAAGTTCTTGTACCAGAAGAATTGCATCGTGAATATCCCATTACTGATCAGGCATCGGATACCGTGCATCGTACACGTCAGCAAATCCATGAGATTTTACATGGCAAGGATGATCGTTTGCTAGTGATTGTGGGGCCCTGTTCAATTCATGACCCCAAAGCAGGCCGAGAATATGCTACGCGTTTAAAGGTACTCATTGACGAGCTGGCGGATGAACTGTGTATTGTGATGCGTGTTTATTTCGAGAAGCCACGTACTACAGTGGGCTGGAAAGGCCTGATAAACGACCCTCATCTGGATGATAGTTTTAATATTAACCACGGCTTACGCCTGGCACGTAGCCTGTTACTGGATGTGGCGGATATGGGCGTTCCTGCCGGTACCGAATACCTTGACCTGATCAGCCCACAATACATTTCGGATCTGGTAAGCTGGGGCGCCATTGGTGCACGGACTACTGAAAGTCAGGGGCACCGTGAACTGGCGTCGGGGCTCTCATGCCCTGTTGGTTTTAAAAATGGTACCGATGGTGGACTCAAAGTCGCTGTTGACGCGATTCAGGCGGCATCACGTCCTCACGTGTTTATGTCTCTCACTAAAGCTGGTCATTCAGCAATTTTCTCCACTACGGGTAATGACGACTGTCATATAATCCTGCGTGGTGGCAAAACGCCTAACTATGATGCTGAGTCTGTGAAAGAGGCTACTGATAGTCTTATAGGTAATGGTCAGAATCCTCGTCTAATGATTGACTGCTCTCATGCCAATAGTCAGAAAGATCACAATCGCCAGATAGATGTTTGTCGCGATATTGCCGATCAGGTGAGTCGGGGTAATGATAATATCATCGGTGTGATGCTGGAAAGTCATCTGATTGCTGGCCGACAGGATGTTGAAGACAAGGATAACCTGGTATTTGGTCAGAGTATCACCGATGCCTGTATTAGCTGGGATGAAACTGGTGGGCTACTAAAAGAACTGGCTCAGGCGGTGCGTGAGCGACGTAAGGTGAGAGGAGAGTAAATTTTAATTTATTCCTAATGGCTTAAAGCTGGGTAATGCTAATAACGCAAATATTGTGTTAGTCAAATATTGTGTTAGTAAGGTGTCGTTCTTTATAGTTTATAAAAAGGGTATGTGTTGATTACATGCCCTTTTTTGTGTGTGGGCTTAAAAGCTTAAAAGCAGGTTTACGCAAATAAACGCCAATGGGTTTGTGTGTAAGGGTTATGTGTTTATAGCTGTTTAATTTTCGAAGTGTTTAAAAGCTAAAGCGACGTTAATTGCAAATAAGCGTAAGCGTTTTTAGTATTGTAGCTGATGAGTGTTTGCTGCTGGTATATATTGATTTAGTGTGGCTAAGTTAATCCGAGATAATTTACTAATAGCCGATCGTATAAGCTAGGGAAGCTAATTCAATGGCAATAGTTTAAGGGCGATGATTAACACGAAATAAATTTGCGTTACCCTGCTTTTAATAAAACAGTAAAGAAATCAGTCCTCAAACGAGCGATTCTGGCAACTCATATTGCCACAGTCTTTATCGCAGTTGAGTTGTTGCTCAGCGAACAGTTGCTGAAGCTGGTCATTATTGACGGTTTTAACTGAGCGACCCGTTTTAGTATCCAGCAGACGCAGGCTCAGGTTGGGGCAATCCAGCAATGTCGCAATCAGGTCGTTCATGTTGGTTCCATTGTGTTGTGGTTATTTTCTAAATGAGAATTATACTCATTTAGAGGGGCGGGTCAATCCTGTTATTGCCCGTTAGATCGCATTGAGTGATAAATTACCAGCTGAGTACCGGATATAAAGCTTAATAAACGGTATTTAAAGCATTGCCCTGTAACCAGGCATTAATAATCTCAGAGACCTGCTGGCAAATAACCTGAGTGTTTTCCTGGCTGTCACCCTTGAGGCCGGGTACATGTGCAATACGGATACCTCTTTTTTCACAGGCGTCGCGATCAATATGCTGGGCGCTATCACCTGCCGCGATAATCAGCTGCAGTTTTAAGGCTTTATCGATCACCTCGGCAGGAATTGGCGTGCTAGCACTGATTACAACATCGGCGCGCCAGCAGCGTTCATAAATTTCAGCTTCTGCTAGCTGGGGAAACTGGAGCCAGCCATATTTATTCAGCTGGATTTCTGGAAAATCTGCGTCACCACACAGGTTGTCGCTATCGACCATAACGATATTCATAGGCTTCTCTTACACTCATAGTGCCTTCATACTGCGTAAAATACATACATGAAGGCCGCTTCAAAAATGACAAAAAATAGAAATGGGCTGTGATTTTTTTGTCAGTTAAGCCGTTTTAGCACAAAACCTTTAAATAACGCTAATTTTTCAGCAAATCCAAAGGGTTTCGCTATCCAAACGGCGCCTGCTCATGGCACAATCCCAATATTACTAACTCACTGAATTCAAACAGAAACACATCACATGACCACCATACTGAAATCCGACAAATTAGGCCAGGTTTGCTACGACATACGCGGGCCCATCATGCATGAAGCAAAACGCATGGAAGAAGAAGGGCATTCTATTACCAAACTGAATATTGGTAATCCCGCCCCATTTGGCCTGAATGCACCGGATGAAATTATTCAGGATGTCATTCGTAATCTGTCAAAATGCCAGGGCTACTCGGATTCCAAAGGTGTGTACTATGCGCGTAAGGCGGTAATGCAGTACTGCCAGGAGAAAGGTTTTCCCTCCCATGTGGATGTGGATGATATTTTCCTGGGTAACGGTGTGAGTGAGTTAATCGTAATGTCGATGCAGGCCTTGCTGAATAACGATGATGAAATGCTGATACCAGCACCGGACTATCCACTGTGGACAGCCGCCGTGAGTTTGTCCGGCGGCAAGCCGGTGCATTATCTGGGTGATGAAAACAATGGCTGGGAGCCAGACATTGCCGACATGGAAAGCAAAATCACCTCGAAAACCCGCGGCATTGTGGTAATTAATCCGAATAACCCAACCGGTGCACTGTATAGCAAGGAAACGCTGTTAAAAATTATAGAGCTGGCGCGCAAACATAAGCTGATTATTTTTGCCGATGAAATCTACGATAAAATTATTTATGACGATGCCGAACACGTTGCCATGGCCTCACTGGCGGATGATGTATTAATCATTAGTTTTAATGGTTTATCAAAAGCCTATCGCGTCGCCGGCTTCCGTGCGGGCTGGATGGTCATCAGCGGCGCCAAGGATCACGCCATCGATTATATACAGGGAATGGAACTGCTCGCTTCCATGCGACTCTGCTCCAATGTCCCCGGTCAACATGCCATACAAACGTCACTGGGTGGTTACCAGAGTATAAAAGATCTGGTAGCCCCCGGTGGACGTCTCTATGAACAGATGGATTACAGCTGGAAAATGATCAATCAGCTGGAAGGTGTCAGCTGTGTTCGACCCAAAGGTGCACTTTACCTGTTCGCTCGACTCGATCCCGAAGTTTACCAAATTAAAAATGACGAAAAATTTATTCTGCAATTACTACAACAGGAAAAAATTCTGTTAGTACAGGGCACCGCCTTTAACTGGCCCGACCCTGATCATTTCCGCCTGGTGTTTTTATCGCGTCGCGAAGATATGACCGAAGTGTTTGAAAAAATGGATCGGTTTTTACGACAGTATCGAAATAATTATTAACTCTTTAAAAAGCTGGATTAAGTCCAGCTTTTGTTCAGCTCTACCTCAATGTCCTCGCCTTAAATTTCTTACCCTTAATCTTCCCATTAGTCAGAATATTCACAGCGGCATTCGCATGTTTACGTTCAACCGCCACATAGGTGATAGTATCAAGAATATTGATTTTACCGATCTGTTTTCCGCTGAGTTTTTTATCGGAGGTGAGTGCACCCAAAACATCACCGGCCCTGACTTTATTTTTTCGCCCGGCGTAGATGCAAAGTGTGATCATCGGAGGCGTGAGTGTAAACTCTTCGGCAGGTTTCAATTTGTTAATGTTTTGAATATCCAGCGGTAGTTTCTGGTAGTTTTCAATGGCGACGAGTTTGGGTGCTTCGGATGGTGCAAACAGGCTTAACGCCAGGCCTTCGTTATCACCGCGGCCAGTGCGACCAATGCGGTGAATATGCACTTCGGGGTCGGGTGTGAGTTCATAGTTGATGACGGCATTGAGGTCTTTTATATCCAGGCCACGGGCGGCGACATCGGTAGCAATCAGTACTGACCTGCTGCGGTTAGCAAACTGGATGAGTACGCGGTCACGATCTTTCTGTTCTAAATCGCCGTGCAGGGCGACGGCATGAATGCCCCGTTGCCAGAGGTCTTCTGCCAGTTCTTTACACTGCTGTTTGCGGTTACAGAACACCAGGCTATGTTCCGGGTGGTAATGTTGCAGTAGAGCAATAAGCGTATTGCTACGTGTGTTATTGTCTGTCTCATAAAAAATCTGTTTGATTTTACTGCTGTCGTGAACACTCTCGACTTTAATCGTCACCGGTTCATTTTGCACAGTCTGGCTAATTTTCTTTATTTCTCTGGGGTAGGTGGCAGAGAACAACAGGGTCTGTCGATGGTCCGGAGTTTTATCAATCACTCGCATAATGTCGTCGTAAAAACCCATATCGAGCATGCGGTCGCCTTCATCCAGCACCAGGGTTTTGAGTGAGTCGAGCTTTAATGTGCCTTTCTCTAGATGCTTGAGGATGCGGCCGGGGGTGCCCACCACAATGTGAGGTTGGTGTTCCAGCGAGGCAAATTGTGGCCCGATGGGTTTGCCACCACACAAGCTAATGATTTTGGTATTTGGTATGGCACGTGCCAGGCGACGCAGCTCTTCACTGACCTGATCGGCCAGTTCTCGTGTTGGACAGAGCACCAGTGCCTGCACCTGATAATTCGACGGTTGTAGACGATGCAGTAATGAAATACCAAAGGCGGCGGTTTTTCCACTACCTGTTTTAGCCTGCGCCTGTATGTCCTTACCGCTGAGCACCTCCGGTAAAGCCAGTGCCTGTATCGGCGTCATACTGTGGTAACCAAGGGATTCAAGGTTGGCTAAAAACTCGGCTGACAGGGGTAATGATGAGAAAGCCGATTCGGCTTTAGGGGATTCTGGCAATTTTGACATGATATGGGTCTTAATAATTTGAGTGAGGATTGAAAAGCGCAGGGGGGATCATACACGTAAAAAAGGCGGCATATCTAATTATAAGTTACATTTGATCTGATAGTTGGCTTCATTAATGTATTGAAAGGAAAAGTGGGGATACTCCAATCTGTCCTCTATATTACTCCCTTTATTCAAGAAAGCGCTAAAAGGGTGGAGTAAAACCCTACCCTGATAACGCTTAGTGTCGCTAGCGTCAAAACACACCCTGTGGCGTTGATTGAGTGGTATCAAGCTCCAGAACTCTGGAACTGAGAGTATTAGAGAGGTCTCTCATCATAATGTATTTCACCAGGCCGACATTGTTGGGGCAGTGCCAGCTGATTCGCTGAAATTGTCCGCCTAAACTTTCTGCGGAACGAATCGTTTCGATTTTGAGACAACCTGTGTATTTAGCACCGCTACTCAGGGTGACATCCTCGATGCCAAGTAAGCTTCGACTGTCGACTGCAAAACTTGTTGTAGCAGGTGAGCCATCTTCATAGGTGTAGGTTAATTGAGAACTGGAACCCCAGCGCATGCCTGTTCCCATGGTGCTTTTTCTTTGTACCAGGCCGGGTGTAATTGTGGCGGTATTAATTAAGCTGGCTGTATTAGTCGGATCGTAGGTTTTTTGTTCAATAAAGCGTTTGTCACCATTCGTGTCTGTTAAGAATTTACGTACAAGGTGCTTGAATACAGTACCTGAGGAAATTCTCTGATGTGTCTCCTGAGTAGTCAGGGAGCCATCTGGATTACTGGTGCGAATATAGCTCCTGATTTCCTGATCCCACAGTCCCTGAGTACCTGTTACTGTAAATACTTTTTCTGTATAAGCACTGCCATCAAAGCCGGTATTGCTCTGAAGAGTAACACCGATGCCATCTACGCCATTTGTGCCGTCCCTACCGGCAGGACCTTGAGGACCTTGAGGTCCCTGTGGGCCAGTCGCACCATCAATACCATCTACACCGTCAATTCCGTTTAAACCATTCTGGCCATTTTCACCAGCTATTCCCTGGGGTCCTGCAGGGCCAGCAGGTCCCTGTGGTCCAGGTGTCAGTGAAATATTGGTTATACGTTCATCAAGATAGTTGAAATTGTGATTAATGTCGTCGGCATCTGCGACTTCGCCATTTGTGAAAGTATTAAGTTCGACTGCCTGTAGAGAGCTCATTGCTAAACAAAGGCATGTAGTGCTCATAGTCAGTATTTGTTTATTGAAAGTTAGCTTATACATCGTTGTCGCTCCCTGTTTTTATTCTGTTTTTAACTGATGACTTATTGTTTATTCTTTGAGAGTTTTGCTTTGCCAGCTACCACTACCCCAGACCATTGAGCCCCAGGATGAGGTTTTGATCTGTGCTGAGGCCAGGCTTGTTGCTAAGTGAGCCTGTGCAGTTTGCTCATCAACCAGTGTAGTTTGGTTGCTTAGATGAGTCAGTAATGAGATAACACCCGGGTCAGAAGCAAAGTCCTGACGCGTAAAATCAACACTCAGGTTTACTGCAGCAGCAGCAGTTTCAGTGGGAATGTGAATTCCGTTATCTGGTAGTAAATCAGCATCAAGTGTTAGCAGCAGTCTGACAATATTTGTTACAACCGGATCATTTACAGTAGTGGCATTATCAACCAGGTTTAGTGGAGTGATCACAGGTTTAGCGAGTGTTGAACCAAGTATTATGCTACCAATTGAAAAACGCACTGTCTCTCCAGGTAAATACTGGTATTCACCTGCCGCATTAGTTGTACCCGATAGCGTGTCTGTGGTGTATTGTAAGCCTTCGACAGCAGAATCAATAAAGATGCCAGTTGAAATAGAAGGTGATATTGAAGATTCATTATTGTGGCTATCACTACTGCTACCACAGGCAGAAAGAAATGAGACAGTTATACAAAGTGTCAGAAATAAGGTTATGGATCTATATTTTATGGGCATAAATTTACATCTCCCTGAATATGTAAGACGTCTAATCTCTGTATCCGGATTATTTGCCTAAAAATGAATGCCATGAATCATATCAGATATATAATACCTGATTATATTTAAATAGGAAGCATAATACATGTGACCGGATTATCAATTCATCATGACACTGCAGAGTCTTGTCAGGTATCATTAATATGCAGGTGATTAACAATTTCACCTTATATATCGGTTTGTTATATCCAAGAATAATATTAAAACTATTTTCAAAGGTGATTAAGTTTCAATGTTTGGGCTTTATCCCTTATTTGGTAAAAACGATTTAAATATATAAATTATCAGGCCAGTCCTATTGGTGAAAATCTTTTTCAATATTTCTGAGTTGTTTGACGAGTGAATCGAGTTGTTCTTTCCCCAGAATTTTAGTCATATTTAAATATAGGCTGTGGCCTTTTTCTTCAAGTGCGTCAGCAATTTTTTCAGCTTGTAGAGTTGGATAAATGGCCTGTTCTCTGGCGTCTTCAGTGTTGGTTTTTCGACTTAATAAATTTTTCTTTTGTAGTGAATCCAGGGAACGAGTTACCGTGGACTTTTCCAGTTTTAGTTGTTGGCTTATCTGCTTTGGTGAAATGCCAGGTTCAGAGAGTACCAGGCGTAAAAGATAGGCGTGAGAAGGTGACAGATTAAAATCTGCAAAGGCATCATCCCATAGACGATTGATTCGTCGCGTTAGGGAATTAATATTAAAATACAGGCAGCGCTCAAACATTGGATAACTATATTTCCATATAGTTGAATATGCAACTATATTATTATCTAATGCGATGTCTACCAGAATTTCTGCTGAGTTCAGGGTCAGAGAGGAGGAGGTGTTAGTCCGGTGTGATTATATAACGATTGAAAAAATACGAATTATCATGGTTCCTGATAAAAATTTTCTATGCTTTATATTTTATAATATGATTGGATAGAGTGTTGAGATTAAAGTTGTAAATAAATATTTAATATATAACGTATTTAAAAAACAAACGCGTAATATTTTGTATAAGTCAAGCGTCTTTATTCGATGTTAGGTCGTGTTCTATATTATTGTTTGTGGATTAATAGGTGATTTTTTAAAAATATTTTACAGGAAAATAATGTCAGATAATTAATCGATTGAATCGTCGTCATATATTTCGTATCTAATGCGTACTTAACGGTTAGATTTTAATCAACCCACCTGCTTTATCCTGGTTCTCCTGTGGTTCGGACTTTTTATCCTCGAGTAGTTTTTCTGTTGAGCGTTCAATTTCATCAATGGATTCTTTAAGCTGGTTGCTAAATTTTTCAATTGACTCGGATGCCTGCTCGCTTAGTTCTTCTGTATAGTCCTTGAACTGTTCGCCCATCTGATTGAGTTCCTGGGTGATATCTTCTGATGAGCTCTCAAATTCTTCAGAGAATTTTTCGCTGAAATGTTCCAGTTTTCCAAATAGTTGACTTACGGCATCAGGCTGCATGGATTTCTGAGTTTTTTGATAGTCGACCAGCCAGGTTTCATTTTGCTTAATCAGGTAGGTGGTGAATTTATCTGTTTTTTGCTGATTAGTATCAGTCAGTGAGAGTATTGTCTCAATGCGTGCCTGATTGTTGTCGATAATAACCTTACCTGTTTGTAACTGATGGCTTTGCCAGTTCTTTCCAAATGCATTGTAACTTTCAGGGGATGACAGGGTTGAATATTCAATAGCCGCTGTGGTGTCATTACTGATAACTGCAGCCCAGAATGCCTGGTGAACTTCCTGTGGATTTTTTTCGCCAACGCACGCACTAACCAGTAGTGTCAGTAAGGCTATCGTTAATAAATGTATCAGCGGCTGTTTGTGTGATGAATATTTCATAAGAGTCACTTAAAAATGTTTCAGTTAAATATTGTATGAGGCTGTTCTATTTAAAGAATATTAATTATGCAGATTTCAGCCGCTTCACAACTATGAATTCGTCAGGTGCCTCATTTGCCAATGCTTTAATGTGGTGTTTATTTGGTTAGTTTGCCTGCACAAGTTGACAGTGTGTTTGTGCAGGCAAGCTATTTTGCCAATTGGACAGAGGTTAATCTGAAGCGTTCAATTAATAACGCTTGTTCTCATCATCATCTTTGTATTTGCGCTTTTTCCAAGACTTGTCGTCGTCATCTTCGTTGTCATCGTCTTTGTATTTGCGCTTTTTCCAAGACTTGTCGTCGTCATCTTCGTTGTCATCGTCTTTGTATTTGCGCTTTTTCCAAGACTTGTCGTCGTCATCTTCGTTGTCATCGTCTTTGTATTTGCGCTTTTTCCAAGACTTGTC
>JBFHVQ010000004.1:0-72725 GCA_041589455.1 Gammaproteobacteria bacterium | reverse complement strand
CACTGAAATACAGACAAAAAAAAGGCGTAGCAGGGGGTGCTACGCCTAAAAAATTACCACCAAAGGAGGATGGAGGAGTCACTAAATATGAAACTAACGTATGTCAGCAATTCATAAGATAAGCATATTCTAATGAATGACTTTAAAGACTGCAAGCATTAATTGATTCAAATCATGTGATTTTTTTAGCCTATGCGATCTGAGAATAACTACAAATCAATTTTTAATCGACTAACTATCTGATTTTTAAGTAAATGCTGTTCAATGATCTCATCAATATCCTGCTTGTTTTTATAGGTGTACCATGTTTCTTCCGGGTACACTACGATGACTGGTCCCTGCCCACATCGATCCAGACATCCCGCCGTATTGATTCTAATCTGGTCTTTTCCAGAGATTCCCAGCTCTTTAATCCGTGCTTTTGCATAAGCTCGAAGCTCCGTTGCACCGGCATGCTCACAGCAACGACGACCATCATCACGTTGATTGGTACAAAAAAAGACATGATGTTTATAGTAAGACATGAGAACCTCTGAATATCCAAAATGAATCAGTCATTATACAATGTAATGATGCCTTCAAGAAAAAGCCCCTCAGCGCTTGCTGACACTGACCTCTGCGTAATGTGTGGAATGTGCCTGCCACACTGCCCCACCTACCAGCTATATCAAAGCGAAAACGAATCTCCACGTGGGCGTATCGCCCTTATTCAGTCTATTGATCAGGGCCGAATTGATGCTAGCAGCATCGGTATGCAACATATCGACCATTGCCTTGGCTGCCTGAACTGCCAGACTATCTGCCCTTCCAGAGTACCTTACGGTGAGATTATCGATGAATTCCGCGACCAGTATCGTCAGCACATCGATAAACCATTACTAAGTCGACAGATTCTTAAACAAAGCCAGCAGACAGGCCGTATAGACAAACTCATGCGGTTTGCCAGCACACCCGTTGTACGACAGCTAATCAATGCTGGAGGCCGGATACTCGGCGTACCAAATATTCCAGCCACAAAAGCTGCCAGGCTAGAAACAGACTACCCTGTTGATAATGCACTTGGTCAGGTGACCCTGTTTACTGGTTGCACTGCCAACTCGATGGATAGCCAGACGATAAAGGACACTATTAAGCTATTGAATATACTGTCTTATAATGTAGTTATCCCGCAGAACCAGTCATGCTGCGGCTCTCTTTTGCAACATAATGGTGAAAAAAAGGCGGCACGTCTTTTACGAAAAAAACAGCAGGCATTTATTCTAAACAGCCATGACAGTGAGGCCATTCTATTCTTTAGCCCAGCTTGCGGACATAGCCTGAAACCTCTGGCAAAAACATCTATTCGTGATGCCCGCGAGTTTTTATGGGAAAAACTTGAAACGAATTCACTGCCTTTTAAATCATTCAATAAAACTGTCGCATTACATGAAAGCTGCAGTCATCGGAATATGCTAAAAGGCGGCGACATTAACACAAGATTACTAGAGCTGATTCCTGATCTAAAAATTCAGTACTCGAAACAACCGGCCCTGTGCTGTGGAGCAGCGGGAATACAGTCGATTAATTACCCACAACAGGCTCATGCGCTAGGGACACAAAAAGTACAGAGCTTTGATTTACCAACTGCAGAACTGCTGCTTAGTGACAATATTGGCTGTAGTATGCATATTAAATCACTGTTAAATGAGTATAATTTAGCGATAGACGTTCTCCACCCAATCAGTTTACTAAGGCAGCAGCTGAAATCCACATGAGACATTTTAATCCGCTAGATCAGTTTATTTTGCAGGCCGACCATGCACTTCGCACGGTTTTTGGTCACCCTAATACGACGGAACGTGAAAATCCGGCAACAGACATCCCGGATCAGCCGCTCAGTGACAGCGAAGCACGCCATGCAGCGGGGCTAATGCGCGTTAATCATGCCGGTGAAGTGTCTGCACAGGCACTCTATCAGGGACAGGCGCTTACTGCGAAACTCGAAAAGGTCAGGAAAAGCATGCAGCGTGCTGCTGATGAAGAAAATGATCACCTGGTATGGACTGAGCAAAGGCTTGAAGAATTATGCAGTCACCGCAGTTTTCTGAACCCCATTTGGTATAGCGGTTCATTTGCGATTGGTGCATTTGCCGGCATACTGGGTGATAAGTGGAGTCTGGGCTTTGTTGCAGAAACAGAACATCAGGTTATTCAACATCTGGAAGACCACCTGGAAAAACTACCACCACACGATGAAAGAAGCCGAGCGATTTTACAGCAAATGAAAATTGATGAAGCTCATCATGCAACACTGGCACTTGAAGGTGGCGGCGCGGAGCTACCATGGCCAGTCAAGAAGCTGATGGCCGCCATGTCGAAAGTCATGACCACCTCAGCTTATTATGCATAAGGGGCAGATTAAATTGCCTCTCCCAATAACGGGGCACTATTGGCGGGAACCGACTTTTCACGACTAACAACAGGATTGACCGTTGCAGGCTGACTGGTCCACTGCCTTATCTTCTCCAGCAGTAACTCTCTTTTTACCGGTTTTTGCATATAGTCCTTGGCACCCAGCTTAAGCCCCCACAGCCTGTCTGACTGCTGGTCTGTTCCACTGATAATAATGATTGGAATATGTCCGGTATCTGGTTGACGCGTCAGATAACGTGTAGCCTGAAAACCATTGATTTCTGGCATCACAATATCCATCAGAATGAGATCTGGCTTAACATGACGAGCCATCAGGATGCCCTGTTTACCATTTTCTGCCGTATAGGTTTTTACACCTTCTGATTTTAATAGCTTCTCAATACCAAATAACTGGGTACGAGAGTCATCAACAACCAGAACACTGAGCCCTGGACGCAGTCCTGGCTGTGCAGAAAGCTGGCTCACCTTGTCATCGCCGCCAAACCAGCGACTAAGAATTTTGTTTTTCATTTACGGTAACAACTTTTGATAGCATTAACATCTTAATAATAATGCATAAAAGCAACTTAAGGTATGAAATAGCTCACAGCGCAAGTAAAAACTGATATAAATCCGACAAGGTGTCTGCTTACTGGGTATTTACGATGGAAAATCAATGGTAATCACCGGACGGTGATGCTCATCTTTATGGGCTTTTAATTTCAAATTGACAGGAACAGGCTGACGTTGTTCTAGCTCGGAATTCGGCACTCGATATACCCTGAAATCAAATTCAAGATCCTCAACACGCCCATGTAGTGCACTGGCAGCCATAAACAGGACATGACGAAGGCGTTGCAATACAGCCAGCTCATCAAATCCAGCACCTTCTGTACCATTTAAATCTATACAGTCATCCCATACGGCAACACTGATATAAACCGGCCGCGGAAAATTAAATAAACGGGCTGTACTGGTTACATCGCGTAATTCAGTTTTCTCCGCATATTGCAGCTGTGTTTCTTTGTCACCAAACATAATTCCCATTACCTATTCGTCGGGACGCTTGATAGTAACCTGAGGCTGATTATTGAAGTTTGAGCTTGCGATAAGCTTGAGCGTGGTTTCCTCTGGCCGATGGGTAAAACCATCATTAGGGACACGGTGAATACTAAACTCACATTCAATATCAGCGACACGACCATGCAAAGCCGATGAAGCCATAAACAGGACATGTCTCAATCGTTGCAAAACAGCAAGCTCATCGATTATGCGTCCACTCTGATCAGTCAGCTCAACACAGTCTTTCCAGACACTTTCAGACATAAATACCGGGCGATTGAAGTTAAACAACCGGGCTGTGCTACTTACATCTCGTTGAATTACTGGTGCTTCCTGAAGCCTTGCGTTACTCTGCATAAAAACTATCGCCTTAAAACACTGATATAGGTTTACTTAAGTTTAGTATTGTTTGATATTAGTCGTTGTTAATCTGGTCACAATTTAGCCACCAGTAACCTTTAACACCATACCTCATTTAAGTAAAATTTCATGTGCTTTCAAGCACTTTGAAAATAATATTAAAAAAATTCTGACAAACGGTGAGATTTTAGATACAAACTGTACCTATTATTACTGACCATTCACAGACCACTAATTTCGATTTCTTCCTGAATTTCCAGACTTTGTTGAATTGCCTGCAGGACTTCATCAAGCAAAGGCTCTATCGCTTCATCTTCAAGCTGACGATATTCCAAATTTTCCAGCCAGCCAAACAGTGAAACTTTTAATTGGTGCGCGTTTCTGACCTGCTGTTGAATATCAAATACCAGTCGTTGATATTCCTCTATCGTTGGTGTTAACTGTAATTGATTTAATAATCTCTGCAAGGGCTCCAACCATGGGCAGTTTTCCTGATCTATGCCTAACTCAGAAGCGGTAAGCTGCTTACGGGGATCAAACTCATCACTCACCCAGAGTCTGAAAGAGGCCTTCTGCAGTGAGTGATATAGCGGCTCATCAGACACCAGAAACACCTTGAGGTTAAACATATTTGCCTGAAATTGCACATCACTGTAGCGCCAGACACCCGTTTGTAAAAACTCGAACAGCCGGATATGGTTTAAAAACTGTGTTTTATGCAACTGGTCCAAAATTAAAACGGTTTGTGCCGCCTCACTCTGAGCACAAGCCTCAGTAAGAACTCTATCAAAAGCTTCTACTGGTGGCTCCTCAATAATTTCCTCGCCTTCCTGAATACGAATAATCTGCGGTACAGGTTTGTCACGCCCAAACTCATAATACAACACAGGATCCGCACCCAATACATGCGCCAGTGCATGCGCAAAGGCAGTTCTGCGCCGACCACTGTCACCGTCTACATTCAGGCAACGAATCCCTTGCGTTGGACTATCAAGATAACAACGCACACCATGATCATAACTTTCAGTAGTTATAAAGCCGTGCCTGGATAACTCTGGTTGAAGCGGATACATACTATTTTGCCTTTAATATCAATCTGATAAAGTAAGCTTGCACGACAATTCCAGCGGATTCAAGAAAAAGCACATGTCATGTGAATCGCTTTATTTTAGACAAATCTACGTTACTATTTACTCACACGTATAACCTTATAGAGTACACATTAATGTCCGACCAGCACGACCTGGAACTTCTGATCAATGGCCACATCCCAGTCATTACCATTGAAAGCCATGAAGAACCACGGGCACTCAAGCTAATACAACAAGCAGCCGCCACTAAATATTTGCCAACATTTAAGTGGAGCATCACCGACGGCTTGCAACGCCTTGATCTTAGCCTCGATCCTCAAAGCGAAATCAGCGATCCCCAGGATGCACTCAAACACATTAAACAGAACGCACTACAGGGTATTTATATTCTGCTGGACTTTGAGCCTTATCTGGAAGACCCGATCAATATCCGCTTGATAAAAGAACTGGCAATGCTGTTTGACGGCAACAAGGGCAAGCTGGTGTTGTTAAGTCATCAGCTAAACCTTCCGGATAAGCTCAGTCCACTTGCAGTCAGTTTTTCACTGAGCCTGCCTGATCGCATACCACTGGAAAAAATGATCCGCTCGGCGGCTCAAAGCTGGCAACAATCAACTCAACAGAAAGTCCGTGCTGACCGTGACACACTTGATCGCCTGATTAATAATTTAAGTGGCCTGCCACACAGAGACGCCAAACGCCTGATTCACAATGCCATCGTCGATGATGGTGCAATAACCGAATCTGATTTACCCGAAGTGATGCAGGCAAAGTACCAGCTACTGAACCGTGATGATGTACTGGCCTTTGAGTATGAAACTGCCAGCTTTGCTGAAGTAGGCGGCATGACAAACCTGAAGCGCTGGCTGAGTCAACGGCAATATGCGTTTAATTCAGAGACAGACATCAACCTAGACCCGCCTAAAGGTGTGCTATTACTAGGTGTTCAAGGGTGCGGAAAGAGTCTCGCCGCAAAAGCCGTAGCAGGTATCTGGAAGCTGCCATTGCTACGTCTTGATATCGGCAGACTGTATGATAAATATGTTGGTGAAACGGAGAAAAACCTGCGCCATGCACTGCACACAGCAGAGGTTATGTCACCTTGTGTTTTATGGATTGATGAGCTTGAAAAAGGCATCTCAGCGGGTAGTGATGACCAGGGTACCTCCAAGCGTTTACTGGGGAGCCTGCTCACCTGGATGTCTGAAAAAAAGACCCGCGTATTCATCGTCGCCACCGCGAACCAGGTTGAAAAGCTGCCAGCTGAACTAATCCGAAAAGGACGCTTAGATGAAATATTTTTTGTTGACCTGCCCGACACTGAAAGTCGCCGACAGATTTTTAATATACACCTGTCAAAGCGTGACATTAAAGACTCAGTAGATACCCTGCTTCTGGCTCAGGCTAGCGAAGGCTTTTCCGGATCGGAAATTGAACAGTCCATCGTTTCTGCCTTGTACGCCAGTTACGGCCAGCAGAAAAAAATAAGTACCGAAATATTACTGGAAGAGCTTAAACAGACTCGCCCTCTCTCAGTTGTAATGTCTGAACAAATAGCACAATTAAGACAATGGGCAAGCAACCGAACCGTAGGAGTTGATTAAAACCGTTGAGAGTGAGTAAAGCGCCTTCGCAAGTCGCGCAACAATAGAAACAGCCAGGGCCAAACCACCGCGCCAAGCAGGCTCGGTAAAAAATAACTACCCAGTGCGGGCGCCTGTCCAACCATACCACTAACCCAGAGCATCAATACCTGTTTGGCCAGCAGCAGCACCAGTACCACCAGAGCCTGCTGCGCTAAAGAGAAGACCCGTACTCGCTGATACTCTAGCTGGATAATATACACCACCAGCACCAGTCCAAGAGCATGCTGACCGAGAATCGAACCCAGCGCCACATCCATTAGCAAGCCCATTACAAAAGCCATGGTTACGCCAATCTGTTCAGGTATCGCCAGTGCCCAGTAAATCAGTACCAGCGACATCCACTCAATACGCAGAAAGCCCAGACCATCGGGTATTGGCCACAACTGCAGCATTAAAGCCAGCAGCAAAGTCGGTAATACCACTCGATAACATTTACTGGTGATCAACGACCGTCTCCTCAGAAGCCACCGGCTTTTCCAGCTCGACTTCGTCAACCACTTCATCTTCATTTTGTGGTGGATTATGCCACACCAGAAGCACTTCGCGACTTCGATCCAGATGCGCCGTTGGCTCTGCCAGTACTGTTGCAAAGGACTCACCTGCAGGACGCTCAATCGAAATAATTCGCCCTACCGGATAATTCGGTGGAAAACGGCCACCTAATCCAGAGGAGACCAGCTGATCACCTACCTCCATATCCGCATTATGAGGAATGTATCTAAGCTCCAGCAAATGGGAATTACCTGTACCATAAGCCGTACCACGCAGCCCATTTCGGTTCACCTGCACCGGTATCGCATGACTTGGATCTGAAATCAGCAGCGCCGTCGCCGAGTGGTTACCCAGATGAACAACCTGCCCCATGACGCCCCAGGCATCGATCACCGCCTGACCATGATACAGTTGATTACTCTGCCCCTTATTTAACACCACCTGCTGTTTATAGGGGTCAAGGTCGACCGAAAGAATTTCAGCAACCAGTACCAGCTCACCTACTTTGGGCTGCGCACTGAGCATCTGCCTGAGTCGCTCGTTCTCTTTTTCCAGCACATTGAGTTTCTGCAAGCTCACCTGAGCCCGCAATTGCTGCTCCTTGAGCTTGCGATTTTCCTCAAGTAAATCCTGGTGCGAACTAAATGATTCGTCTCCCCAGCTGACCAGCTGAGAAGGCATATTGACGATGTAACGCAGAGGGTAGACAACATAGCTTTCCATGAAGCCGCGCAAGGATTGCAAATGCTGCCACCGATGATCGGCAACCATAAATGCAACCGAAAGCAGTACCAGCAAAATGGCACGCAAGGTTACAGAGGGACCCTGTAGAAATAACGGCTGCATAGGTGAACCTCAAGCCCACATATTTAAGGTAAAGATGCGTCTCTACTCAACAGCAAAGAAATCGCCACCATGTTCATCGATCAGCTCCAGAACACGACCACCACCTCGAGCGACACAGGTTAATGGCTCTTCAGCCATAATCACAGGCAAACCCGTTTCTTCCATTAACAGACGATCCAGGTCACGTAATAAGGAGCCACCACCGGTCAGTACGATACCTCGTTCTGCCACATCCGCACCCAGTTCAGGCGGGGTTTGCTCAAGCGCTGTTTTAACTGCGCTAACAATACCGTGTAACGGTTCTTGCAGGGCTTCCAGGATTTCATTGCTATTCAGTGTAAAGCTACGAGGAATACCTTCAGACAGGTTACGCCCCTTAACTTCAATCTCTAGTAAGTCTTTACCGGGGTAGGCTGAACCAATCTGGTGTTTGATACGTTCCGCAGTAGCCTCACCTATCAGCGTGCCATAATTACGACGCACATAAGAGATAATACCCTCATCAAAGGTATCTCCACCGATTCTGACAGAGGCCGAGTAAACGATACCGTTTAACGAGATAACAGCAACTTCTGAGGTACCACCACCAATATCCAGCACCATCGACCCTCTGGGCTCATCAACCGGCATACCCGCACCAATCGCCGCCGCCATGGGCTCTTCAATCAGGTAAACCTTACGTGCACCAGCACCGGCAGCCGATTCCTTGATTGCGCGACGTTCAACCTGGGTCGCCCCACAGGGCACGCAGATCAGCACACGAGGACTCGGACGCAACATGGCACTTTCATGCACCTTGCGAATAAAATGCTGCAGCATTTTCTCAGTAACATGAAAATCCGCAATAACACCATCGCGCATTGGACGAATAGCCGTTATATTCAGTGGAGTTCTTCCCAGCATACGTTTGGCTTCGTGACCATAGGCCTCTATGGCCTTGGCACCACTGCCTCCGCGATCCTGGCGAATAGCCACAACCGACGGTTCATCCAGTACAATACCTTTTCCACGTGCATAGATCAGCGTGTTGGCTGTTCCAAGGTCAATCGAAAGGTCATTGGAAAACATGCCGCGAAAACGTTTAAGAAACATTCGTGTTTTAACTCGTTATATTTGTATTATCAGTTGAAGAGATTACGGACTTTTATAGACCGTAACAGGAAACTAGCGGTACTCTATCAATGCAGACGCCTTTGGGCAAGCATGCATGGTGGTTTCATACGCGATAATGTGCTAATTTTGCGCGGTTTTTAGTGCAATTAGCTATTTTGGCAAAGTTCCTGTGATTCGCTTCACAGTGATGGCACACTAAAAACCAGACCAAGACAAAACCCGGTGCCACTATCCGGCTTAAACACTCACGGAGAAATCAATGTCATTGGGACCCGATGATGTAAAAAATATCGCGCACCTGGCGCGCCTCGAAATCGACGAAAGCAATATCGATGCTTACGCCTCTAGTCTATCCAGCATACTTGATCTGGTTGAACAGATGAATGCGGTGGATACCAGCTCGGTAAAGCCAATGGCGCACCCGATGGATGTTTCACAACGCCTTCGAGAAGATGAAGTGCTGGAACAGAACCAACGTGAGACTTTCCAATCCATCGCACCGAAAACTGAAAACGGCCTTTACCTGGTGCCCAAGGTTATTGAGTGACACCCTCAGAAACACTCATACCTTTCGAGCCCAAGACATTAAGTTTTTAAAGAGAACCGACCATGTATCATACAAAAACACTGAGTGAACTATCGGCCATGCTAGAAGCTGGCGAGGTAACCTCAGTGCAATTAACCGAGCATTTTTTACAACGCATCAAACAACATGATAGCGAACTCAACAGCTTTATTACGATAACAGAAGAAGCCGCTCTCAAAACAGCAGCTGAGGCCGATAAGCGCCGGAAGGCGGGTAATGCAGGCCCACTTACCGGTGTCCCCATCGCTCACAAGGATATTTTCTGTACGAAAGGTGTGAAAACTTCCTGTGGTTCTAAAATGCTGGATAACTTTATTTCGCCTTATGACGCAACGGTCGTTGAAAAAATGCAACAGGCCGGTGTGGTGATGCTTGGCAAAACCAATATGGATGAATTTGCCATGGGCTCATCCAATGAAACCAGTTTTTATGGTGCCGTTAAAAACCCCTGGAATACAAAAGCCGTTCCCGGCGGTTCTTCTGGTGGCTCAGCTGCATCCGTCGCTGCGCGCATAGCCCCAGCCTCTACCGGCACCGATACCGGTGGCTCAATACGTCAGCCCGCATCATTCTGTGGAATTACCGGACTAAAACCCACATATGGCCGCATTTCACGCTATGGCATGATTGCCTTTGCCTCGAGTCTTGATCAGGCCGGTCCCATGGCCCAGAGCGCAGAAGACTGCGCGCTGTTGATGAATGCTATGGCTGGCTTTGATCCTAAAGATTCCACCTCACTTGATGAAGCCGTTCCCGACTACACTGCAGAACTCAACAAGCCACTGGATGGTCTCAGAATCGGCCTGCCAAAAGAATATTTTGGCGAGGGCTTAAGTGACGAAATTAATCAGATAGTGCAACAGGCCATTGATACTTATAAATCGATGGGGGCTGAAATCATTGAAATCAGTCTGCCGAATACCCATCTTGCTGTACCGGTTTATTATGTAGTCGCACCCGCAGAATGCTCATCGAACCTGTCTCGCTTTGACGGTGTTCGCTTTGGCCATCGCTGTGAGGACCCGAAAGATCTTGAAGACCTTTATAAACGGTCCAGAGGTGAAGGTTTTGGAGATGAAGTGAAACGTCGCATTATGGTTGGCGCCTATGCATTATCTGCAGGCTACTACGACGCTTATTATATTAAGGCGCAGCAACTACGTCGCATGATTTCTGAAGACTTCAGCAAGGCTTTTGAACAGGTTGATGTCATTATGGGACCAGCTGCACCAGAAACCGCATTTAATATTGGCGAAAAGACAGACGACCCGATCTCAATGTATCTGTCAGACATTTATACCATAGCGGTTAATCTGGCGGGCCTACCTGGCATGAGCATTCCTGCCGGCTTTAGTAAAGACATGCCTGTTGGTTTACAGATTATTGCCGGCCACTTTGAGGAAAGTCGACTCCTCAATGTTGCTCATCAGTATCAGCTACAAACAGACTGGCACAAACAGATACCGAAAGCATTTAAATAAACGCGCACCATAGAAATATGAGATATGAGACGCTATAGAACTATTCATTACTATTACCATGCGTTTCTAGAACTCAGATTCAGAAAATAGTTAAGAGGCATTCTTTATGGAATGGGAAACCGTAATCGGTTTAGAGATACACGCACAACTGCGAACCAAGAGTAAGATTTTTTCATCTGCATCGACAGCCTATGGTGCCGAACCTAATACACAGGCCTGCGCAGTCGACCTCGGCTTGCCCGGCGTATTACCCGTCGTCAATGCAGAAGCCATACGCATGGCTGCAAAATTTGGTCTGGCAACTGGCTCAAGAGTTAGCAAACACTCGGTATTTGCCCGTAAAAATTATTTTTATCCTGACCTGCCTAAAGGCTACCAGATTTCACAGATGGAATTACCCATTGTTGCCGAGGGCAATATTGATATCGAACTGGAAGACGGTAGCAAAAAAACCGTTGGCATTACTCGTGCACACCTGGAAGAAGACGCAGGCAAATCATTACACGAAGATTTTCATGGCATGACCGGCATCGACCTCAACCGTGCCGGCACCCCGTTACTGGAAATTGTTTCTGAACCCGATATGCGTTCGGCCAAGGAAGCTGTTGCCTACATGAAAAAAATTCATTCACTGGTCCAGTACCTGGAAATCTGTGATGGCAATATGGCAGAAGGCTCTTTCCGCTGTGATGCCAATGTTTCAATTCGTCCGAAAGGTCAACAAGAATTTGGCACACGTACCGAGCTTAAAAACATTAACTCATTCCGTTTTGTAGAGCGTGCGATTAACATCGAGGTCGAACGCCAGATTGATATTCTGGAAGACGGTGGCGAGATCATTCAGGAAACACGACTGTATGATGCAGACAAAAACGAAACTCGCTCTATGCGCTCCAAGGAAGAAGCCAATGATTACCGCTACTTTCCTGATCCCGATCTACTGCCAGTAGAAATCGATGACGCTTACCTGGAAAACGTTCGCAGTACACTACCAGAGTTACCCGCTGAAAAAGCTGCACGATTTGTTAACGATCTCGGCCTTAGTGACTACGACGCCAGTATTTTAACCGCCTCAAGAGAAATTGCAGACTATTTTGAATCCGTTGTAAATGAATCAGTCGATGCAAAACTGGCCGCCAACTGGATGAATGGCGAAGTTGCCGCTAGTCTGAACAAGGATGACTTGAGCATTAATGACTGCCCAGTAAGCGCAGGCAATCTCGCTGGTATGCTTAAGCGAATTGAAGACAACACCATCTCTGGAAAAATTGCTAAAGATGTTTTCAATAGCATGTGGGATGGAGAAGGCGATGCAGATAGCGTCATTGAAAAGAAAGGCTTAAAACAAATCACTGATGACTCAGCAATCGAAGCAATGATTGACGAAGTCATTGCCAATAGCCCAAATCAGCTTGAGCAATATCGTTCTGGAAAAGACAAACTGTTTGGTTATTTTGTTGGTCAGGTTATGAAAGCCTCTCAGGGTAAAGCCAACCCGGCGCAGGTTAACAAAATTCTGCAAGACAAATTAAACGGTTAATTGAGCATGGCTGATAATGATTTATTGCATCGATTCATTATCGATAAAACCCGCGTTAGAGGCGAAATGGTTCACCTCTCCGCAACCTGGCAAGCCGTACTGGAGCGTTACGAATACCCCGAAAATGTAAAATCGATTCTGGGTGAAGCGTTTGCCGCCTGCGCCCTGCTGTCAGCCACCATTAAATATGAAGGCTCGCTAATTTTACAAATTCGTGGCGACGGTCCATTACACCTGCTAGTGGTTCAGGCCACATCTGATGGCACCTTACGTGGGCTGGCTCGCTGGAATAACGAGGTGCCCGCAGAAAACTTACAGACCATCTTCGGTAATGGACAAATGGTAATGACGATCGAACCACCTGAAGGAGAGCCCTACCAGGGCATCATCGCATTACAGGGCGAGCATATTAAGGATGCGATTGAAAATTACTTTAAACAATCCGAACAGTTAAATACACGCCTCTGGCTCGCCTCCAATGATTCACTCTGCGTTGGTTTTTTACTGCAGGAACTACCCGCTTCAGAAGAAGAAAAAAACGCGCAGCTCTTTGAAGAGCATAACGACTGGGAACATGCCGAACAACTGGCTGCCACCTTAAGCAAAGAAGAGCTACTTTCATTATCTACTGAAACGATATTACATAGACTGTTTCACGAAGACGACGTTAGACTGTTTGAAGCAGAACCGATGAGTTTTCGCTGCAGCTGTTCCAATGAACGAATTTCACAGATGATTATTTCACTGGGCAAACAGGAAGCACAAAGCATCATCAAGGAACAAGGCTCCATTCAGGTAGACTGTGAATTCTGCAACGCACACTATAGTTTTGATTCTATCGATGTTGAGCAGTTATTTTCTGACTCT
Source organism: Gammaproteobacteria bacterium (assembly GCA_041589455.1). GTDB lineage: Bacteria > Pseudomonadota > Gammaproteobacteria > SZUA-229 > SZUA-229 > SZUA-229. The sequence goes on along the minus strand of JBFHVQ010000004.1, from coordinate 59,250 downwards.
TCAAAACCGGATACACCGAGCACACATCATTAGGCGGTTAATTGGACTCGCTGGCTTTTACAAAACAATATAAAGCTGCTCAACCTTCCCTTGATAATATGGAACTGGTCAGTCTGCAGCGGCATATATTGCAATACCATAATCCTCAGTTTAAGCTAGAAACGATAACAGGCATTTCTTACACCTGATATTTACGACCGCAACTTCAATAAAGGACAGCCGCCACTCATGCCAAAGTCAGAAGATGAAGTTTTTTTATCACAAGCGATTCAGTTAGCTATCTCTTCCACATCAGACAACGGCGGCCCATTTGGTGCCATAATTATCAAAAATGGTGAAGTAATTGGCAGAGGAAGTAACCGTGTGACCGATTCATGCGACCCAACCGCTCATGCGGAAATGGTTGCCATTCGTAATGCCTGTAAAAACATAAATGACTTTCAGCTGCACGACTGTACCATTTACTCGAGTTGCGAACCTTGCCCTATGTGTCTTTCCGCAATTTACTGGGCACGTATTCCAAGGCTGGTCTATGCAGCGACTGCAGAACAGGCAGCACAGGCAGGTTTTGATGACCAGTTTATTTTGCGACAACTTAAATTAGACAGTAATGAACGCTCTTTAGAGACTCTACATTTCGAGCACCCAAAGGCGACTGACAGCTTTATTGCCTGGCAGAAAAATACAAAGAAAATAGAATATTAGGCATAAGATTCTGGTGATCTGGGAACCAGATCACCAGATAATTGATCAATCGTTATAGATCGGGATTTTTAGATAATGCTGACCATTACTTTCTTCTTTTGGCAGTTTACCGGCCGTTAAATTCACCTGAACCCCCTGATAAATTAATCGAGGTAAGGGTAATTTTGCATCCCGTGTTTCCATAAAACTAACGTAATCTTCTTCGCTACGCGTAGCAGGCAAATCCACATTAGACGCTTTGCTTTCACCAATGGTAGAAAAAGTCTGCAATTCTCTATTCCCCGGATAGTCATGCCCCGGATAAACTTTAGTGTCATCCGGCAGAGTATAAAGTTTTTGTGTTACTGACTGGTAAAGATCCCTGGCACTGCCCTTGGGAAAATCACAACGCCCTGTGCCGATACTGGGAACAAACAACGCATCTCCTGTAAACAGGTTGTCGTCAATTTTATAGGTTGTACAGGCGGGTGTATGCCCAGGCGTATGAAGCACTTCAATCGTAAGCGTTCCAGCAGTTAATGTATCACCATCTTTTACCAGCACATCAAAATCTGAGCCGGATGTATCGAAGTCTTCGGCAAAATTAAACACTTCTTTAAAGGTGGATTGCACCACCTTGATTGCCTGATTAATCACCAGAGGTACTTTATATTTTTCTTTAAGGTGCTGCATACCTGTGAGATGATCTGCATGAATATGTGTATCAAGCACATACTGCAGTTTTAACTGATGCTCTTCGATAAAGCCGTCCAGTGTTTGCAGATTTTTAGTCTGGGTTCGCCAACCAATCGTATCCAGATCCAGCACAGGATCGAACACCACCGCATCTTTTGATTGTGGATCGTACACCAGATGTGTCAGTGTAAAGGTCTGTTCATCAAAAAAGCTTTTTACTTCTACCATTGTATTTTTCCCAAAACAGTTAGCGGCCCGTACTACTCAATTTAATAGGAGTATAGACAGGAATAACAATTTTATTAACCTGATGGCATTAAAGCCTTTTTTGCTATAACCAGTTCACTATTTTTTCTATTAGCTGTTGGGTGTGTTTACGCTCACTAAACAGATGGTCAGCTTCTGCAATTTCACAGAGTTGCTGCTCCCCCTGGGTATATTGCAGAATATGATCTGCCTGCTCAGCTCCCACCATGTCATCATGTCCCGCCCGCACGGCCATAATGGGCAGCTCACAATTCGCCATTTGCTGTTGCATATCAAAAGAACGCACATCCTCTACCAATGCGGGCTTTACCGGGTAATCCTTACCGGCAACAGAAATAAATGATGATTGCCCCTGTTCTAACTGGGGCATAGCCAGGCCAAAGTGACGCAAGACGTGATCAGGGGTTGCTGGGGACGCCAGCGTCACCAGCTTGTCAAGCTGCGAAAAACACTGTTCAGGCAACTGTGAGGCCGCCAGACAAGCTGTCCCCCCCATACTGTGGCCCAGCAAGACACTTACCGGCTGATAGTATTGCTGCAATAGCTCCGCTGCTGCCTGAATATCTGCCAGCATGCTTCGAAAGTGCGTTTCTGCGAAATCGCCGCCACTCTCACCCAGGCCACTAAAATCAAAGCGCAATACCGCAATACCAGCTTCTGCCAGTCCTCGGCTTACCCGTGCGGTGGTCAAGGTCTGTCGGGTACAGGTAAAACAATGACACATAATGGCATAACACTGGGGCTCCCGAGCTGTCGGGTAGTCCAGACTGGCAGCCAGCTGATTCCCCATATAGCCCTTAAAGGCCAGATTACGACGTTCAACCTTCTGCTTTTCTGCCATCTTATCCTCTCTATCAGGCCTAATGAGCATTCATTAGGCCCACTACCCAAAAATTAACTGATTAGCGGGGCTTTTTCAGCAACCCATGACAGGCCTATTATTCCATTTAAAATCAACTGCTTGCAAGCAGCATACCGAGACTGCATTATAAATCTCTAAAATAAGCTGAATTTATTCACAAATTCATGCATCCAGGGGTTTAATTCCGTCATAAACATACTATATAATCCGCGCACCATTGAGATAGATCAAATTGAGTCTATCCATGGAAAATTCTATATCTGTAAACATCCATAAAATTAAAACGAAAAAGGGTGCTTAGAAATACAGAATTTTTTACTTTTTTCAGGAAATATAAATATGTCTAACTCAGCTAAAGATCAGGACTGCGGCAAGTACGCGTACGCCATCACACAAACCGGCTTTAAGGGCGGTATGATTGTTGATGACAACGGTGACGTTGTGCAGATCACTGAAACTCACATTAAAAATGCGATTGATCAGGTACATGCTGCCTGGGATGCCAATCGTGAAACTAAGCAATCGATTTTACGTTAATCGCTTAGTTAAAGAATTCACCTCCCCGTGAATTTAAAAAGCCACTCCATTTTGGGGTGGCTTTTTTTATTCTGCCTACAACAAACAAAAGCACAAGCAGTAGTCCGTAAATGACCCCGAATAAACACATTTTTTTTATGTATGAGTAGTAACCCTGCAATCCATACAGTGTTGAAAGCCTACTGAGAATATCTGGCGTTTTATACCCAACATCCCGAGTAGCCTCTATCAGACTATTTACGTTAATTTTCGTGCATTAGTGGATAATGCCACCTTTAGCTGTTCTCTTCCTGAACCCGGTGCTTGGCCTGTATAAATTCCTTATGAGGCACATAGATCAGGTCACAGATACGACGCACCATATGCTCTTCGTAACTATCCAGCACATTATCTGCATAGGCTATGCGCCATAGTGATTCAATCAATTGTATTTTTTGCGGTTGGCTATAATGCTCAGCAATCAGTTTGGTAAACTGATGGTAATCTGTTGCCTTGTGTTTTTCCTCTTCTGCCAACTCATACAGTTCATTAGCCTCATCAACCGACAGACCCAACACCGAGTTTAACGCCGCTTTCACTGCCTGCGTTTCTGCTGTATCTACCTGGTCATCCTGCAAGGTCATTTCCACCAGTAATGCGGCCGCTGCAAGATTGAGCTGGTGAGAAATATCAGCTGTCGATGTCTCTGTCATAGAAAAGTGTGATTCAAAAAATAGTTGAATTTTTTTAAGCATGGAATAACCGCCTGCGCTGAATTATTCGATACATTCTAACGATATGAAATTCAAAATGCACCCTGGATTATTTGCTTTCCCAAGAGCAAACAGGCACCTGAAGAATCAGGTGCAAGGCAGATAACCACAATCTGTAGGAATCTAAATATTATTATGGTTATAATGCCATCAGGAGACACAGCGGCCTCCTGATTTCAGCTCACTAGTGAAGCGCTTTAGAACTTGGCAGATATACCTGCCACTAATGCTGAAGCATCACCATTCAGTTTCGACGCATCTTTCAGGCCATTATCAGCACCGTCAGCCCACAATACATAAGTGGTTACTTTCTTGCTCATCATATGCTGGTAAGCCAGTGCCGTCATCGTCGCGTCATCTGTCAGATCCTGATCCTTAACACCATATGCAAATACGATGCTATCTGTTTTACTTAAACCATGCTTAACACTGAAGTAAGTATTATTATCATCAACTGTTTTATCATCATCTTCAACTATCTCGCACATCAGACCCAGTTTTGTTGATCCCATCTTGTAACCAAAAGACAACTTTAAACCGGTTTCATCATTGGTAGCTGATTTTTCAATATTCTGATGCGCAATGGCAAAACCAATGGCACCCATTTTTACATCGTAAGCCAGACTTAAAGATTCACCGGCATTTTCAGCAACTGCTTTGTCATCACCTGCCGCATACTGGATAGCCAGTTTACCTGGACCAATCTTACCCCAGTAACTCACAGAGTCGTCGTTACGCGTATCCTGACCTTTATCGATGATGTTATTGAAGTCTGCCCAGGTGTCGCTCAGGTGCTCAACATTTTTCTTTCCCGCTTTTTTTATATGGCGAATCGTCACGACCAATTCGTAGCTGACCCCAGTCACCTTTAAGACCAACATACTGCTCACGAGATTTAAGATTATCATCAGATGCTTTTGCCTTATCTGACATATCCACCTGCCATACGAATCGATAGATCACTTTCGTATCACCATCTGTGTCGATCTTACCTTTAATGCCGACGCGTGAAGCGTGCGATGTTACAGAGTTTGAAGTTGTGTTTGCGATACCATCATCCTGTGAAACGAAACCAAATGACAGATGCGCCTTACCAAACAGAGTTGCCTCAGCTGCAGCAACACCAGGTACAGCCACTGTAGCAGCCAGTGTAATCAGAGTTGTTTTTTTTGTGAACGATTTCATGAACTAATATTCCTGTAAATAATCAAAAAGGGGTTTGCATAAATTTTGAATGCGCAGAACATTAACATCTGTTTATTACAGATTTATTCACGAAAAATGTCGAAATCATGAACAGATCATTACAGAACAATGACAGCTGTGTAATGACTTTAGATAACACAGGGATTGCTGATTGATGTAACAGCACAATCGCTATTACAACAACCAGAGAAAAGAATATTCGAACAATACAATAACGATGAAGCTAATCAAGCCAACTATAGCTTACTCAAAAACTTTTGATTTAATTCGCTGCCAGACTTCCTCTCCAAACTCATATTTAATAACCAACGGCAAGGCACAGGAGCCAACGGATAATAAACGATCATGGAATGCCTTAAGATCAAAGTCTGGCTTTTTCGACTCTTCATCTCGAAGCGCCCTGATTAATGCCCAACCTGTGGCGTAACCCATTGGCACTGTTGGTGACTGTGAATACCAGTTTAAATCAGCTTTTGCCTGATCAATCGAAAAACCGAGCTCATCACACATACGCTGCGCAGCCTCATCGAAGGTTAAGCCTTCTGTATGCAGCTCAACATCCAGCATGACTCTCATGGCCCGCCACAAACGATCACGCAGCATAATAAACTGGTGTTCAGGCTTATCCAGAAAACCCTGTTCCTGCATCAGGTCTTCACAGTACAATGCCCAGCCTTCATAAAAGGTAGCTGAAGCATTGAGCATTTTAGGTAAACTGTTTTGCGGATTCTTATTGGCCGTCACAAACTGTAGATGATGCCCGGGATAGGCTTCATGAACACAGGTTAGATCAATTGAAGTCCAGTTATGTTCCAGCAGGTGCCCCTCAGAGGGTACCGGTGTAACATAATAGTAACCCTGCTGATTTTCATCTTTATAAGAAGGCTCTTCATATGCCGCAAAAGGAATTTCATGCTGTAAAAACACCGGCGTTTTCACAACCTTTAATGGTTCAGATGGTGGCACCGTAACCAGATTATTCTGCAAGACAAATTCATAGGCCGCTTTCATTCTGTCACGATAAATCACCATCAACTGGTCATTATCATAAGCTGGGTGCTGCTCCCTGATTATCGCCAGTTGTGACTCAATATCATCATTCGAACCCATAACCTCACAAAGTTCGAGTAACTGCTGTTTGGTTTCTCTAAATAATTTTTCACCAAAGCGATGTAACTGATGAACATCTATTTCAAGTGCATGCCAGTCCCTTAACAAACGATTAAAATGCGCTTCACCGCAACCGAAATGCCCTGCTGCTTTGGGCAAAATATTATCAGAAAGAAACTTTGAAAAATCGGTTAATGACAATGCTGCATCTTCACAAACAATTTGCAACCTGGCTGGGTTTTGAAACTTTTTAACGACTTCAGGGTGACTACTTAGACTACGAATATAAGCAGCCCCAGAGTTCGCTCCCTGAATTGCATCTTCCACCCACTCTAGAGGAATATCCTGAGGCTGCTGATTAAGATAATTTCTGGAAGCACGCAGATATTCAGGTACCTGTTGTAAACGATGTTTGAGCGCAGCATGTAAATTATCTACAGGGCGTATGATTAGCTGGTGCATGGCATCAGTCGGTAAATAATTTTGCGGCTTCAGGTAGCGCCAGTCGGCCTCAAGAAGCTGGTGCAGCTCAATATTTACTGCATTATATAAAATGGTAAAATCCAGCTGCTGCGAGATTGTTAGTTGATTAACTTCCAGCTCCTCCAGTGCAGATATAGTTTTCTGGTTAAGGGAAACCAGCGCACCAATATCTTCTTCACTGAACGGCGTTAATTGCTCTTCATATCCATTGACTCCCGCATGAACCGCTTTTTCTGGATGATAGCGAAACCAAGCACTATAGTGATTTTCCAGCAGGCTATTGAAAGCATCCTGAGTCGCATTATTTGTCATTACTTATTTCGTCTTTATAATATTAGTCTTCGACTATTTCAAAATCGTGAGTTACTTCTGCACTTGCTGCCAGCATAATCGACACTGAACAGTATTTTTCTGCCGTCAGATTAACCGCTTTTTCAACCTGTTTTTCACTCAACCCAGTACCTTTAACAATATAATGTGCATGGATTTTGGTAAATACCTTCGGTATTTCTTCAGCGCGCTCGGCTGTAATCTCGACGATGCAATCGTCAATTGGCTGTCGTGACTTCTGCAAGATCATGACCACATCAAATGCGGTGCAGCCACCCATGCCTACGAGTACCATTTCCATTGGCCTGGCTGCCAGATTTCTGCCACCCGCATCCGGTGCCCCATCCATTACAACCGAGTGCCCACTCTCGGTTTCACCGACGAAGGACATATGATCCAACCATTTAACCCTGACTTTCATACATTTCACCTAAAAACTACTTGCCCAATTTTTTAAAATTTGCGTTAATTAACTAAATATACTTGGGCAACTGATAAAATTAACTATAATTAGCCCATCAAGCATGAAATGGAACCTATGAGCCTGTTACCTAAAGTAGACAATTCTAACCCTTCACTGGAATTATTGCTGAATCATTGTCATCGCAAGACCTATCCAGCAAAGAAAAATATCATCCACGAAGGGGACGAACCACATAGCCTGTACTATATCATCAAGGGCTCGGTCAGCGTACAGACTGAGAATGATGAAGGTTCAGAAATTATCCTTGCCTACCTGAATAGCGGTGACTTTTTCGGTGAAGCCGGCCTGTTCAAGGAGAAGCTGGACCGTAGCGCCCAGATTATCGCAAAATCACCCTGTGAAATTGCTGAAATTTCCTATGTACAGTTTCGTAAGCTGGTAAAGGAAGACCCTGAAATATTATTCCTGCTATCCGGGCAGATCTTCGACCGTCTGATTAAAACCAGCCAGAAAGTACGCGACCTGATATTCCTGGATGTCTCAGGACGTATTGCCCGCACATTACTGGAGCTTAGTCAGCAACCTGACGCAATGACTCACCCTGATGGTATGCAAATAAAGATAACTCGTCAGGATATTGCAAAAATCGTCGGTTGTTCACGTGAAATGGCCGGTAGAGTACTTAAAGAACTAGAAGAAGACGGGCTCATTTCTGCCCATGGTAAGACTATCGTAGTACACGATGCTCGATAACTTGTATTAATAGCCCTGGCTGATAGCTTCACCTAGTTCTTAGGGATTTATCCCTGACTTAGAAATTAGGCAAATAATTCCGCCAGTTTTTCCCCAGGTTCTTCGGCTCGCATAAAGGCCTCGCCCACCAGAAACGCATTCACATTATGATCGCGCATCAGCTTCACATCTTCGGGTGCATGTATGCCACTTTCTGTTACCAGCACTCTGTCATCTGGCAACAAATCAAGCATGTCCAGGGTATTCTGAAGACTAACTTCAAATGTGCGTAAATTACGGTTATTAACACCAATTAATCGGGCACCTGTCTGTATCGCCCGTGCCATTTCATCTCTATCATGCACTTCCATCAATACATCCATCTGTAGATGATGTGCCAGCCCTAACAGCTCATTAAGCATGGCGTCACCTAGTGCAGAGACAATCAGTAAAATACAGTCTGCATTCATGGCTCTTGCTTCATACACCTGGTAAGGATCAATAATAAAATCTTTACGAATCACCGGCAGGCTAACCGCTTCTCTGGCCTGCATGAGAAACTCAGGTGCGCCCTGAAAAAAATCACGGTCGGTCAGAATAGACAAACAGGCCGCGCCACCACCTTCATAACTTCTGGCAATATCAGCAGGTATAAAATTTTCACGCATTACACCTTTGCTTGGTGAAGCTTTTTTTATTTCTGCAATAACACCTGACTGCCCTGCTGCAATTTTATTTTCAATCGCTTTAATAAAACCGCGCACAGGTAATGCCGACTCGGCACGCTGACTTAATGCCTGTAGCGATTCTTTTGCTGAGGCTTCTGTAATTTCTTCAACTTTTCGTTTCAGAATTTTCTGCAGGATATCAGGTTGCTTACTCATGAGATCACTTTTAGGGTCACATTAAAATTGGTTTGTGTATTCTATCAGGCTATCAAATTTTTCTTTGGCACTACCATCTGCAATCACAGTCCGTGCTTTCTCAATACCTGACTGCAAGGAGTCTGTCAGACCGGAAACATAAATTGCCGCACCTGCATTTAAGCAGACTATATCTCTGGCAGGGCCTTCAACATTGTCTAGCACCGAATTTATGATTTTCAGACTGGCTGCTGAATCAGCTGCGCGAATTTCCGCAAGATCGGATGTATCCATCGCGAAATCTTCAGGCTGGATCGTGTAGGTATTAATTTCACCATCTTTTAATTCTGCCACCGAGGTTGCACTACCAATACTAATTTCGTCCATACCATCATCGGCATGCACGATCATCACATGACGACTTCCCAGCTGCTTAAGTACTTCAGCAAGTGGCACCAGCCAGTCTTTACTAAACACACCTATAACCTGGTTAGGCGCACCCGCGGGATTAGTTAATGGACCTAGCACATTAAAGATAGTGCGTACGCCCATTTCCTTTCTTGGGCCAATCGCGTGTTTCATCGCGCCATGATGTTTAATCGCAAACAAAAAACCACAACCTATTTTCTCTATACACTCAGCAACCTGCTGTGGCGTAATATCAAGATTAACACCCGCGGTTTCCAGAACATCTGCACTTCCTGACTTACTCGAAACAGAGCGGTTACCGTGCTTTGCAACATGAGCACCGGCTGCTGCGGTGACAAATACAGACGCAGTTGAAATATTAAAACTTCCGGAAGCATCTCCGCCCGTGCCACAGGTATCCACCAGATTACTATCTGGCGCATCGACTTTAGTCGATAGCTCTCGCATGACTGATGCGGCAGCAGCTACTTCATCAACTGTCTCGCCTTTCATACGTAAACCAATCAGAAACCCGCCAATCTGAGAATCTGTTGCCTGACCTGTCATAATCAGATTCATGACTTGCGTCATTTGCTCACGGCTTAAATTCTGTTTTTCTGTGACCGCTTTTATTGCAGATTGCATATCCATGTTGAACACCTTTTTGATGCAGAGTTATATCGGTTCAGTGTCGATTATTAATAATTAAATTAACCATCTGGGTGATTGCTTTACACAAAGCCAGAAGATCATGCAAACATTACATTACCTGACTGTGCCCGGGATTTTACATCTTTAAAAAATTCTTTAGTAAGTCATGACCGTGCTGAGTCAGTATTGACTCCGGGTGAAATTGCACACCCTCAATGGCATACTCTTTATGACGCACACCCATAATTTCATCCATGCTGCCATCTTCATTTTCTGTCCATGCCGTAATTTCCAGGCAATCAGGTATACTCGATTTTTCAATGACCAATGAATGATATCGTGTCGCCTCATAAGGATTATTCAAACCAGTGAATACACCACTGTTATTGTGATGAATCATCGAGGTTTTTCCATGCATAATTTCTTTTGCATGAATAATCTTTCCACCAAATACCTGACCAATACTCTGATGCCCGAGGCACACACCCAAAATCGGCAGCTTACCTGCAAAGTACTCTATGGTTTTCATCGATACTCCTGCCTCGTTGGGTGTACAGGGTCCTGGTGAAATCATAATGCGCTCTGGATTTAGCGCTTCTATTTCTTCAAGGCTAATCTGGTCATTACGATGTACCACCACATCCGCACCCAGCTCTCCCAGGTACTGCACCAGGTTATAGGTGAATGAATCATAGTTATCTATCATTAACATCATAACGACGTATTCTCAACTTTGACCTGCAATTTCTGCAGCATTTCCTGTGTTTGTCTGAGCTCTTTTAATAGCTCATCTCGATTAACTGGCTTACGTAATTCTTCCAGCCTTTCCTGCTTGGCTTCTTCCAGATTGTTTAATACAACCGCAATAAACAGATTGATAATAACAAAGGTACCAACCACCACAAAACTAACAAAATAAATCCAGCTCAATGGATGCATTTCCATCGCGGTATACATTACATCGGTCCAGTCTTCCAGGGTCACCACTCTAAACAGCGTCAATAATGACAACCCAAGGGTTCCCCATAATTCCGGATCATGCTGGTGATATAAATGAAAGCCCGCTACCGCATAAATATAAAAAATCACACCCATCAGCAGCACAACATGCATCATGCCGGGTAGTGAGCGTACCAGCGTGGTGACAATCAGGCGTAATTCCGGAATCGTCGAAATCAGTCGCATCACTCGTAGCAAACGCGCCAGTCGAGCGATCATGGCAAACTCACCGGTGCTTGGCACCAGTGACAACACCACAACACTAAAGTCGAACAGATTCCATCCAGAACCGAAATAGCGACTGAATTTAGGCGCCACTGCCGTTATTTTCATTACGGCTTCCAGTATAAACACCAGCAGTATAAGATCACTGGCCTTCTCTAACAGGCTTCCATACTGCTGCATGATGTCACTGGATGTTTCTAATCCAAGAATCACACCATTCAAAATAATCAGGCCAATAATGACCTTTTCAAATAAGGTATGTTCTACAATTTTTTCGCAAAAGGCTTTCATTTAATACAGCTCCAAAAAGCATTTTTGCCAGGTGGCAATCAGAATCATTTAGCAGTAGAACCATCAAGTCCGGCTTCCGCCATGGCTACTGCACGAAATACAGCACGTCCCTTGTTCATTGTTTCTGCCCACTCATTCTCTGGCACAGAGTCATAGACAATCCCTGCACCTGCCTGAATATTCAGCGTACCATCCTTAATTACTGCCGTACGAATCGCTATCGCCGTATCCATATTGCCATTCCAGGACAGATAACCAACGGCGCCAGAATAAATACCCCGTTTAACCGGTTCCAGCTCGTCGATGATTTCCATGGCTCGAATTTTTGGTGCACCACTCACTGTACCAGCTGGGAAAGTTGCACGCAGAACATCCATCGCCGACATGTTTTCGTTTAGTTCACCAGTCACATTCGAGACGATATGCATTACATGAGAATAACGTTCGATAATCATTTTATCAGTGAGCTCAACGGTACCAATTTTACTAACCCTGCCCGCATCATTTCGCCCAAGATCAATCAGCATTAAATGCTCAGCCAGTTCCTTAGGATCTGCCAGCAGATCCTTCTCTAAGGCCTGATCTTCAGCTTCTGTTGAACCTCTGGGGCGTGTACCGGCAATCGGTCTGACCGTCACCTCATCATCTTCGAGGCGCACAAGTATTTCAGGGGATGAACCCACCACATAATGATCATCCAGGTTCAGGTAGTACATATAAGGCGACGGGTTCAGGCTACGCAGCGATCGATATAAATCCAGTGGCTGCGCCGCAAATGGTATCGACATACGTTGCGACAGCACAACCTGCATCACATCGCCATCGACAATATACTGCTTGGCTTTTCTAACCGCATCCATAAAGCCTTGTTCGGTAAAGCCCGAAACAAAGTCATCTTCCTTAACCTTGACACTTTTCTCAGAAGGCTGGTAGGTTGGCACTGACTGACGCAGCTGTGTTTCCAGCTGCAATAAACGCGCCTCACCCTGCTGATAAGCATCTTCCTGGGAAGGTTCCAGCATAACGATAAAATACAGTTTGCCACTGAGGTTATCGAACACCACAACTTCTTTTGAGAGCATCAATAAAATATCGGGTGTCTGTAATGCATCCGGCTTATCTTCACTCGCCAGCTTGGGTTCGATATAGCGTATGGTGTCGTAACCAAAGTAACCCACCAGGCCACCCATAAATCGAGGCAAGCCTTCAATATCCGGCACATTAAACTGCTGTTGATAGTCTTCGATCCAGCTCAGTGGGTCTTCAACCTCATGTACTTCGGTAGATTGACCTTCTACTTCAATATGAACCTGTTTTGCAAACACTTTGATGCGCGTTTCACAGGGCAGACCGATAATAGAGTAACGCCCCCACTTCTCACCACCATGAACAGATTCGAACAGATAAGAATAAGGCAAGTTTGCCAGCTTGAGATAGGCACTTAAAGGCGTATCCAGATCCGCCAGCACTTCGTGTACCAGGGGAATATGGCTGTAGTTTTGTTTTGCCAGCTTGGCAAATTCTTGTTTAGATATTTTCAAAGCAGTCATTTTTCAATTTTCCAGACAGGTTTAAACACACACGGAATTACAGGCGGTCGTGATGTTTACCATCGCCAATGTTTGAATAAACGCATGTCTACCCTTCTATTACCCTGTCTGGAAAATGTCATAACCTAAACTCTTTAATTCAGGACCAGTTAATCAGACCCTTTATTTCCGCCATTGAATCAACCACGGCATCCGGATGGTAATCGCGGATATCTTCGCCATGATTATACCCATAGCTCATACAGATGATCTTAAAGTTTGCGGCTTTAGCCGCCTTCACATCACTCATCGAGTCACCGAGCATTAATGAGTGCTCTGGCGTGCTACCCAGTTCTCTCGCTGCATGCAACAAAGGCTCTGGATCAGGCTTTTTCTTGCTTAGCGTATCACCGCAAATAATGATCTCAAAGTCGTCTTTTATACCCAGTTTTTCAAGAATCGGTAATGTGAACTGTGCGTTTTTATTAGTAACACAACCAATTTTCACATCGGTCGACTTAAGAAAATCCAGCGCCTCACGCACACCGTCATACAAACAGCTGCGTTCACACACATTCTTATCGTATAGATCCAGGAAGATTGGATAAGCCTTATCAAACAGCTCATCATCTGGTTCACCATCCAGCTGACCGATTAGTGCACGGCGTGTCAGGCGTTCAACACCATTACCGACCCAGTTACGCACTTTTTCTTCACCATGTTCTGCCATACCAAGCTGCTTCATCATTTCATCGACGCAGTAAGCCAGATCTGGGACACTATCTACCAGGGTGCCATCAACATCGATCAGCACCATTTCAGGTTTGTTTAACATTCTACTTTTACCTGGGGGTAATCATAATCACTGACAGCCAGGCTGCCAGTGATTGACTCACGAATTAAACCTTAGCGTTAGCCAGTTCTTCGCGCATCTTGCCAACAACTGTGTCATAAACATTGGCATCCGCTTCGTTCTTTGCACCAAAAATGGCAGAACCTGCAACGAAAGTGTCTGCACCGGCTTCGGCGATTTCACGGATATTGTCTACTTTTACACCACCATCGATTTCCAGACGGATATCATAACCTGACTCATCAATCAGCTTGCGTGCTTCGCGTAGCTTGTCGAGAGTTGCAGGAATAAATGACTGACCACCGAAACCTGGGTTAACAGACATCAGCAGAATCATATCTACTTTATCCATCACGTATTTCAGGCAATCCAGCGGTGTAGCAGGATTAAATACCAGACCAGACTTACAACCCAGCTCACGGATCATCTGCAGGCTGCGGTCAATATGCTCTGAACCTTCTGGGTGGAAAGTAATGTAGCTTGCGCCAGCTTCGGCAAAATCAGGAATAATACGATCAACCGGCTTCACCATCAGGTGCACATCAATCTCAGCAGTAACACCGTGCTTACGCAGTGCGTCACACACCAGCGGACCGATTGTCAGGTTAGGCACATAGTGGTTATCCATTACGTCGAAGTGCACGATATCCGCACCAGATTTAATAACATTGTCGACTTCTTCACCTAACTTAGCAAAGTCTGCAGACAGAATAGAGGGTGCGATTTTAAAATCAGCCATGTGTAAATCCTCAGCGATTCAAGTAAAACAGCCCGCTCGCACCTTTACAGGGCGACACGTGACTGATGCCATAAATTTCAATAAGCCGCACACTTTACCCGATACTGGGAAGTTTTTCAGCAATAACGGTGCTTTTCAACGTTCTATGACCTGACATTCTTTAACATTTGGCGGCTGAACTCCGTCTATAATCTAGTGTCTATATCATTACCCAGAGCCAGAAACTCTGTAACATGTTGAATTATTTGACTTATTTCTCAGCATAAAAGCTTCATAGGGAAACATCAGAAAATCTGCATTTACATCAAGCGCCGGCTCTGCCAAAATTCCGATGCTAAATTAACAATCGTGTGAACAACACGACCAGGAGAAATCAATGAAAAAGCAAGTACTATCTCTGCTGGCAGCTTCTGCTTTAGCAGTATCAGCTACTTCTGCAGTAGCAGGCGACGCCGCTGCTGGTAAAGCAAAAGCAGCTAGCTGTGCCGCTTGTCACGGTGCAACTGGTATCAGTGCGGTACCTATGTACCCTAACCTGAAAGGCCAGAAAGCACAGTACGTCGTTAAGCAGCTGAAAGCATTCAAAACCGGCGATCGTAAAGACGCTACTATGAATGCAATGGCTAAGCCTCTGTCTGATGCAGACATGGCTAATATTGCAGCTTTCTACGAAAGCCTGTAAACAAGCTTTGAAGCTTTGCTTTAAAAAACCTGCTGATAAATTTATCAGTGGGTTTTTTTATGCCTGTATAGTTTACTCCCCCCATAACTTTGCCTATCCCGGCACACCACTATTAACCCGAAATAATGGCACTTTTGCAGCAATATACGGCATCCCTTTCGCCAGCCCTGCCAGGCTAACTGATGTCACAGTGAGCCGCTTAATCAGTACCCTCGATATACAAAGTACCGCTTTAATACAGGGTACGCAAGATGAAGACCTTAAAACTGATATTGAAACCTGGTCAGTTAACCTGTTTTATGATTATTCCCTGAATGACAACTGGATGCTTCGAGCGCACCTTTCCTATTATGCTCACACACCTGGCCTGCTGGACTCCCCTATCGATGATTACCACCAGGCACTGGGCCTTAACGAAGGGGCGCGACCTCAACTACCACAGGATCAGCTAGAGGTAAGCTATCAGGACAGCCAGGGCACGAACGTTCTATTCGCGCAGCGCAGTCAGGCCATAGGTGACTTTTCGATCCAGTTTGCCAGACAGCTCCTGAACACTGCGCTAGCAAGCCAGAGCCTGTGGTTCAGCATAAAATTACCCACTGGTGATGCTTCCCGATTACAGGGTAGTGGC
This sequence comes from Gammaproteobacteria bacterium, assembly GCA_041589455.1. GTDB lineage: Bacteria > Pseudomonadota > Gammaproteobacteria > SZUA-229 > SZUA-229 > SZUA-229. The sequence continues at coordinate 43,296 of JBFHVQ010000004.1, read as the reverse complement.
CACCTCGATCTAGCAGGCTGGCTCTCCACTCGACACCTGTTTTCGAATGTTACAGTTTTCACTCAGGCGGGATTACTTTATATGAGCGACACAGACGTCCTCCCTGAACGGCACAATAACTGGGCTGCTTTTGGCAATCTGGGAGTTGGCTTCATCGCCTGGGATAAGCTTGAACTTAAAGCTCAACTTGATCTGCATAGCGCCCTTTACGATTCGCAATTACGCTTTCTCGGAAACTCTAGCCAGTTAAGTGTTGGCGCAAGCTATCCCATCAACAATGCACAACAATTTGACTTTGTAATATCTGAAGACATTGTTCACGGCAGAGCACCAGACATTCTTTTTCAGTTTGCCCTGCATTCAACCTTCTAAAACAGTTCCATTTGTGAATACGCCGTTTGCTCGTCGACACCAAGCAGACTGGAAAAGCTAACACCTAATAAGCGAACCGACCTTTCACCCGCCTCAGTTTTATGAAGTAAAAATGGAATCAACGCCATAACTTTACTGTAATCAGAAATCGCATGTGTTGTGGTATGACTTCTGGTTATCTGCGTGAAGTCCACATACTTAATTTTTATGGTAATGGTATAGGCCAGTAATTCCCTGGCCTGCAAATCGTCAATTAGCTCACATGCCAACTGCAGAAGCTGCTCAAGCATCTGTGAGCGATCCGCAATATCTTCTGCAAATGTGGTTTCTGAACCGATTGATTTTCGAGTGCGCTCGTTAATTACCGGACGATGATCTATACCCCGTGAAATATCATAATAATACTCAGCCGAATTACCAAATAACTGCTGTAATTCCAGCAAGTTTTTTTTCTGCAAATCTCCGCCAGTATAAATACCCAACCTCTGCATTTTAGCCTCGGTAACTTTCCCCACACCATAAAACTTACCAATCGGTAAGACAGCAAGAAAGGCTTCAGCTTCGCCCGGCTTAACCACAAACTGACCATCGGGTTTATTCTGATCTGAAGCCAGCTTCGCCAGAAATTTATTATAGGAAATACCGGCTGATGCAGTTAATCCGGTCTGATTATAAATCTGTTTGCGTATTTGTTCTGCAATAAGTGTCGCCGAACCCTGACACTGATCTGAATCACTGACATCCAGATAGGCCTCATCCAGTGATAATGGCTCAATGAGATCTGTGTATTCATTAAACACACAATGAATGTTTTTAGAGGCCTCTTTATATACTTCAAAGCGAGGCCTCACAAAAGCTGCCTGCGGGCATAGTCGATAAGCATGTGATGCTGGCATTGCAGAGTGAATACCAAACCGTCGAGCCTCATAACTACAGGTAGCAACGACACCTCGGCTCTGTGGATCACCACCGACAACAACCGGTCGACCTTTAAGCTCGGGAAAATCTCGCTGCTCAACGGCGGCAAAAAATGCATCCATATCGATGTGAATAATTTTTCGCATAATTGCGCTTAAAATTCTGCCAGGTCAACTAACGAATTTAACCGCGTCTTTTAGCACATCCAGTCCCGCCCCTTCTCTGGTGGCATTTTCTGAAATATGTCGACGCCATTTCCGAGCCCCCGGCAAACCATTAAACAAACCCAGTATATGACGCGTCATTGCATGAAGGCGTGTACCCTCCGACAATTCCTTTTCAACATAAGGGTAGAATGATTCGATAATTTGCTGTCTGCTTAGTGAGGGACGATCATCTTCAAAAAACAGACAATCAACTTCAGCCAGGATATAGGGATTATGATAAATCTCTCGCCCCATCATTACTCCATCCACAGAAGGTATTTGCTGACTGGCCACGTGTAAATCACAAATACCGCCATTAATAATAATTTCCAGTTGCGGCATCGCACGTTTTAGCTCATACACCATGTCATAACGCAATGGCGGGATATCACGATTTTCTTTAGGACTTAACCCTTTTAACCAGGCTTTTCTAGCATGCACTATAAATGTTTCACAACCGGCTTCGGCGACTTTTTCGACAAACTCAAATAGTTCATCAATGCTTTCATTTTCATCAATTCCAATACGATTCTTAACCGTCACCGGAATATCAACCACAGCGTTCATCGCTGAAACACAATCAGCGACCAGCTCAGGCTTTGCCATAAGACAGGCACCAAACATACCTGACTGAACTCGGTTACTCGGGCAACCTACATTCAAATTGATTTCATCATAACCAGAATCCTCGGCTATTTTTGCACAACGCACGAGGTCCGCAGGATCACTTCCGCCTAGCTGAATTGCTAACGGATGCTCCTGCTCGCTAAACATTAGAAATCGCTCACGATCTCCATGAATAATCGCACCAGTGGTAATCATTTCGCTATATAACAAGGCATGCCTTGAAATCAGGCGAAGAAAATATCGCTCGTGCCTGTCTGTCCAGTCAAGCATAGGAGCTACTGAGAACGCTCGATTGATCACATTAATTAAACCCGGAGTTAATGAGTGTTAATTATAACAAAAACCAGCATTCGACCTGGATATATTATTGCTGTGAAATGACTGGTGGCAACGGACAATCAAGACTTTCAGCAACCAGCCTGACCAGCTCAAGTTCTATTGATTCTAGCTGAGCATCATGCAACGCAATATCTGCAACTGCCTGAATAAGTGTTTTCTTCAATAGAGGACTCAATGCTGACAGTTCTGTCAATGCACGTCCTATCAGCTCTGTTTTGATAGCACCGACTTCTAACAATCTATAATCACTGCCATACATCCCTTGTGTGATTTCGTTAAAAATAGCCCCTGCATTCTTTCTATTATAATCAGTCGCGTAGACCATTAATGATAGCAATAACTGAACTTCTTCTGCTACCTGACTCAATGAAAAATATTTAACTCTAATATTCATCTCTGCATTCTGATGCAAATGTTTTTCAAGCAAACTTAATAACACAAATTCATGCAACGAATATCGATTGTCACTTTTAATTAAGCGTTTACAATTATTTATGAATTCCACTTTCTGTGACCGTGTAAGTTTCTTTAATGAAGGTACCGCCAGATCTAGCAGTGGTAAACGCGCATCATCACCTAATGATTTTAACTCACTACATATTTTATCCAGTTTCTGCAACGCCGTTGGCCCGATCTGTTTATCCAGAACATCATGTGCAGATTGGCTTTTTGTCTTTACCAGAATAAGCCCAAAAATAATTAATTGACTATCATCAATCGAATGTAGCGAGTCCAGCAGTTTCTGACTAAATGAATGATAGATCATTGCAGCATAAGCAAAGTGCGATGACTCCACCTGACCCGCCGTGCCTGCCAGAACCTCTCCTGATGACGCAACAAAACCAGACGTAACAGGTGATGCATTCGCATTTGATGAAACCGTTTCAACCGTTTCTTGCGCCCGCTTTTTATCTGTTAGGTCTTGCGCCTTTATTCTTGCAATAAAAGCTGGATCAATCTGTCGAATTCTTTCCAGTAATGGCGGGTGCGTCGCTAACCACCCGGTGAATCGTTGAAATAATGCACTGGAAAAACACATGTGACTCATATCTTCTGCATGTGCATTTTTCAATGTTGATTGGTAGGAAAATTTTTGAATTGTATTGAGCGCCGAAGCAATACCCTGAGGATTTCGGGTAAACTGTACTGCTGCTGCATCTGCCAGATATTCTCGTTGTCGCGAAACCGCCGCCTTAATTATTCGACCTGACAACACTCCCAGATAGCCAACAACTAATAAAGCCAAACCAAGCAAAACAATACCACCAGAGGAATTAGTCGTTCGGCGAGAGTAGTGAGAGCGACGATTGCCCATCATCATGGCACGCCCAATCGTACTAATCATCACAATACCCGCAAGCACGGCTATCAAGCGGATATTGATTTTCATATCCCCATTCAGGATATGACTAAACTCATGAGCTACAACACCCTGTAGTTCAGCACGACTTAATTGCTCTAGCGCGCCTTGAGTAACCGTAATAACCGCTTCTGTTGATTGATACCCTGCAACGAATGCATTAATGCCCGGCTCATCACGCATAATATAAATGCTGGGCAATGGCACGCCAGAAGCAATTGACATTTCTTCGACCACATTGATTAACTGTCGTTCCTGCAGGTCACTGGTATTCAGTTCAAGTAGCTCCGCACCAACCATTTCTGCAACTGCTGCTCCGCCTTTTCTTAATTTAATCCAGCGAAACAGGCTACCACATGCAATCAGTAAAATTATGACCGCTGACAAATAATAAAACAGGCCACCATATCCACCTTCAGGCGTATACGGATAATATTCGAAGACAATAAAAAAATAATAGACAACGACATTGACAGCCGCAACGATTAATATAATAGCCAACACAAAATACAGCAGCAGAATGGCCGTATATCGTCTTGCCTTATCCTGTTGTGAATAAAAGTCCACGGAGAGTATCTGTGACCAGACTCGTCAAAACTAATTATTAAAACTGACTTTGACGGGCTTTTTATATTCCTCGTTTTCAATTTCAAATAATGCAGCTTCTTTAAAACCTGCGTTATTGGCAACCAGAAAATTAGGGAACTGTTCTCTGTAGGTATTGTATTGCATGACATCATCATTATAACGCTGCCTGGCGAAAGCAACTTTATTTTCCGTTGTTGAAAGCTCTTCCATCAGTTTTTCCATCGTCTGATTGGCTTTAATATCCGGATAGTTTTCAGTTAATGCAAAAAACTGAAGCATTGACCCTGATAATGCAGTCTCCGCTGCCACCAGTTTTTTCATGGCTGCTGCATCTTCAGGATGTATTGCTGCTTCTTTCGACGCCGATGATGCTTTGTTACGCGCTTCAATAACCCGTGTCAGGGTTTCCTTCTCATGGCTCATGTAAGCCTGTGCAGTTTCAACCAGGTTGGGAATCAGGTCATAACGCAGCTGCAACTGGTTATCGATATTGGCAAAACCATTCTTAAATTTATTACGATAAGCAACCAGGCTGTTGTAAATAACGATCAGGTAAAAAATAAGTGCGGCAATTATGCCCAGTGTAATCATCGTTCCGGTAGACATTCTAATCCCCTGCTCTACAACTCAACAAACCAGCATCACTGCCGGTAAAAACTTAAATTAATTTATTAATAGCTGCCATTAGGTCTTCTTCAGACGCTGGCTTGATCAGATAACCACTTGCTCCCTGTCGCTCAGCCCAGACCTTATCTGTTTCTTGATCTTTACTGCTCAGCATAATAACGGGAATATGTTGGGTGCCTTCATTTTTAGTGATATGCCGTGTCGCCTGAAAACCATTCAGGCCTGGCATTACCACATCCATTAATATCAGATCTGGCATCTCAGCTCTGGCAACGCTCACCGCCGCATCGCCATCCTCAGCCGATATGGTCTGGTGGCCATGTTTTGTTAAAATTTTTATGATGCCCTGCACCTGGGTTTGAGAGTCATCGACTACAAGTATTTTTGCCATGTAACTGTCCACAAGCCTAATCAAACAATGAATTATGATAAGGCGTTCTCAATGACGCCTTTCACTGTAGATTAGACTATTTTCAGAAAAAATAAACTAAAAAAAAGAATAACTTAGCGCTTCACAGGATCAGTCAAAAGACCAGTCTTGCAATATATCAACTCTAAAGAGCTCGCCATTGCGCTTAAAAATCACGCCAGAAGCAGTAATCTGTTCAACGGCCAGTCCAGCAATAATTGTATCGCCCTCTGACATTGAAGCTCCATTAATTATGACTGAACGGTTTGAAGGAGTCGACGAAAAGACATGTCCTGCAAACCCCATATGTGGAACTGCCTGCTGTATATGCTCAGGTAATTCATGCAGATAGGGAATATCCATTTCATCATGCAGCTGACTATGGATTACCTTGCCGACATTTTCTGCCGACTCAGATAAAGCGACTGATGGAGAGGTTTCTTTTACCGGAAGCCCAGGATTTGCTATCACCTGCGCTGTTTTTAATACTGTCTGTTCAGATAATGACTCTTTATTAGCTGGCTGATGCAATGGCATTGAGCGCGACACATCACTTTTCTCTTCATCATATTGAATGACCTCAGTCGCTAGCTGCTCATTGTTACCAGACAACAGTAAACCCAGCACAAAGGCCAGGGCAAGTAAAAGCACGGCGATAAAAACATACAGCAAGCGATGAGATTTTGATTCCACTGCAAGGGGAATATGCACTGTTTGTAGCCCGGGCACATCACCGCGCTTTCGCTCCTGGTCAGATTTCTTTAATGCTTCGAGAATATATGACATCAGGAACCCTTTTCCAGCGCGGGTTCATCGACTGTCGATTCCAGTCCCAGCGCACGGTTAATTTCAATTAGTGTTCGCACGCCCACCACACCATCATCTATCAGGCCCCGACTTAACTGGAACTGCTTGACCCTTTTCACCAGATCACCACGATAATAACTGCTGATTGCAAGCTGTGGTGTATTATTAATGCGATTCATCGTCTTGCTTAGCCAGATAATAAATGGCCCCTCACTACCTGGCTTAACCAACTCTGAATAACCTGCTGGTGGCCGCCACAGCATGGATAACTCGCCTCGCCAGGATGACTTCAACTGCGCCAAGGAAACATTTTGCCGGCGACCAACAACATCAAGTTCTGCAAAGTCATTATCCATACTCAGCAAAGCGACATACTGCGGCTGATTATAATCGTCATATAATTTGAGAATCACTGGTCGATTAATATTGCGCAGCCCATTCAGGTCTGTACGTTCATGATGGCAGGCCAGTCCCTGAGTTTGCGCATAAAAACAGGGCGTACCATCTACCTGTTGATATTTAAGACCCCATTGTGCAAATAGTGCCTGGTATGACAGTAGATTACTTCTCAGCCTCAGTGAATCTTCTGCTGTCCAGATAATTTCCTCGCTTGAAACCATCTCTAACAAAGGTTTTCCTTCAAGCACCACAGGCTCGTCGATTTCATCAGGCATTACCTCTTCAATCGGTTTTATAGAATCACTCTGCGGTACCGGATTAAGCAGACTGTTATGCAGCTCAACCAAGAAGGGGTGTTTTGAAGCAGACTGCGGAGAAAAATACATACCCAAAGCAAATACCGAAATCAACAATACAGCAGCTGCCATGATTTGCCACAGACGCCTCTTGAGCACACCATGGGTTATCTGATCAGCACGGTTTTCTCCTAACACCTCGGTCGCCGCCTGACGAACGATCTTTGGCGTCACTTGATGCTGATTCTGCACAAAGCAGCCTAACAGGGCTCGATCACAGATAACGTTAATTAATCTGGGCACACCTTTACTGTATCGATAAATCAAGCGGCTCACCCCAGCACTAAACAGGGGGCGACGACAGCCCGCCACCGCAAGACGGTGCGCAATATATTCTGATACTTCTTTTTGATTGAGTGGCGAAAGGTGAAAACGTGCGGTAATTCGCTGAGCTAATTGCGAAAGTTCCGGTCGATCCAGAATTTCCAGCAGCTCTGGCTGCCCTAACAGAATCACCTGTAGCAGCTTACGTTCATTTGTTTCCAGATTAGTCAGCAAACGCAATTGTTCAAGCACATCCAGCTGCAGGTTTTGTGATTCTTCTATCAGCACAACCGTTTTTTTGCCGCTGGCATGCATTTCCAGCAAGTAGCGATTAATCAGGTCAACCAGGTTCTTACAGTTAATCTGATGGCTTTCATAGCTTATACCAAGCTCGTCGCATATTACCTGCAATAGTTCCATTGAACTAAGTTTCGGATTAAGCACCAGCGCCAGATTAGTCTGTTCGGGCACCTGATCTAGCAGGCAGCGACTGACCGTGGTTTTGCCCGTTCCAACATCTCCACTCAGCAGTATAAATGCCCCATCCGAATCCAGCCCATACAATAGATGCGCCAGAGCCTCTCGGTGGCGTTCACTCATATATAGATAGCGAGGATCTGGTGCAATTGAAAATGGCTGCTCCAATAATCCGAAATATTCCTGATACATGGCGCCATTATAATCAAAGCCATTGACTATGCCTAATACCTCTAGCTCGGCATGCAGATACCTGTACCCCAGTCCAGCCTTACGCTATGCTTGACAACATCCAAGTTGAGCGAATCATAAATGTTTTTTACTGCCTGTAAACACGCCTTTGCTATCATTATCTACCTGCTATTTTTAGCAGCCTGTAGCGACTCAACGGAATCTGTATCACAGTTACCTAAAACGACAGTTCACTCTGACAATCAATATATTCATCAGGGTGACCTGGTTACAATTAAACAGCATAAAGAACTGCGTATTTTAACTACACCTCTTGATCAACAATGGCTACCCAGAAATGGTCCTTCGTTTTATGAAGAACTTGAACTCGCTACTGCTTTTGCCAATGAACTAGATCTGGAAGCGGTGTTAGTCTCCGTGGAAAAGTTTGAAGACCTGATACCAGCTCTTATTACTGGCAAAGGGGATCTGATTTCCAGCAATCTAACGATTACGCCAGCGCGCAAAAAGCAACTGGCATTTAGTGTGCCACTTGCACACAGTCGAGAAACCCTGGTACTTCGCAAAAGCGATACGCTATCGCAACTTCAGGACCTCCCCGGACGGCGCATCGCCTATCAGGCAAGCTCTTCATTCGAAGAAACCATTAACCAGCTTCGCCAGAACTATAAAAACATACAGACACAAATCCTGCCAGGTGAACTCACGGAAGACCAAATTCTGGACTTACTCAACAAGCAGCAAATCGATCTGACCATTCTCGACAGCAACCGAATCAACATACTTGAAGCGTATAGAGATGATTTCAAAAGCGGCCCGACACTCACAGGCGAAAGAGGTATTGCCTGGGCCATGCGACCTGATAACCCTCAACTACTCAAGGCGGCAAACCAGTTTCTTAACAGCCATCAGTTAAGCCTGCGAAAACACAGTCTTGAAAAAGGTGACCTTGAACAGATCATCAAACGCAAAACACTGCGCGTCATCACACGCAACAATGCAGCTTCCTATTTTCTCTGGAAAGGAGAATTACTGGGTTTTGAATACGAACTCATTAAAGTCTTTGCCAAACAGCACGGACTTCGAATTGAAATCATTGCCGCGCCTTCTCATGACGCACAAATCCCTATGTTACTGGAAGGTAAAGGCGATATTATCGCCAGCTTTATGTCAGTAACTGAAAGAAGAAAACAGCAGGGCGTCACTTTTTCACGTTTTTATCACAAGGCCCCTGAAGTTATTATCAGTCGCTCGGCTGAGAAACTCTTCGAAAATCTGAACCAGTTAAATGGTCGCAGCATATATGTTCGACAATCAAGCGCCTATTGGGACACATTAAAAACACTGCAACAACAGGGTTATACATTCAAGCTGGTTACCGTTGCAGAAGACATGGAAACGGAAGAAATCATTGCAAAAGTAGCCAGCGGTGAATTTGATCTGACACTAGCGGACCAACACCTGCTGGATATTGAACTGACCTGGAGAGATGATATTCAGGCGGCCTACGAATTACCCGATGAAAAACATCATGCATGGGCGGTACGCCCTGAAAATCCCAGACTACTGGCGGCGATTAATCAGTTCCTAAAGCAACAGTATAAGTCGCTTATTTACAATATCACCTATAAAAAATATTTCCTTAATCCTCACAAGATTAAGGAATATCGAGATCATCGAATTGATATCAATTCTAACAGCACACTTTCGCCTTTCGATAAAATTATTAAGCGGTATGCTGACCAGTATCAGTTTGACTGGCGTCTGCTAACTGCACAAATGTATCAGGAAAGTCGCTTTGACCCTGATGCAAAGTCCTGGGCTGGCGCAAAAGGCCTGATGCAGGTTATGCCTCGCACCGCTAAAGAACTCGGCATTGAGGATTTACATAAGCCCGATAGCGGCATACATGCTGGTGTAAAATATATGGACTGGGTACGAAAGCGTTTTGAAACCGAGCTTAGCGTCAAAGATCGTATGTGGTTCACTCTCGCCGCCTACAATGCGGGGGCAGGCCATGTAAAAGATGCACGCAGACTTGCTGCAAAACTGGGGTTAAACCCGAACCGCTGGTTTGATAATGTGGAAAATGCCATGCTACTTCTGGCAAAACGTAAATATGCAAAACAGGCCCGATATGGATATGTGCGTGGGAGCGAGCCGGTTAATTACGTTAGAAATATTCGTAACCGATACCACGCTTACCTGCAAATCGAGTAATCAGACTTCCTACTCTCCGGCTAAATATCATATGCGAGGAAACATATTGTCCAAAAATCTATTCACCCTGTTGTTTTGATAGTTGCCACAATGCTTCCAGTTCATTCAGGGTGCAATCTTTAAAAGCCTTTTTCTGCTGCTTTAATTCATCCTCAATAAACCCAAAACGGTTTTCAAATTTCTGGTTACAGGCACGCAAAGCCTCTTCAGCATCAACTCGAAGATGACGTGACAGGTTGACGCAACTAAAAAATAGATCACCCATCTCCATTAAAATTTCCTGCTGATTATTCTGCTGCATGGCCTGCCTTAGCTCAGCAATTTCTTCTTCAATTTTATCCAGAACTGGCGCAACATCTGGCCAGTCAAAACCGACACGGGCGGCTCGTTTCTGTAATTTTTGTGCTCGCTTCAATGCAGGCAGAGCCTTTGCAACACCATCCAGTATGCGAGCTTTCTCAGCTTCTGCCTGCTGATCTCTTTCACTGGCTTTAGATGCCTCCCAGGCCTCATGCAAACTGGACTCGTCCTGGTATTTCGCATTATCAAAAACATGAGGGTGACGCCGAATCAGCTTTCCACTGATGCCCTCGACCACATCATGAAAGTCAAAATCACCCTGCTCACTGGCCATTTCGGCATAAAATACCACCTGGAAAAGCAGGTCTCCCAGCTCAGACTTTAACTCCTGCATATCCCCTTGCTCGATAGCATCGGCAACCTCATAGGCCTCTTCCAGTGTATAGGGCACAATACTGGCAAAACTTTGCTTCTGATCCCAGGGGCAGCCTTTTTCCGGGTCCCTTAATGCCTTCATAATTTCAATCAATTTTTGCATAATTGCCCTTCTGCTCACGCAACTCAATAAGTTCACATCATATCAAAAGACACCTGATCTTAGAGCGCTATAGCCGACCGTTACCAAGCCAGGCGGAATACAGACATTTTTACATTATAAACAATGGGGGAACTTGCATTGAAACCCTTAAACCGAGTATTATCTGCGCCACAAAGACAGAGCTGACGTAGATCAGCCACTCCTAATGTACTATATAATAACTATAGTATTCATTATGCAAGGTAATCTCAGCCAATAGGCTGGGGAAATGCAGTCGCCATCAGCAGGTTCGCAGTTGTTACAGAGGAAAATTGATGGAAATCACCACGACTATTTTGTTAATTGGCTTTGGTATTGCCGCCGTAATGGGTGCAATTGCCAATAAAACGAACTTTTGCACCATGGGTGCTGTATCAGACTGGGTTAATATGGGCGACACAGGCCGCCTTAGATCCTGGATGCTGGCCGTCGCCGTCGCCCTGATTGGCGTTGTTGGCATCGAATACCTTGGAATCGCCAATGTAGATTCATCTTTACCTCCTTATCGCTCTGAAGGCTTTTCATGGTTACGCTATATCATTGGCGGCGCTACGTTCGGTATCGGCATGACACTGGCCTCTGGCTGCGGTAACAAAACCCTGATCCGTATTGGTGGCGGTAACATCAAATCCATTGTGGTGCTTTTCATTGCCGGTATGTTTGCCTACTTCATGACCAAAACATCATTCTATGAAGTACTGTTCCACCCCTGGGTAAGCGCTACCACCATCAGTCTAGCTTCAAGCGACATCCCTGCACAAGACCTGGGTGCCCTTGCATCATCGATTACTGGCAGCGAAGTTGAACAAAGTCGTACTCTTATCGGCTCAATTCTCGCACTGATCATGTTGGTTGTTATTTTCAAATCGGCCGACTTCAGAAAAAGCGTCGATAACATTCTCGGTGGTACGGTAATCGGCCTTGCTGTTATTGCCGGCTGGTATTTCACCGCTGGTCCTATGGGTGAAGTGTGGAAAGAAACTGCAGAATTTATGGATGTCATTCCAGTTGGTGTTGCCTCACAGTCCTACACGTTTATTAACCCAATGGGTGAAACCTTTTTCTATGCCATGTCACCGACTGACACGTCCCTAATCAGTTTTGGTGTAGCGGCATTAGCCGGTGTCATTGTGGGGTCATTCATTTACTCAATCATTACAGGCAGCTTCCGTATTGAATGGTTTTCATCTGTTCAAGATGCCACACAACATATAATTGGTGCCGTACTAATGGGCATAGGTGGCGTTCTTGCAATGGGCTGTACTATTGGCCAGGGAGTAACTGGTGTTTCTACGCTTTCACTAGGCTCATTCATGGTGCTGATATCAATTATTTTTGGCAGCGCACTGACCATGAAAATTCAGTACTACAAGCTAGTGCATGAATCAGATGCAACCTTTATTAAAGCACTATTAAGCTCTCTGGTTGATTTTAAACTTCTGCCATCAAGCATGAGAAAACTGGAAAACTACTAGACAAGTGATCTAGAAAAAACCGGGACATCATACAAGGCATTGCGCCACCCACTTAATACTTTACCAATAAACACTAAAAGCCTCACCCCTGAATGGACTGAGGCTTTTTTGTTTAAATAGCACCGACACAGAAAAATTTCCAGTTTAGGGTTAAGCCACCAGGCCAGGTAAATATCACACCTGAACACCAGGTCAGCACCATTCCCTCCGTTAAGCCGATATCATTCCTATCGTTAAATAGATAACGCTCAGCTCTCCAAACAGACCTCATCCCCGTATACTTATAACAGAGATCCATCGCTTTACACACAGTGGATCCTGCCAGAAGCTTACCAGCATGACGATGCAACGACGTTTTAGTGACGTATCAAAATGCCTTTAAATTTGCGTCTATTTACACCATCTTCTAATTACAATCATCAACACTAAAAACAAAAGCTTTAAGAAATACCCACAGCTTTTTGCCAGATGAAATTTCCCACCTGACAATGCTACAATCCTCGGCATGAATTTATTTGTACTTTTTTCTCTTATTTCAGCATGTTTTGTTGGTGCCAGTATAGGCAGCATGCTATTAACCAGCCTGCTCTATCACGCATTACTTAAATCGACAAGCACACTGAACAGTCAACTCTATATATACCGACGTTTATACCGTCTAAATTCAGTACTGTGTTTACTCGCGGGCCTGTGTGCGGCTTTAGTCAACAATCAGCCTGCGGCTTTAATGCTAACGATACTGGCGGTTAGTTATGTATTTAATCACGCACATATTCTTAAAGGTCTGCAGAAAGCCTGCAATGAGCAACTTGAACCTGTTAATATTCGAACCTATCAATCCATGCGCAGTCTGCAAAATATCATGCACATTCTGCAAATAGCCGGAGCAGGCTATGCTATTTATCTGCTCGCAAAAGTTTTTTCAATATGAAACTGTTAAACTGCTACCGCTAGTCTGATACATTACAAATCACCGACAATCTCAAAACACAGTAATCAACTTGTAAACCACAGGGAATAGCATTTCTAGACAATACACACAGGCTATACCTGCATTACCCACAGACTTATCCACAGCAATTTGTTGTTGACCAATTTCACACCCCAATATATAGTGTTTTGAAAAAAATAAAGCATCATCTGTATGCTTTAAAAAATAAAGTATCAACTGCCTGAAATCGTTATTTTCTTTCCGCAGGCACAGGAAACACTATTTAGGCCACTCCTTAATGGCCGCAAAAAATGACTACAAAATTGTTTCTGCAAATAAAACCAAGGGACCTGATCAAAAAATGGCCAGATCGATAGCATCGATAAACTCATTATTAGTTGGCTTGAAAACCGTTAGCAGCTCACTACTGCTTAATCTTCAACAACACGGCTTCAACACAAATCTCTCTCTCGGTGAAGAGCACGAGTATTCCGTAAAAACACTGATGTACTCAATTGACAATCTTGCTATACAATTTCTGACCATTACCGCAAATAGAAACCAGTTTATCCAACGCACAAGTTATAACGAACGCCGTGAAATTGAATCCTGCTTAAGTAGTTTACTTAGCTGCATGCAACAGACGCAGGAAAAATTAGCCGAACTGGATCAGGAAAATTTCCAGTGTGACCCTAATCATGCACTACATTACACACTGGACAAGCAGCATTTCTATAGCCTCAAACTACATGATGCCATACTTTATCTGGACCTATTAAAACCCTACTCAAGAATGCTGGAGATGATCACAGCTCAGGAAAGAATCCATGCACTTTCAGCCGTACTGGAAAACCTGTTAAGTAGTAATCAAGGACATGCCAGTGAAGCTGATGCTGAACTAACTGAGGAGCAGTCAAGTGCACTCGAGTTATCTCAGTATCTGATCCGTCAGGCTATGTAGCTCAATTAAAAGCTGATAAAAACAAACTAAAGACTAGAATCACATAAAGTGACGCGTGTCTCATAGAGTTGCTCACAACGATAGGCATCTCGCCCTTCACGATAGCAACGGTTCCTCTTGTGCAACGCATAATCACGACAATCACCCCAAGTACTATTTTTACCTGCTGTCTGGGTTTTTTGTTTTTTCTTTTCCCAGGGATTATTCGTACTGAAGTGAGCCGAAGACTCCTTACTTCCAAACTTAATCTGGTGCTCCGCCTTAATACGATTAAGCTCAACACCCGTCAGGTTGTGCTGTGATTTATTTTTGCTGATAAAAATTCCTTCTGCTGCCGTCACTTGAGCAGAAACAATACATAGTGGAAATATTAAAAAGGAAAGCGATCCTGCAAAGCCTATTTTGAAAAGAGTGGTTAATTGCGTCATACACACCTCTAGTTTTGTTAGATTATTTATACCAGCAAAACCCGACATGTAAAGTAAATTGACGCTATATCTATGATTATTTTAGTTTTTTACCTGAATTAGTTGATTCTCATCGACATTTTACAGTTTTCAGGCCATCTTAATTAAAGAAAAACAATAAGCGATTACGTAGCGCAGGTACCGCCAGCAATAACAGTGCGACTGCACAAACCAGGCTTACAGAACAGGGAAACAACTCTTCCTGATCATCAAGGTTTAAACTGACCTGCTTCTGCTAATACTCAAGAAACCACGCTAGCAACAAACCCATGATAATACTGACCATAGATATACCCGCCAGATAAATAAACGTTACTTTCTCACCGAGCTTTTTACGAATCAGCATCAAACTGGCAATGTTTGTTGCAGGCCCCACCAACAGAAATACCAATACCGCACCTGCGAAACTACTGCACGCCTTAGCCCCGGTGCCGCCAGTATAAGACCGCATGAACACAGCGCACCAAACAATGCCACCCCGCTAACAGCCCGACGCCGCGACCTCCCAGCCAGCGCTGCATGGCTTTGATATAAGCCTTAACCAGACCCACAAAGAAGAGCCCAAGCAGCAGCCATATAGCGGTATCCAGGTAAACCAGCCTGATGTTATTGATAAGCTCGATCATTCCGATTACTTCAACCCGATGTAATAAATCATGTAAAATGGCCGGCTTAGCCTTACCGAGTCGTCCAGAGGGCAGATTGACATGAAACAGACTGAATTACTATCCCCTGCAGGAACCCTGAAAAATATGCGTTATGCCTTTGCTTATGGCGCAGACGCCGTGTACGCGGGCCAGCCACGATACAGCCTACGGGTACGTAATAATGATTTTCTAGAAGACAATCTGGCAATCGGTATTAAAGAAGCCCATGATCTCGGGAAAAAGTTCTACCTGACATCTAACCTGATGCCACACAACAGCAAGATCAAAACCTATATCGACGACATGCGTCCCATTATCGAAATGCGGCCAGATGCACTAATTATGGCGGACCCCGGGCTGATCATGATGGTCAGGGAAACCTGGCCCGAAATGCCAGTTCACCTCTCTGTGCAGGCCAATACGGTTAATTATGCGGCAGTTAAATTCTGGCAATCTGTGGGTGTAGAGCGCATTATCCTGTCACGAGAACTGTCGCTCGATGAAATAAAAGAAATTCGTCAGCAATGTCCGGACATGGAACTGGAAGTTTTTGTGCACGGTGCCTTATGTATTGCCTACTCGGGACGCTGCCTGCTATCTGGCTACTTCAATCATAGAGACCCCAATCAGGGTACCTGTACCAATGCCTGCCGTTGGGATTACAAATCAACGCCCGCCACTGAAAATGCTGAAGGGGTATATAAACCCGCAGAAGAAGAAAGCGTAAAACTTTCAGACATGGGCGATGCGCGCCACCCGAAAGCCGATGAAATCATGTTCCTTGAAGAAGGCAATCGCCCAGGCGAACAGATGCCCGTTGAAGAAGATGAACACGGCACTTACATTATGAATTCAAAAGACCTGCGCGCCGTTGAACACGTCAAGCAGCTGGTTGAGATTGGTGTAGACAGTTTAAAAATAGAAGGCCGCACCAAGTCACACTACTATGTGGCTCGCACCGCGCAAAGCTACAAACAGGCTATTCTAGATGCCCAGGCGGGCCGCGAGTTTAACCCGGAATTACTCGGTATTCTGGAAAACCTGGCGAATCGCGGATACACCGATGGCTTTTACAAACGCCACCATACCCATGAATACCAGAACTATATTCAGGGAAATTCAGTTAGTCGCCAGCAACAGTTTGTTGGTGAAGTCATTGGCTACGATAAAGCCACTGGCATGGCAGAAATAGACGTAAAAAATAAAATTACTGTTGGCGACAAACTCGAACTGATTAAGCCTTCTGGCAATGAAGATATTGTGCTTACCAGCATGCAGGACATGAATGGTAATGACATGCAGGAAGCCAAAGGTGGCGGCTACAAAATTCGCATTCCACTGGATGAGAATATGGCGCAGCGCGGTTTGATTGCACGCTACATAGACTCACCTATTTACACATAAATTTTAAAGAATATTGAATATGAAACTAGCAGTACTGGATTTTGACTCCACCGTAATGGATGGAGAAACCATTGATTTTCTGGCGCGGGAAACCGGTCAGGAGGCCGCCGTTGCAAAACTCACCGAAGCCGCAATGCGTGGTGAGATGGATTTTTTTGGCGCCCTACAACAGCGCGTTAAATTATTAAAAGGCCTGAAAGAATCTCGCCTCAACGAAATCTGCCACAACCTGCCTCTAATGCCCGGCGCACAGGAGCTTGTCAGTGCATTGAAAGAAAAAGGTTATATGGTTGCTATTTTCAGCGGCGGCTTTCGTAATGCAACACGCCACTTCAAAGACATCGTCGGCTACGATGCTGAGTTCAGTAATACGCTTCATTCAGAAGATGGTGTACTCAGTGGACTGGTTGGCGGCGAAATGATGTTCGACACTTCCAAAGGAGAACTACTGCAACGCCTTCAGGGGCTAATGGGCATAGGCCCAGAAAACACACTGGTCTGTGGTGATGGTGCAAACGATCTGAGTATGTTTAAACATGCCGACACACGTATCGCATTTTGCGCAAAACCCGTATTACGTGAAGCCGCAACTATTGTGATAGAAGATAAAGACCTAAGGAATATTATCCCTCTTATATAAGGAAATACATATGCAAGGACGTATACATAAAATTTTTATTGCCGATTCAGCTAATAGTAAACCGATAAGTTTAACTAAGGCAGAACTAATTGCCGGCAAGGGCATAAAGGGAGATCGTTACTACAAAGGTACTGGCACATTTTCTGAAATGCTTGCTGGCAAACCCCTCAGCGAACTAACGCTGATTGCAAAAGAACGCGTTGATGAATTTAATCAGCAGTTTCATTTTGATTTTTCCTATGCAGAATTTCGCAGAAACCTAATTACCGAAAGAATCGAGCTGAATCAACTGGTCGATAAAACTTTTTATATTGGCGATGTCGAACTGCTCGGCATCAAACTGTGTGAGCCCTGCCCTCATCTTGCAGCGCTATTAACACCACAGGTATTGCCCAGCCTGACAGGAAAAGCCGGCCTGCGTGCACAAATCCTTAACGGCGGCACCCTACAGATAAACCAGACACTATCATTTAACAGGTAAATATTAAATTATGAAATTAGACAGTTTTATTGAAAAGCTAAATAACACACCAGAGCAAATAAGCTTTGAAGAATCCATCATCACCATTGATGAGAACTACACATTTACACCGGGAGAATTCAGCAATGGTGACCTCACCAATGCAGCTGATCAGAACAATGGTTCATGTAAAATTTTTGCTTTTGCAAAGCTGAATAATATCAGCGAAGACAATACGCTTCATTGTTTTGGAAAATATTATAGAGAAGATGTATTGCAGCACCCTGATGCAGAAGATCACCAGAATATCCGTAACTTTATGAAAACCGGCTGGGGTGGTATCGACTTTAAGACACAGGTACTTGAGAACAAATAACTCTTAATGCCATTCAACCTGTTTAGTGATAAATCACTTCAACCATCATTAAACAGTCTATAAAAGCAGAACCGCTTAACAACTGAAGCTTGGTGAACAGACACTGACAGTTCATTAAGCTTCGTAACACGCTTCTTGTATTCTCTCTCTTTATTATACAAATCCACAGAATTTAATTTATTTGAAGATATACTTCACCACTAGCCATCACAGCAAATTTCAGGCAAGCAGCTATAATCTCAATTTATTCTATATTTTACGCTACCATTAGTTTAATCAATCATAAATATGAAAAACCCATTTTTTGACGGAATCACATATGAATCACAACATTGCTGATGAAAATAGCAAGCTTGAGGAAATGCAATCTGTACTCGATGCTCTGGATAAATCACAGGCCGTTATAGAATTTAATATCGATGGCACAATCATTTCAGCAAATTCATTATTTCTTGATGTTATGGGTTATCAACTTGAGGAGATTCAGGGAAAACACCATAGCATCTTTGTTGAACCCTCATACAAGCATGATCCTGAGTACATACAGTTCTGGGAGTCATTAAGCCAGGGAAAACACCAGACAGCGGAATTTAAACGGCTGGGTAAAAATAGCAAGATCGTCTGGATTCATGCCAGTTACAACCCTATTCTGGATGAAAATGGCAAAGCCTATAAAGTCATAAAATTTGCCACTGACGTAACACAGCAGAAGCTAATAGATGCCAATTACAAGGGACAAATCGAGGCCATTAGCAAATCCCAGGCGGTGATTGAGTTTAATATGGATGGCACGATTATCTCTGCCAATGATAATTTTCTATCGGCAATGGGATATACCCTTGATGAAGTAAAAGGGCAACACCACAGCATGTTTGTTGAACCAGGCTATAAACAAAGTGCCGAATACGCTCAATTCTGGCAAAACCTGAATCAGGGTGCATTTCAGACCGCAGAATATAAGCGCCTTGGCAAAAATGGCAGGGAAGTCTGGATCCAGGCCACTTACAACCCCATCTTTGATTTAAACGGCAAGCCTTTTAAGGTCGTCAAATATGCCACCAATGTGACGGCGCAGAAATTACAGGCTGCAGACTTCTCCGGGCAAATCGAGGCCATTAGCAAATCCCAGGCAGTGATTGAGTTTAATATGGATGGCACGATTATCTCTGCCAATGATAATTTTCTATCAGCAATGGGATACACCCTTGATGAAGTAAAAGGACAACATCACAGTATGTTTGTGGAACCTGATTATAAAAACAGCCTGGAATACAAACAGTTTTGGGATAAATTAAATCAGGGTGAATTTCAGGCGGCCGAATATAAACGCCTGGGCAAGAATGGTAAAGAAATCTGGATTCAGGCCACCTATAACCCCATATTCGACCTGAACCAGAGACCTGTCAAGGTCGTTAAATACGCAACAGATATTACTTTTCGTAAAACCACGATCAATACAATAAAAGATCTATTTCTATCAGTATCCGAAGGGGATTTAAGCCGAAAACTGGAAAATGAGTTTGAAGGTGACTTTAAAATACTAGGCGACTCTATTAACTCTTTAATTGATAACCTGGTCAAGGTCATATCTGAAATCCATATCTCATCGAGCAGCGTTAAGAACACCGCGATTGAAATCTCTGAAGGCAATATAGATTTAAGTCGTCGAACAGATCAGCAAGCAGTAGCTCTTGAAGAGACCACGGCAACCATGGAAGAAATGACAACCTTTGTCAAAAAGAACTCAATAAATGCTCAGCAAGCGGCTCAATTTGCAGCCAACGCCCGAGCTCAAGCCGAATCAGGTGGCTATATAATAAGTAACTTGATCAATTCAATGGCAGAAATTAACTCATCCAGCAAAAACATTGCTGATATTATTAGCACAATTGATGAAATTGCTTTCCAAACTAATTTACTTGCACTAAATGCCGCTGTTGAAGCAGCACGTGCCGGAGACCAGGGCAAAGGATTTGCAGTTGTCGCTACAGAAGTAAGAAACCTTGCACAACGTAGCGCTAGCGCTGCAAAAGAAATTAAACAGTTAATTAATGATAGTGTTGAAAAAGCACATGAAGGTAGTAAATTAGCTGATCAATCAGGCGAAACACTGAGTGACATCATTGAGGCTGTTATAAAAGTAAATAACCTGATGTCTGATATTGCTGAAGCAGCACACAGCCAGTCCACCGGAATAGAACAAATTAATCATACAGTAATACAACTTGATGAAAGCACACAGCAAAATGCCGCGCTGGTTGAAGAAGCAACAGCTACTGCCAAAGAGATGGAAGAGCAGGCGATTAAACTCGATAACATTATGGGACAATTCACTATCGACTTTTACGATGGTGGCAGCACAAGAATCCATCAACTCACACATGACGAACCAATTTATGATCAACAACCCCGCCCCAATAGGCGGAGAAGACGACTTCGACAGCGAGCCCATTCTGCTCAATAAACATTCATAGAGAACCGTAACATTGGCGTATAAATATTCATTTATGCGCACAAACTTCTCGCTATTAGAAACTTTTATTGGCTTTGCTATTCTTCTAACTCAAACCATTAAATACCAGACATTTAAAAAGCATGCCTTGTTCCAAAGCTTACACGGTAATCTTCATCAGTAACGCCATAACCTATATCAACTCTTAGATCGACCCTGACTAAGGCGGGTATTTTCCAGCGGACACCAAAACCCACACCGACATTTAATGGCTTATGTAAAATATCTTCGAATTGATCATAGGTGTTACCTAGATCCATAAAACACACATAACGCACTACAGGATAGTCTGGATGGGGAAACATATACTCTACATTGGTCAGCAACATTGTATTGCCCGTGAAACGACTCTTTTCATATCCTCTCAAATCTGAGCTACTACCAAGACTAAAAGCAGTTTTATCGAGAACCAGGTTATTAGAGTGACCCAGTCTAGTTTGCACATTTAGATTAGATAACGGGCTACCATCAATTCGATAATAGCTCCGATAGATAAAAAGATGGCGCGTATATTCACTGTCACTTCCCAGACGCTCATCAGATATCTGAAAATTATATGAGTATAATTTCCCGCCACGATTATATTCATAGTTATTGACACTGTTATAGGAAAGAGTAAACCCTAAAATAAGCGCGTCCAGCTTCTCTGAAACGCCCTCACCATAAAACACCTCATTTAAGCGTTGCTGAAATTTGAGTTCACCACCCAGTAACCAGCCTCGATTTCTACCTAGATTATTTAACCAGCGAGAAAGAGATAGCCTAAACTCATTATCCTGCCGATCAACAAACGTCTCACTCTCTATCAACTCGTCTACACTATTAATCGCCTGAATCTCAAACTCGATATTAAAAGGTGTGCCATTGACATTAGGATAGGTATATTCAATAGATTCACGCTGCTCATCAACACCTTGCGTACTACCACGATCTTCCAGTAACAATCTCATTTCATGGTTTAAACCCCAGACATTATCCCATCTTACCTGGATTCCATAGTGCGTTTCATCTTCATTGGTTCTTATGCGTGGCAAGACCAAAAGATAGAGCTTCTCCTCAACCACAAAAACGACATCAACTCGAGCACTTAATTCAGCATCATTGGCAGTAATCACTTCCCGCAGGTAATAACTGACATTTTTAAACAGGCCCAGATCCATAATTGCCTGTCGAGATTTATCAAGCAGCTCTGTCTCAAGCACATCACCTTCGGCAACAAAAATCTCTCTTATGAGAATAGACTCCTCCGTAGTCTCATTCCCTTCAAAATTAATTTCATTAATAATATTGGCAGCCTCAATCGAAAGACTACTCAACATTAAGCCTGCTAACCACAAAAAAAGTTTCGCTTTCGCCATACCTTCTCTAACAATAAATCGCCCCATTGATATAACGCTAGGCCAAGCAATACAAAAAGTGTGCCCATGAATACAGCATAACCAATTGCTTCATTATTAAAAATTTTACCAATAAATAATGCAATTACCGGTGTAATTAATGTAATCAACGCAACCGTCGATGCAGCCAGACGCTTCAATAGATAGTAATAACACACAAAACCCAGTATTGAGCCCACCACACCCAGGTAAAGAATAGACCAGATTGTCCTGGCAGGTATTTCAACTGGAATTTCCGGTTTTGTAAATGCAAAGCTTAACAGAAATAATGGCATGGTAAATAATAACCCACCCGACACCAGCGACAATGGTGGCATTTCTATCTTTAGCCCTTTTACCCAGATCGCACTTGTTGCATGTAATAGCACGGCCAACAGTGTCGCTAAAATACCATAGGTATATTCACTATTTAGTGACATATCTTCAAGAAATATCACGCCAAGTCCTATCACACCTGATAATGACCCGAGGACTTTCATCGCACTGAATGAGCGCTCCTGAATAAACTGATAACTCAGATAACCCACCACTATTGGTGATATACCAAAAATCACTGAAATCAATCCAGATGAGATATACTGGGACGCCCAATAAACAGGAATCATTCCTCCATACAATGCCAGAGCAACTGCTGTATAGGCTTTGCATGACGATGCACTAAAGGACAACTTTCTGTAAATCACAACAACTAGAAGCACTGACATACAGGCACCAATCATCATGCGAAACATCAGACCGGGTAGATACCCCACACCCTCACTACTCCACTTAATTGTCAGGGGCGTAGTCGACCAGATGATGATCACTGCCAGGTAAGCTAACGTAATTATTAATTTTTCCATCGATTTAAGCTGTGAAGACGACATCATTAGTTCCTTTATTGTGCCCCTTAACGAAAAAAGCCACAGACTTTTTTCGTCTGTGGCTTTCGATAATTCGAAATTACTATTCTGATAATTAATTCAGCACACAAACAACACGGTTACCTCCGACGACTCGTCGACACCATTTGGTTCGCTTTAGCTTTTCTTTTTGCATTATCATAGAGTGAGATTGTGTTAAATTTTGGTGTATGTCAAGATATAATCATACGAAATTTTCCTGTTAATCCTATTATCAATTTGGACACTAAACTCTATGACAAGAAAAACAGTTTGCATACTGGGTGGTAGCGGCTTTGTTGGCAGCCAGATATGTAGCCTGCTTGCACAGCAGGGCTACCAGATTAAAGTTCTCACTCGACGCAAGTCTCGTTGCGAGTCCGTAGCGGTTTTACCCAATACTGAGATCATAGAAACCAATATCCACGAGCAGTCTCAGTTAGATGCTCAACTAGCTAATACCGATGTAGTCATCAACCTTGTCGGCATTCTTAATGAACGAGAGCATAATGGAGATGGCTTTCGTCAAGCGCATGTTGAATTAACTAGAAAAGTACTTAATGCCTGCCATCACAACAAGATTAACAGACTGCTGCATATGAGCGCCCTCAACGCTGATTCAACCCAGGGCACCAGCCATTATTTGCGCAGCAAAGGTGAAGCAGAAAACCTGGTACATTCTTTTTCAGGCAACACCCAGGTCACATCATTCCGACCTTCGGTTATTTTTGGTGCTGACGACAGCTTTTTCAACCGATTTGCAGGCCTGCTCAAACTTAGTCCACTGATTTTCCCTCTGGCATGTGCAGGTGCGAAATTTGCACCTGTCTATGTAGGTGATGTCGCCAACTGTTTTGTTAGCGCAATTAACAACCCCGAAACTTATGGCAAGCGATATGACTTATGCGGCCCTGACACTTACACCCTCAAAGAGCTCGTACAATTTACCAGCAAGCAACTGGGGCAAAAACACTGGATCATAGCACTACCTGATTTTATCGCGCAGCTACAGGCCATTATCCTTGAGTACTTCCCGGGCAAGCCTTTTTCAATTGACAACTATCATTCCCTGGAACTCGATAGCATTTGTAATGAAAACAGTGTAAAACCACCTTGTGAACTATTACACACCCCTGAAACGATTGTTCCATGGTATCTCGGCAATAAATCTCAACAATACCGTGACGACCAGTTTAGACGCTGTTCTCGTAGATCCTGACACACCACGAGAAACGGCTACAATATTCAAGAAAACTTAAAGAGAAGCTATGGAAAAGCTAAAAAATGTAGAATTAATACAGTCCATGATTCGTCTTACTATTGGCGCACTGACGTATATTTATATTTCTGCAGGAATTGATAGCAATTACTTTAACACCGACTATCAGGTACTTAATAACTTTACTGCCATTTTTTTCTGTTACAGCTTTGTTAATATTCTAAGTATTCTTCATCGTCCTGCATCCACGCCCAGGCGCTACTTCGCGCTTGCTTTTGATGTCGCCAGCACGACCTTTTCATCGTTTTTAACAGGCGGCATCAATAGTGCCTATGTGCTGGTTTACCTGTGGATTTATATTGGTTACGGCACACGTTATGGCTTACGTTTCTTGAGCACTGCCGTAATCTTTACACTGATTGGCTACAATGTACTATTACTTACTGAAGATGCATGGCACCTGCTCACCCTGGAAGCCATTGCATTCCTGATGCTAATTATTGCACTACCAATTTATCTTTATTCACTACAGAAAAGACTCATACGAACCGCCGAAAAAGCACAGGCTGCAAGTATTGCCAAATCTGAGTTCCTGTCAAATATGACACATCAGATTCGAACCCCAATCGGCGGCATAGTCGGCATGATTGACCTACTTAGCAAAACCGAGCTGGACGTACAACAAAAACAGTGCCTACAGTCACTAAGCCAATCGAGTAATTCACTGCAGGAAATAATTGAAGATATTGTCGACTTCTCGAGCATTGAGAATGGCAATATTACACTTAACCAGAACACCACAAACCCACGTACACTCATTGACAGCCTGGTCCATAGCCTTGCTCCTTTAGGTTATGAAAAAGACCTTGAGCTGACCTGCTATATCGACGAATCTTTTCCACATGACGTACACATCGACTCTCAACGCTTCCGGCAGTTAGTATCAAACCTGATACGCTATGCAATTGAACACAGCACTACAAAGGGCGTCTTCATCAACACCCATAGCAGCAGCATTACCCCATCCAAACAGCTTAATGCATGTATAGATATAGAGTTTGAACAGAATACTGAATTACCACATCTGCATTCAGCCAACATTCCGGACACCAATGAAGCCCTGCCATTAAGAATTGGCTATCAGTTAACACGACTAATGAATGGCCTGTTTGAAATACACTATAACAAAGATAAAATCACCTTTAGCCTGCATTTCAACTGGAAGCAAATTTATCAGCCAGTAAACAACCATTCACCTCTTCTGACAGACAAACGCATACTGATTTATGACAGCAACAAATTGAGCAGGCAGGTACTGGATGACTACTGCCAGCAACTAGGAATGCAGGTATATACAACCTCCGGCAGCGACAACCTGATTGCCCACATTATCTGGAGCCATGAAAAGAAAACGCCATTCGATGCTATTCTGCTTAGCGAAGACCGCAAAAAAAGAAATTGCAGCGAGCTGATTTCACGCATTCGAAATGAAGCAAAGAGCCGCACACCTATACTCTATGCTACCTACATGCATAGCATAGAACATGTAGCAGCCGATAATTATAGAGATATACAAGGCACGACAATAAAGCCCGTCTCACTGGAAACGCTAAACTCAGCACTGACTAAAATTTTAAAACCTGAAACGGACAAGGAACCTTCTGAAGCTGCACATGCAGAAACACCCCTAAATATCCTGCTTGCTGAAGACAATGAAATAAATGCCAGCGTTGTTTATGGCTACCTGACCGAACTGGGGCATAATGTAGACATCGCCACTGATGGCACCACCGCGCTATATGCCATGAACAAGCACCATTACAACATAGTTCTAATGGATCTCAATATGCCGAATATGGATGGCTTTGAAGCGACTCGACAATGGCGTAGGCTGGAAAAAGGACAGAAACATCTACCAATCATTGCCCTGACTGCTAAAGCGACCTCCGAAGATCGGGAGCACTGCCTGGAGGCAGGTATGGACAGTTTTCTAACTAAACCGGTGAGTGAAGCACACCTGAAAAGCGTATTACAGCAGTACACTAATTAATCCATTCTCTTTATAGGGGGCATTTTAGTGAAATTTATGGCAACATCCGCTTTCTGATTTTTTTACGACACACTCCCCGTATACTCAGGAATATTGATATGAGCATTTCTTCGTTTCTACCACCCGTTCGTACCCTGATGGGCCCCGGCCCTTCTGATGTACACCCACGTATTCTAAGTGCCCTTGGCAGACCGACAATCGGCCACCTGGATCCACTATTTGTGGAAATGATGGAGCAGATCAAGAGCATGCTTCAATATGCCTTCCAGACTGAAAACGCACTCACTATTCCAGTCTCAGCCCCCGGCTCAGCGGGCATGGAGACCTGTTTCGTCAACCTGATTGAGCCTGGCGACAAGGTCATCATCTGCCAGAATGGTGTATTCGGCGGACGCATGAAAGAAAATGTGGAACGCTCTGGCGCCACAGCCGTTATGGTAGAGGATGAATGGGGTCAGGCCATCGACTGCAATAAGGTTGAAGACGCACTAAAAGCCAACCCGGATGCAAAGATCCTCGCCTTTGTTCACGCCGAAACCTCAACCGGTGCCTCATCAGATGCAAAAACCCTGTGCGAACTCGCTAGAAAATATGACTGCCTGACACTGGTCGATGCAGTTACCTCCCTCGGCGGCAGCGAATTACGCGTCGATGAGTGGGGCATAGATGCCATCTACTCAGGTACCCAGAAATGCCTTTCCTGCACACCGGGCATTTCACCCGTAAGCTTTAGCGAACGCGCGACTGAAATTATTAAAAACCGTCAATCAAAAGTTCAAAGCTGGTTCCTCGATATGAACCTGGTTATGGGTTACTGGGGTGGCAGCACAAAACGCGCGTATCACCATACCGCACCAATTAATGCGCTTTACTCATTACACGAAGCATTGGTTATGCTGCAGGAAGAAGGCCTTGAAAATGCCTGGAAACGTCATATGGACAACCACCTGGCACTTCGTGCAGGCATCGAAGCCATGGGTCTAAGCTTTGTCGTTGATGAAGCTAACCGTTTACCACAACTTAATTCCGTTACCATACCTGAAGGTGTAGATGATGCGGCAGTTCGCGGACTGCTGCTGAATGAATTCAATCTGGAAATCGGTGCGGGCCTGGGGGCACTGGCTGGTAAAGTCTGGCGCATCGGTCTGATGGGGCATAGTAGCCGTGCAGAAAACATTATGCTGTGTCTGAGCGCATTAGAGGCGGCTCTTGGTGACAGCATTAAGCAGGGCGTTGCGATTCCAGCTGCACAGCAAGTTCTCGTAAAATAAAGCGGCCCACACTTTGCAGATCAGAGGCTGCTAGCAGCCTCTGTTTTTTCGTGTGCCAACTAACCTCTTGCAGAGTTTCCTTTCATAGCACCTCGTTTTATACTGCCCTATCCCTAAGCAAATAACCTTAATTATGCAAATATACCTCGTCGGTGGCGCAGTCCGTGACCAGCTTCTAAATTACCCGGTCAAAGAGAAAGACTGGCTCGTTGTCGGCGCAACAGTCGAGCAAATGCTCGAACAGGGTTATCAACAGGTCGGTAAAGATTTTCCTGTTTTCCTTCACCCCAAAAGCCGTGAAGAACACGCCCTTGCCCGCACCGAACGTAAAACCGCACCAGGTTATACTGGCTTTGCAGTTCATGCCTCGCCAGAGATTACCCTTGAAGAAGATTTACAACGCCGTGACCTGACAATAAATGCGATTGCCCAGGATGCCAATGGAAACATCATTGATCCTTATAACGGGCAACAGGACTTACAGGACAAATTATTACGCCATGTGTCCCAGGCATTTAGCGAAGACCCAGTACGCATTCTCCGAGTCGCCCGATTTGCAGCACGTTATGCACACTTAGGCTTTAGCGTTGCCAGTGAAACCATGCAACTCATGCAATCCATGGTTAATGCTGGTGAAGTCGATGCACTGGTTGCAGAACGGGTATGGCAGGAATTTTATAAATCATTGTGTGAGCGCAACCCTGAAGTCTTTCTGCAAACTCTGAGAGAATGTGGCGCCCTGGCGATTATTTTCCCGGAGATAGATGCCCTGTTTGGCGTCCCACAACCCATTGAACACCATCCCGAAATTGATACCGGTATTCACACTCTAATGGTTTTACAACAGGCCTGTAGACTTACCGATAACCCGGTTACACGATTTGCTGCATTATGTCATGACCTGGGAAAAGGGCTTACCCCGAAAGATAAATGGCCAAGTCACCATGGGCACGAAGCTAAAGGCGTTAAACCGGTGCAACAAATGTGTAAACGCCTACGTATTCCCAAAGAATACCGTGAACTGGCAAGCATCACCGCTAAATACCACCTGCATGTACATCGCGCTTACGAATTAAAAACCAGCACACTACTTAACACCATAGAGAAACTGGACGGCATTAGAAAACCGCAACGCTATGAACAGTTCCTGCTAGCCTGCACCGCTGATAGCCGAGGCCGCACAGGCTACGAAGAGAATGACTATCCTCAGGCTGATCGATACAGGGAAGCACTCAGCATAATTAGTCAACTGGACATTAGCCCCTTAAAAGAAGCCGGCCTTGAAGGCAAAGCCATGGCCGATGCGATTCATACCGCCAGACTTTCTGCACTGGAAAAACAGCTTACTTAGAAAAAAGGAATTAGTTTATAAAACTTGAATCCAACAAAAAGATTCAAGTGACACACATCATTACATCAACATCAGAAGTTGTTATGAAGCATTTAACTTCGCTTTCTAACAATATCCTCAATGGAAAACAAAATTTTTGAAAAAGGACTAAAGACAGTCAACCAACCAAGCAAAACACCTGTCGTGTTCGCCAACATATCAGACAAGTCAAAGTATCTTACGCCACCCATATCCTGAAGAAACTCAAGTGATACACCCATTACTATAAAAGCTATACCGAGAACGATCCTTGTTCTGTTTTTTTGATAAATTTGAACAAACCAACCCATTAAAGCAAAGTAAGCTGCAATATGCATTATTTTGTCTGACTGAGAGAAATCCAGGTCTATCGGTGTTGTATCTAACGATGCATGAATCACATAAGCAATCATTAGATAACCTATTGATAGCCACAACCATTTATATTTTAATTTACTTCTCATCAGGAAATATCAACAAACATTATAAATAGGAATAAGGCGAGCACAATTCGATAAATCACAAATGGCAACATGCCAATTTTTTCCAGCAACTTAAGGAAATAATGAATACAGAAATAGGCACTCACACCCGACAACAACGCCCCCAGCATCAGAGGCTGCATGTCATCAATATTGGCATGCTCCAGATATTCTTTTGTTTCCAGGCCACCTGCCAGCACAATAACAGGAATGGAAAGTAAAAATGAAAATCTTGCTGCTGCTTCTCGAGTTAGCCCAAGAAACAGTCCCGCTGTCATCGTTGCACCTGAACGAGAAGTCCCAGGGATTAAAGCCAAAGCTTGCGCCAGACCAATAAACAAAACATCCACCCAGCCGATAGAATATTCATTACGATTGCCTCGTGCTCTGGCATCAGCCCACCATAACAGTAGAGCAAACACTAAAGTCGATGTCGCCAACACTAACGGGCTGCGTAAATAGGCCTCAATAAAATCCTTTAAAAACAGACCCGCCAGACCAACAGGGATAGTACCAAGCAAAACAGCCCAGGCCAGTTTTGCATCATCGTCAAGCCCTTTTCCTGCAACCGATGCAAGCCAGGAAAAAAACATTCGCTTAAGTTCCTGGCGAAAATAAATAACCACCGCACTCAAGGTGCCAACATGTACTGCTACATCAAAAGCCAGCCCCTGATCCTGCCACCCGGTTAATACCGGCACCAGTATCAGGTGCGCGGAACTAGATACCGGTAAAAACTCTGTTATTCCCTGCACGAGCGCAAGAATCAATATTTGAATAAAATCCATTGATAACTCTTTTTTGTTTTAATTTAATTACTTAAAGCCGATAACGAAAATCTCGCACCTCGAAACCGGGAATATTTTGTTCCAGACCTTTCGACAAACCCATTACCTTAAAACGCTCTCCCATTTCACTTGGCAAACTCAGTGACTTCATTTGTTGATGCAGCTGTATTCTCTGCATGTCATTTTCAGAAACCGACTGCTCTACCACTTCAGATAATCCGCAGTTTAATAAAAAAATTCCCTGCGAGGTAAATCCATCTACATCAAAACCACTTTGTAATGCGGATTCGGCTACTGCTGTAAAGTCCACAAAGGCTGTCAGATCCTGCAAACCGGGATACCATAAAGGTGCATCCAGTGTACGATGCCGATAGTAGCCCATGCATGTACCCATACTACGTTCCGCTGAATAATATTCGCTGCGAGGATATCCATAATCAATTAGATAAACTGCACACTTATTTGTACTTTGCGCTAACGCCGTTACCCAGGGTTTAATATATAAATTAATTTCACTCTGGTATTCGACAGCATCTAAATTGATTCCTGTTTCTTTAATCTGCTGTTGTAAAGCGGCATCGGCAGGACGAGATTGAAGAACCAAATCATCATTTTCTACAGTCACTCCAAGCTCGGTACACAGCCCATGATTTATCTGAAACCGTTTAACCGGCATGGCATCTAACACTTCGTTTGCAATCACAATAGCATTAATTGCTTTTTCAGGAAGCACTGTTAGCCATTGTACTCGCGTTAGCAATTCAGGATGTGCCTGCTTAATTTTTTCATACTGACGTTGTTTAAGCTCAGCGCTCAATTCTATAATCCAGTAGGCCTGAGGCAGTCTACTTAAATCATTCAACTCACCGAGCAGATCAACCGCCAGCTGTCCAGAGCCGGCGCCAAACTCAATAATGACCGAATCTTCAATATCTTCGAGTAAATTTGCGACGGGTCTGGCCAGAGTTCTTGCAAATAACGGACTCAGTTCTGGCGCTGTAATAAAGTCTCCCTGCTCTCCAAACTTTTGCGCACCGGCACTGTAGTAACCAAGGCCTGCTGCATAAAGCGCCTGTTGCATATACTGATCAAAACCAATCCAACCACCAGCTTCATCAATAGTCTGCTTAATCAGCTGACATAGTTTTTCACTATGCTGCTTCTCTGCTTCAGAGGGTTCAGGCAAGTCGAGGTTCTGCATTAATGATACAATTCAGGGAATGTTAAAGTAATTATTTATAGCTGCATTCTATGACACAACTCACACAGATAAAACCAGAGATCAAAACCGCCTTAATCACCGGTGCTGCAGCCCGTATTGGCGCGCATATTGCTCGCACCCTGCATGAAGCCGGCATGAATATCATTATTCACTATCGCAGCTCAGCTGGCGCTGCTGAAGAACTGGCGGCCAGCCTCAACCAGATCCGAGACAACTCCGCTCACTGCGTGAAAACCGATTTACTGGACACCCCTTCCCTGATCTCACTAGTAGAACAGGCCGCGGCATTCTGGGGACGACTCGACCTGCTGGTGAACAATGCCTCCAGCTTTTACCCAACCCCGGTCGGTGAGATCACCGAGGATCACTGGGAAGACCTGATGGGCAGCAACCTCAAGGCGCCAATCTTTCTCTCTCAGGCCGCAACCCCTTATTTGAAAAAGACCCAGGGTAATATCATCAATATAGTCGACATACACGCTTACCGCCCTATGAAAGCCCATCCGGTCTACTGTGCTGCAAAAGCCGGCCTAGCCATGCTAACTCAGTCACTGGCTAAAGAGCTGGGGCCAGAGATTCGCGTTAATGGTGTGGCTCCGGGAGCAATTATGTGGCCCAGCAGTGAGCTGGACCCTGAGGTTCAGGACTCAATACTTGACCGCACCGCATTAAAACGCCAGGGCAGCCCTGAGGATATTGCTAAAACAGTGAGATTTCTGGCGCTTGAGGCGGATTATATTACCGGCCAGGTGATACCGGTGTGTGGTGGGCGCAGTATTAATATCTAGTTATCTGAAGTGCTCACTAGCTAGCTGCAAAATCAAATGCAATAGGGCGCAGTTTTTCCTTGCTCTGATCAAATGCCTGCCACAACTCAGCATAGCTTTTCTGCTCAACCGGGTGTTTCAGTTCAGGTGCAATTTCGGCAAGCGGCCAAAGCACAAAGGCTCGCTCCAGGATCTCATCCCGAGGGATCTCCAGCTTGCCCTGCTTCAATATCAGGTCATCATACAGCAGCAGATCCAGATCCAGGGTTCTCGATGAAAAGCGTGGGCCACTACGATCCCTGCCATGGGCGTCTTCTATCTGATGCAATCTATCAGCAACTGTCAGCACATCTTCGTCCGTTTGCAGGCCAATAACCATGTTATAGAAGTCTTCACCGACAAAACCCACTGCCTCGCTCTCATATACCGATGATAACACCAGCTCACCGTAATGCTCACGCAGTGAGGCAACACCGGCACGTGTCAGTACATCACGGTCAATATTACTGCCTAAACTAATGTAGACCCATGCCATGCTATGTTAAGCCTTGCTGCGCTCGATAATCACGCCAACATCCTGGGAACCAGTAACAGCACCGGGCTTGCTCAGGCGCAACTTCATCCAGGGCACATTGAACTCATTGAGCACGATCTGTGCACAATTCTCGGCCAGTGCTTCCACCAGCTGGAATTCTGACTGCTCCACAAAGTCGATGAGTCGTTTAGCCACTGACTTATAGTCCAAGGTATCATCAATATGGTCAGTTTCGCCAGCGCGACGAATATCTGTCCCCATTTCCAGATCCAGACTCACTATCTGACGGATCTCCCTCTCCCAGTCGTAAATACCAATCACTGTCTCGATGCGTAGGTCTCTTATATATACTTTATCCATCATCTTCTGCTTTCCGGAGGGGAATCACCTTATTTCTATCAATTTCAATGCCTTAGCAGCTAGCCGCATGCTAAAATCAAGACACACTATACATCCAAGCCGATTTTCTCGCCAGCCGCTCGGAAGTTTAGTCAGCAAATTTAATACTAAAGCAGCATAAGAGCTTGTTTCAGGGCCTCGAATCCGTTATTATCACGCCCCTTTCAGATTTCCAGAGTTTGCTGGCCATAGGCAGCGGGCTCTATAATTAAGTTTTGACTGGAGTCATCCATGGCTAGAGTATGTCAGGTCACCGGTAAGAAGCCGATGACAGGTAACAATGTATCACACGCGCATAACAAGACGCGTCGTCGTTTTTTGCCTAACCTGCACAACCACCGTTTCTGGGTGGAAAGTGAAAAGCGTTATGTAAGACTGCGTGTTTCAACAGCTGGTATGCGCATTATTGACAAGAAAGGCATCGATTCAGTATTAACTGAAATGCGTGCTCGTGGCGAAAAAGTATAAGGAGCCGAACAATGCGTGAAAAAATCAGACTGGTTTCATCTGCGGGTACAGGTCACTTCTACACCACAGACAAGAACAAGAAAAACATGCCTGAAAAAATGGAGATCAAGAAGTTTGATCCTACCATTCGCAAGTATGTGATCTACAAAGAAGCTAAAATCAAGTAAGCTTCTTGCAGCTCAGAAAAACCCGCCTCACGCGGGTTTTTTTATGCCTGAAAAAAACTCTACTATAAACTGATTTCAGATAAACTATATTAATAACTTACAAATCAACCGCAGATTATAAAAAATGGATAACTAATGGCCGAGATTTTTGTAGGGCGCCAACCCATCTACACTCGAGACCTCGATGTATATGCCTATGAGCTCATGCCTCATGGTACCGAGGCAGATGAAAACGAATCTTTTGCTGCCGACAAGGCTACATCACAAGTCATTATTAACGCCTTTATGGAAATAGGTATAGATAAGCTCGTCAGGGATAAAATCGCCTTTCTCACACTCACAGAACACTTTTTACAGAGCGATTACGAACTCCCCCTACCCACTGACCGCGTCATTTTAAAAATACCAGACTACATCAATGTCACCTCCGAGGTGATTACCGGGGTAAAGCGCCTTGCCAGCCTGGGCTTCAAGCTGGCGCTGGATAACTACTTACAACACCCCCAATTACAACCTCTGGCCAGCCTGGCAAGCGTTATCGACATCAATATCGAAAACCTGAAAGCCGCTGAAATTCGCGCCCATCTTAAGATCCTGAAAAAGCTTCATCCCATTATCCTCGCGGATCATGTCAAAACCCACGAGGAATATGAAACCTGCAGAGATGTAGGGGTCGACTATATTCAGGGCTATTTCCTCAACCGGCCTCGTATAGTGAGCGGCGAATCGCTCGACTCCAACCAGATGAGTGTAATCAATCTACTTTCGACCTTACACAACCCGGAAACCGATACCGACACCATTGTCGACATCATCACTAAAGATGTCGCACTGAGCTATAAACTGCTGCAATTAATGAATTCAGCTTTCTTCTCTCGCTCCACAAAAATTGAATCAATCCAACATGCAACGGTTATGCTTGGTCGCAAACAACTCTGCACATGGGCCTCGATGATGGCACTCAGCGGCATGGATAATAAACCAATAGAGCAAGTACGCATTTCAATGATTCGCGCTCGTAGCTGTGAACTCATGGCTGAAAAGGCCAGCCTCAAGCAGGCAGATATTTTCTTTACCGTTGGCATGTTCTCATCACTCGATCTATTAATGGATCGCAGCTTGGAAGAGCTCATCTCCCCATTGCCGCTCGCCGATAACGTCATCGCCGCACTACTCAACCGCGAAGGTGAACTCGGCGATGCATTAAACTGCGCACTAGCACAAGAGCAGGGTGACTGGGTGAATATTCGCTTTGCCAATTTAAGCCCGGATGACTTGTCAGATATTAATATCGAGGCAATTAACTGGGCAGAGGATGTACTGAGCAGCATTTAGTATTAGACTCAACCTTAATTTCTGATAACAAACGAGCACACAAATACATGAAGGATATTTTCGTCGGCCGCCAGCCCATCTATAATAAACAGCTGGGTATCTACGCCTACGAAATGCTCTTTAGAACCGGCAAAAAAAATACCGCTGGTGATATACAAAGCCAGGATAGCGCAACTTCGCAAGTCGTCATCAATACTTTTCTGGATATGGGCCTGGACAACCTGGTAGGCAATGCCCTCGCCTGCATTAACCTTTCTGAGCGATTTTTGATTGAGGAAGACGCGCTTCCCATACCAGCTGAACGCGTGATACTCGACATTCATGCGGATATTTCCGTTAACCCATCAACCATTAAGGCGCTTAAAAACCTGAAACAGGCCGGTTTTACACTTGCTGTGGAAGACCTCAGGGATATTCCTGATTTCAATACGATCATTAAGTTAACCGATATTTATAAACTCAATATTCGCGAACATTCCAAAGAAACAATGGCCGCAAGACTCAAAGGACTAAAAAAGTTCAATGTAAAATTTCTTGCTGACAAGGTTGAATCTCTTGACGAATACGATACTTATGCGGACATGGGCTTCGACTACTTCCAGGGATACTTCCTAAGCCGACCACGCATTATCAAAGGCAAAACACTGGAGAGCAACAAACTCTCTATTATGCAGCTGCTATCCACTCTGCATAACAGTAAGTCAGAAATTAATGAAGTCGAAGACGTTATCAGCTCAGACCTGACCCTTAGTTACAAGTTACTTAAGCTAATTAATTCCGCTTTCTTTAACCTGACGACCGATGTCGATTCCATAAAACGCGCCGTGGTATTTCTGGGAAGAAAAAAACTGATTAGCTGGGCCTCACTGCTAGCACTTAGCAGTGTCGGCGACCAGCCAGCATCTCTGATTAAACTTGGCATGGTTCGCGCCAAGGTATGTGAACTTATCGCTCTACGATTTAAACTGAAAGATGAAGATCAGTTCTTTACCGCGGGCATGTTTTCGGCGCTGGATATTTTAATGGAACGCCCCATCGAAACCCTGATAGAACCCTTACCCCTGGCTGACAGTGTCAAGCGCGGCATTCTCGAACACAAAGGCAATATTGGCGTATTAGTAAAGTGCAGTAAGCTGCTTGAGACTTCCGCTGCCGATCAGGTGAATATCAAGGGCATCAGCAAAGCCGAGCTTTCAAATCTGTATCTACAGGCAGATCAATGGGCAGAAGGCGTCACCCAGTCAATTCGCTAATCCGCCTCACGCGTCAGCTGTAAGTTCCCAACCGCATCCACTCGACAGTTCCAGTTACGATCGATTAAAGTAGTAGATACTTTCTCCAACACCAGTGCCGGCCCCTCAATTAACTGTCCCGCCTGTAATTGTTCACGTTGATACAACTGCACACCTTCAGGATAACCATAACATTCAATGCTAGACGCTGAATTCATCTCGACGTTTTGAGATTGCACCTCAGGTAAAGAAAATGGCGACGCCATTCCTCGTAGACTTAATCGAATATTGACCAGCTCTACCGGCAGCTGTAATTCGTGCCCATACGTTTGGCGGTGAAGCTGATGAAACTGTTGCTGCAATGACTGAATAGTTATCTCTTCTCCATCATTAATAGCAATATTCAGGGTAAAACTCTGCCCCTGATAACGCAAATCCAGTGACCGCTGCAAGCGCGGTAAGTCACCTGCCAGTTCTGCCTGCATTTCTGCGACACCCTTCACTTCAAGCTCGGCAAACATTTGTGACAGTCCGTCTATTTCCAGTGAAGACAGCAACTGTATCGCCGATACCGAAAGTTCACGACCTGGCGGTGAAACCAGCATCCCCAGCGCAGATAAAACCCCCCCATAAACTGGCACCAGTGCGCGCTTCATTGACAATGCATCGGCCAGCGCACACACATGCAAGCCACCAGCTCCACCAAAGCTAATCAGGGTAAAATTCTGCGGGTCAAATCCCCGTTGGACTGAAATGGTTCTCAACGCTCTCGCCATATGCTCATTAGCAATACGAATAACACCTTCAGCCGCCTGCTCCAGTGTCAGTTGCAGGGTATCGGCAATCGACTGCATCGCCTGTTGAGCGGCAGCTATATCCAGCGACATGCCTTTACCCAGAAAGCCATCCGAACGTAATCGACCAAGAATAAGATTAGCATCCGTCACCGTCGCATCTTTACCACCCGCGCCGTAACAGGCTGGCCCCGGACTGGCGCCGGCTGATTTTGGCCCGACATTTAATAAACCACCAGAATCTACAAAGGCGATTGAACCACCGCCAGCACCAATGGTATGCATATCCACCATGGGAACTGCCACCGGATAGTCACCAATCATACCTTCAGAAGTCAGGCGGATATTGCCATCCATGAGCGCCACATCGGTTGAGGTGCCTCCCATATCAAAACTCATCAGCTGCTGTTGTCCACTTAACGAAGCAATATACTGCGCACCCTTTAAACCACCAGCAGGGCCTGACAGTAACAGACTAACCGCATGCTGCCCTGCCTGCTCTGCACTAATGGTTCCACCACTACTTTGCATTACTGACAGCACAGCCGCCTGTTGCTGGTGTTCTACGAATGACTGTAAGGCCTTACCCAGACGATTTAAATAACCTTGCATCAATGGCCCAACATAGGCATTTAATGCGGTGGCCATGCCTCGTTCATATTCACGGTATTCCGCCAGCACATCACTGGAGCAGCTAATAAAAAGCTCTGGCAATTTTTTCTTTAAAAACGTCTTAAGCTGTTGCTCATGCTGTGAATTTAAAAAAGAAAATAAAAAATTTACTGCTACAGAGCTCGGCGATATCTGCTGCAGCTGCGCCAGCAATTGCTCAAGCTGCGCGTCATGCAGCGTACTCAATTCTTTACCCTGAGCATTGACACGGACATTTAACGACAGGCAATGCTCTGGCTGGATAAGCTCAGGCCTCGGAACCGGCGACAGGTTATACAACTGCTGCCTGGCCTGGCGACCAATACTCAGCACATCCGTAAACCCCTGATTAGTGATATAAACTGTTTTAACACCTTTCGCTTCCAGCACAGCATTGGTCGCAACCGTCGAGCCATGGACAAGGTGTAAATTCTGAGTGTCCAGCCGCATCTCCTGAATACCCTGAAGAATCGCTCGCTCAGGGGAACTCGGGGTCGATAGCACTTTGTGCACCCGAACCGACTGACCATCAAAGTAAACAAAGTCAGTAAATGTACCGCCGGTATCAACACCAAGCCAATGTATTTTGCTCATATCAAACTGCATGGAAATCTTATTGTAGAATGCTCAATCATACCCAATGCCAGGCGCACTGTGAAAATATCCTGCAAACTTTTCTTTCAGTGGTTGTAAGCACCTATTTTCCTGATACTATTTTGCTCCATGCCACAACTGATAAATGCCTCAAACCTGCATCGCTATTATGCCGACACCCACGCGGTAAACGACCTGTCTATTGATTTACAGCAGGGCGATATACTCGGCTTACTGGGCCCCAATGGCGCTGGCAAATCCAGCTGTATGCAAATGCTGAGTGGCACACTGGCACCGAGTGCCGGTGAAATCATTATCAATGGCTTCGATTTACTGGAACAACCCAATGAAGCACGTCGCCATATTGGCTACCTGCCAGACAAGCCGCCACTCTACGAGGAGCTAACCGTCGATGAATACCTCGACTATGCGGCTCGTTTAAGACGCATCCCCAAAAGTGAAATTCACTCACTTCGCGAACAGGCCAAGCAACGTTGTGGCCTGGGTGAATTTAGTCGTCGCCTGATTAGCAATCTGTCAAAGGGTTATCAACAACGTGTCGGCATAGCTCAGGCAATTATTCATCAACCAAAAGTGATTATTCTTGATGAACCAACCGTTGGCCTGGACCCGATACAGATGCAGGAAATTCGTAAACTCATCTGTGAGCTCGGCAAACAACACGGCATTATACTTTCAACCCATATCCTGCCTGAAGTACAGGCTGTGTGTAACCGGGTACAAATTATTTATCAGGGTAAATCGGTTTTTAACAGCGATATGGACCAGCTTCAAAAAAACTCACAAATCAGACTGCGACTTAAGCACCCACCAGAATTACAGAACTTACAAAACATTGACTCTGTATCATCTGTCACCGAAATTGAACCCGGACATTATCTACTGGATGGCGAAGATATTTTGCAACACACCTCGGAGATCAGTCAGCTATGTGTTGAAAATGGCTGGCAACTATCTGAGATCAGTCCTCAAAGAAATACTCTGGAACAGCTTTTTATGCAGTTTACCAGCGGCGAGCAAGGGCTAGCTGAAGGAGCGGCAGATGATTTTTAATATTGCACTTCGAGAACTGCGCAGCCTCTTTTATTCACCCCTCGCGTGGATCATACTGGCAATAGTACAGATATTATTAAGCTGGAAGTTCCTTTCCAATATCGACATTTTTTTCAGCCTCCAGGCAGAACTGATAAAAATTCGAAATGCACCAGGTGTAACGGATCTGGTGGTTGCACCACTGCTGGATTTCCTGAAACTTCTGCTGTTAATCGTTACCCCATTAATTACCATGCGTTTATTAAGCGAAGAACGTCAGTCAGGCACACTGAAACTTTTATTATCTTCGCCGGTATCAATGAGCCAGATTATTCTGGGAAAATACCTTGGCGCTCTGATATTTTTCCTGATTATTATTTTACTCTGCAGTCTGATGCCGCTTTCCCTGTCCTTTGCCACGTCATTAGATTACGGCAAACTCGCTTCCGGGTTACTGGGTGTATTTCTTAATGTGTTAGCTTTTGTTGCACTGGGTCTTTATATGTCCAGTCTGACCAGACAACCAGGCATTGCAGCGATTAGCACCTATGGCCTGCTTATTCTGTTCTGGATTATTAATATTGCGGGAAATAGCGGTGGCGAAGACAGTAATTTTTTCAACTATCTATCGATCACTCACCACAGCATACAAATGCTTCGTGGCATCGTGAACACCGCTGATGTTGCCTATTTTATATTATTTAGCCTTGGCTTTATTTTACTTAGCATCCGTCAGCTTGATGCGCAGAGGCTACAACAATGAAAGTCACCAGCGCAACACGCATTAACTTCCGTATACAGCACATCATCTATGTCATTCTACTACTGTCGTGCATTTTCAGCGCCGGCTGGCTCAGCAATGAATATAATATTCGTAGCGACTGGACAGCCGGCGCCCGTCATTCACTCAGTCAGGATACCCTTCAGTTACTAGCAGAAATAAATCAACCGGTAAGCATACGCAGCTATCAGGCTGACGATGCCACATTAATTAAGGCAATCACAGAAATCCTCAACCGTTATAAATACAATAACAGCAACTTCAATTTTCAGGTTATTAATCCGGACCTGCATATTGCCCAGGCAAAAGCCGACCACATTGAAAAGTATGGCCAGACAATCATTGAATACAACGGGCAGCAGGAGCGCATCGATTCATTAAGCGAAGAAAGCATCACCAATGCACTGCTGCGCTTGTATCGAGGGGAACAAGCCAGCTTATTGTTTCTGACTCAGCACAATGATATAAGCATTACCGATAGCTCTCCTCGCGGCTACGCCCTGCTGGCACAACAATTATCACAGAAAGGTTTCATTAGCAGACACATTAATCTGCTCCAGCATACGCTAAGCCCTGGAAGAGACGTACTGGTGATTTCTTCAGCAGATAATGCGCTGCATGAAAACGAAATCAGAAGCATCGTGAATTACATTCAGCAAGGCGGAAATTTACTCTGGCTACACGAAAGCAACACTGATCAGTCGATGAACGCTGTTGCCGCTGAATTAAATATCTCATTTTTATCCGGCATGATTGTTGATGACAATGAAAAAGTCCGCAATATGCTACAGCTTAAACACCCTGCAATCGTTCCCATACTGGAATACCGACTGCATCCCATTACACAAAAAATGCAGTACTATACCTTGTTTACCGGCGCTTCAGGCTTACAGACTTTAAGCAATGATTCACCGTGGATTCAGTCTGATTTATTAATCACCTCGGATAGCAGCTGGAGCGAAACTGGCGAGCTATTCCCATCGGCTCAATTTGATCCACAGAGTGATATTCCTGGGCCACATGTTATTGGTATTGCGCAACAAAGGCAGATCAACAACAATAATCTGGCAAGTTCACAACGAGTGGTCATTATTGGTGACAGCGATTTCCTAAACAACCAGAATCTTGGAAAAGGCGGCAACCTCGATTTTATAAGCAAGTCTTTTAACTGGTTAAGCGAGGCCGATAAACTAATCAATATTAGCCCGAAGGATGCACCTGACCTTGAGTTAAAGCTGTCTACTCAGGCCGCGGCTATTATCAGTGCTGTTTTCCTGTTTGCTTTACCACTGGTTTTTATTACTAGTGGTCTACTTATCTGGCACAAGCGACGCAAACGATAATGTTAAATAGCAGAATCCTGGTTAATCTTTTTTTACTGCTTGTACTGGCTGTTTTTATCTTTCTATTAATCAACAAAGAGCAGCAGTTACCTGAATCCTATAAGCTAACATCACTATCACTGAATGATATACATACGATCAAAATCCCTCGCGCAGATGGCCAACCTATTTTGCTTGAAAAAAACAATATATGGATAATGAAATCGCCCTATCAAATCAGAGCGCATCAATTTCGCATCAATACGCTCTTGAATATTAGCCAGTTGAGCTCTGAAACACAATATGACGCCAGTCAGCTTAAGTTAAGTGAATACGGACTACAACCTGCCAGAGCCAGCATTGTATTTAATGACACGGAGATACATTTCGGCAAGTCCAATCCGGTTAATGGCAAACGCTACCTGCTTAATGATAATAATTTATTTTTAATACTGGATGATACCTACCCACTGGTTAGTGCCCATGCCACTAGCTTAATTGATCTTAAATTAATTGATTCAGACAAATCACTCACTTCTATTGAGTTGCCGGATTTCTCTTTGATTAAAACAAATAATGGCCAATGGCAATCAACAAGCTCGAAGCTTAATCCTGAAAAGATTGCCACCTTATTAGAACACTGGAATCATGCACAGGCTTATGCTGTGCATAGACAGTCCACTCGAAATATCATTGGACAGATTAAACTTGGCTTTAAAGATGAAACTATTAGCTTACACA
Organism: Gammaproteobacteria bacterium; assembly: GCA_041589455.1. Taxonomy (GTDB): domain Bacteria; phylum Pseudomonadota; class Gammaproteobacteria; order SZUA-229; family SZUA-229; genus SZUA-229. The sequence goes on along the minus strand of JBFHVQ010000004.1, from coordinate 867 downwards.
TTGCCGAAGATGATAACTGGTTAATTTTGATCCGAACTGACCTCAATATTGAATACCATCTTGACCCGGCCCTTAAACAAAAACTGCTAGACCCAGATCATGCCTGAATTACCCGAAGTTGAAACCTCACGCCGCGGCATCGAACCTCACATACTTAACCAGAAAGTTACCTCGGTTACGGTTCGCCAGAAAAAATTACGCTGGCCAATTCCTGCTGCTATAAAAAATCAGTTACCGGGCCAGTTCATTACATCCGTCGATCGCCGTGGAAAATATATACTCATACAATGCCAGGTCGGCACGCTAATTCTACATCTGGGCATGTCAGGCAGTTTGAGAATTCTTGACGAATCTACTCCAGCTGAAAAACATGACCACCTGGATATTGTTTTTGCCAATAAAAAACTACTAAGACTCAGAGACCCTCGTCGCTTTGGCGCAGCACTATGGACTAAGAAAGACCCGCTATCACATGAACTTCTACAGTCACTAGGCCCAGAACCCCTGACAGAAGACTTTAATAGCGACATTCTCTACCAGCTTAGTCGATCTCGAAAAGTGGCCATTAAAACATTTATTATGAATAGCCAGGTGGTTGTAGGTGTTGGAAATATTTATGCCAGTGAATCACTTTTTCTTGCGGGTATAAACCCGAAAACCTCTGCTCACCGAATTTCACAAAAACGATACCAATTACTGGTTGCCGCAATCAAACAGGTACTTCAACACTCTATTGAACAAGGTGGCACCACATTACGTGACTTTACTCGTGAAGATGGTAAGCCCGGTTATTTTCAACAAACACTTTCTGTATATGGACGCGGCGGAGAACCCTGCATTCAATGCCAGACGCCCATTAAACAGATT